>JBGSTO010000265.1:0-6864 GCA_041736465.1 Anaerolineales bacterium | reverse complement strand
AGCTCGGGCTGTGCGGCGATTTGAGATCTGCCGGGCATGCTTTGACGCCAGATGGGCAGAAGCTGCTGGACGAGGGGGATGTATGAGCGATTGGCTGCAGGTTCCGAAAGCCCTCAAAGGCAACTGGGATCATCTCCTTATCCTTACCTTCGGTGCAGACCTGCCCTTTTTCGAATCCGCCCTCTGGCGAGAACTGGCGACGCGCTGCAACAATAAAATCATCCTGGCGGATGGTCTGCATTATCTGGAGTCCCTGGAGAGTTATGCCCGCAACAGCCGGGCGCGCTGGGTCAACCAGCGTTATGTGTTCGATGGGGTATTTTCACCATACTCGGCGCATGCGAAGCTGATCCTGCTGGCGAATGCTGAGAATGGGCGGCTGCTGGTGGGCAGCGGTAATTTGAGCATGCAGGGGTATGCATCTGGCGGGGAGCTGTTCACCCAATACGAGTACAGTAAAGAGCATGATGAGGCGCTTCCAGCATTTCACACCGTCCGCCAGCTGCTGGAATCCATCCTTTCCTCCGGAGCGATCGGTCCTACCGCCATCAAACACATCCAGCACCTGTTCGACAAAACCCCCTGGCTGTATTACCCGGCGATCAGCGACTGGCAGCCCGTTCGCCACAACCTGGAATTGAGCTTCCTCGACCAGCTCGAGCTCGAACTAAATGGCGAGCCCGTCGAACAGCTATGGGTATTATCCCCGTTTTATGACGAGGGCGCGGCGGCGCTCAAAGAGATGCTGCTCAGGCTGAGCCCGAAATCCTTGACTCTGCTTGTACAGCCAGGGCAGACATCCGCTAACCTGGCCAGTCTGACACAGGTACTGCAAGATTCACACACTGCCTGGGAAGTGCGCTCCATCGTTCCACTGGGCGAGCGGTCGGACGCTTACGTGCATGCAAAACTGTACCTGATCGAAACTGCTGTACGCTCCATCTGCCTGCAGGGGTCGCCCAACCTTTCCCAGGTGGCAATGCTACGCGCCGGAGCCCAGGCAAATATCGAGCTGGCAAACCTGCTCAGTGGAGCTCGAGAGCAGTTCGACGCGATACTCGATGGCTTAACCATTCACCCTCCGGTGGCAGATTTTGGAACGCTGGACATCACCTACCAGCAGCCGGAAACAAGCCCAAATGAGAGTGCCCCGTTTCTGCTGACCGGCGGATCCTGGCTTGGCGAAGAGCTTGTGCTGTATTTCCGGGGCAAGATACCCGACTTGCAGGCGCTGGAACTTCTGGTCAGCGGGAAAAACGTTCCTTGTTCACTGAGTGAAATTGCATCGTCAGCGATTCGAATTAAGATCCCTGCCAAAGTTGCAGAGCTGCTCGAAGAAACCCTTCCGGTTGCACTGCGCTGGGGAGACCTGGAAGACCAGACCAGCAATCCGGTGTTTGCCTGCAACCAGCAAGCTTTGGATGACCTGCTCCAGATTCCTGTGACCAGTGATACGCTCGAAGGAGCCGGCGATCTCGATCTAGAGGATGAGGAGCTGGAAGAGCTCTTGAGAGAATTGGAGAACCAGCTCATCCTGGACGAGCGCAGCTGCTGGCAAATCGCCGGCAGAAAACGCCCGACCGGCGCCGACAGCAGCCCGGGGACAATCATGAATTATGGGGATATTGACTTCGATGCCTTGCGCCGGCACCCTAAGCTGCGGCAGTACCGCCAGGGAGGCGAAAACTTGCCAAGACCGCTGGCAGATAAGACGCCGCTGCAGATCCTGCTGAACTCAATCGTCGCCCACTTCAACAAGCTGGTAGATATACAAACTGGCCTGGAGACAATTGAGGCGCTGGTCAACTCAGATGAGAATGCCACTGCAGAGATGGAGGGTGGGGAGTCAGAAGAAGAACGCGAGCTTGAGGCGCAAGAATCCCAACAACGCCAGCGAACCCGTATGGGACGCATCCAGCAAATTTTCAAGAACTTCATCCGGCGCTACCTGCAAGGTATAGCAAGCCAGTCTTTTCAGGAAATCGCCGGTTTCGATGTTATGGTCAAGAATTATGTCATCTTCTCCCACGTGCTCTGGCGCTTATTCTCAAAAGAGTGGCTTGAGACCGATTACCTGCTGGACTCTCTGCTGGAAATCTGGCGAGTCTATTGGGGAGACGGCGCCCAGAGCGGCTACTTCAACCAGCTGGAAGCAGAAGAACAGAAACTCACCCACACCTATCTGCATGAATACAAATCAGACGCTCTGCTTCTGGCAACCATTTTCTACTGCGCCTATCTTCAGAGCCGCAGCGTGTTCGACGATCGCAAGCGAGCGCTGCGAGACTTCTGGCGCTATTGGCTGGAAGCGCAGCCGATGCCATTGAACGCAGAGACGGTGGAAGGTGCGTGGGTGTATGTGGGCAGCCTGTTCCCATACGAACCGCCCAATCCCAGTCAACTCGTTCACCGCCTGCGTGAACTGGCTGCCTGTGAAACCACTGCCGGCATGCTGCGAGCGATTGAAACGAGATTTTGCTATCCAGAAAACAGCTGCCAGATCAAACCCGTCACCGTTTTTCGACCTTTTATTGGCAGGTCGGTATCTGTGTATTGCCTGACTATCGCTGCCCCTAACTCGATTCCTGACAGGGAAACAGCCATTGCGGTCTTGCAGCAATGGATGAACTTTCAACCCCTGCCCTACTACCGCATCGCCAGCAGCGATTGCAACAGGCTGCTGTGGTACGATGCCGAATCGGGCGAGGGGCTGTATCTGGACAAGCCGGCGCCGGCGGAGGAAATCCTGTCCCTGCCGGAGGCGACGAAAGAAGCCTGGGAAGCCGCGCAGGATCAGCTGGAGGCAACTGCACATGCGGTGAGCAAGTCTCTGCAGGTGCACCCACAAAGAGCCAGTATCTCAATCAGGAACCATAAATAATGCCAGCGACCACCATCACTCCCCTTCCAGAACAAGGCCAAATCGTTACCGTCAGGCAGCGGCGGTATGTGGTGGCAGACGTGAAGAAAAGCACCTTGCCGTCCGACCCGCTGTACCAGACATTCGATGGACGGCACCACCTGGTCTCGTTGAGCTCAATCGAAGACGACGCTTTGGGAGAAACTCTGCAGGTAATCTGGGAGATTGAACCGGGAACGAGGATCGATGAGAAAGTTGGTCTACCGGAAGTAAAGGGCTTCGACACGCCAGCCCGGCTGGATGCATTCCTCAACGCCGTGCGCTGGGGAGCGATCTCATCGGCAGACATCCGCACCCTGCACGCCCCCTTCCGCAGCGGCATTGAGATCGAAGACTACCAGCTGGACCCGCTGGTGCGCGCAGTGCAGATGCCGAGGGTGAAGCTGCTTATCGCCGATGACGTCGGCCTGGGAAAAACCATCGAAGCCGGTCTGGTGATCCAGGAATTAATTGTGCGTGGCCGGGTGCGCACGGTGCTGGTAGTCTGCCCGGCTGGCTTGCAGATCCACTGGCGCGACCAGATGCGAGACAAGTTCGGTTTGGAATTTCGCGTTGTTGACAGCGATCTGATGAAAACCTTGCGCCGCAGCCGGGGCATCCATGCCAATCCCTGGACGCATTTCCCGCGCCTGATCACTTCGATTGATTTCATCAAACGTGATCGACCCATGCGTTTGTTTCGAGAAACCCTACCAGCCGAGATCACTTACCCCCGCAGGTTAGATATACTGGTGGTGGACGAAGCCCATAATGTGGCACCATCCGGTGTGGGGAAGTACGCCATTGACTCCCAGCGCACCGATGCCATCCGCACAATATCCCCGCACTTTGAGCACAACTTGTTTTTGACGGCGACACCCCATAACGGCTACCAGGAGAGTTTCAGCGCTTTGCTGGAGCTATTAGACGATCAACGTTTTGCCCGTGGCGTCAGACCTGACAGCCGGCAACTGGAATCTGTGATGGTACGGCGTTTGAAATCAGAGCTGGTAGATTGGGCCGGGGAAGCTCGCTACCCGAAACGCAAGTTGGATGTGATCGAGGTGGATTACACGCAGACAGAACAACAGATTCATCGCTGGCTTAAAGAATACAGCGCTTTGCGTCAACAAAGTGCAAAGACACAGGAAGAACGGTTTGCTACCGAGTTTGTCCTTAAACTGCTTAAAAAACGGCTGTTCTCCTCTCCGGCTGCTTTTGCAACCACCCTTTCTAAGCACATCCAAACGCTTAAAAAAGGTGTTGAGCCTAAAGCTCCAGCCCAAAAGACAGCTTCCATCGGGATCCTGCGGCGTCAGTTAGCTCAGGCAGAAGAAGGTTACGCAAATGATGATGAGTACGAGTTGGCTACACAAGGCGCACTCGATTCCGCCAGTCGAGCATTTGACGAGCTTTCCCAGCGTGAACGCAAGCTGCTGGAAGATATGCATACATGGGCGGACTCTGCATCCTATTTGCCAGACAGTAAAGCCAAGGCGTTATTTGATTGGATCCAGGAGAACTTGCTGCTGCCGGACAATAGCTGGGGAAATGAACGCGCGATCATCTTCACCGAATACCGCACCACGCAGAACTGGCTGCAGATGCTCCTGGCTGCACAAGGTTTGACCAAAAGCGACCGTTTGATGGTCCTTTATGGCGGTATGGATGAAGATAAGCGCGAGAGCATCAAGGCTGCATTCCAGGCCAGCCCTGACGTTAGCCCGGTGCGAATTCTGCTAGCGACAGACGCCGCTTCGGAAGGCATTGACTTGCAGAATTACTGCCACCGCTTGATCCATTACGAAATCCCCTGGAACCCCAATCGAATGGAGCAGCGCAATGGGCGAATAGATCGCCACGGGCAGCGTTATAACCCTTTGGTCTATCATTTTGTCAGCCAGGGATACCAGAGACAATCAGAAGCTTTAAGTGTGCCAGCCGAGGAGCTGGAAGCGGATTTGGAGTTCCTTGTGCGCGCGGCTGAAAAAGTGGAGCAGATCCGTGAAGACCTGGGCAAGGTTGGGCCGGTGATCGCCCAGCAGGTGGAAGAGGCCATGCTGGGAAAACGCCAGCGCCTGGATACTCAGATCGCTGAAGAGGACGCTAAAGCAGTGCGCCGCATGCATAAATTTGAACGCGAACTGGGCGAGCAGATCGAGAAGCACTACGAGCAACTGCGAGAAACGCGCCAGACGTTAAATCTATCCCCGGAAAATGTGTTCAGGTTAGTGGGGATTGCCCTTGAGCTGGTGAACCAGCCACCTCTGCAACCTGTTCAGGAGGGCGAATTGCGCGGGAAAGCGTACTACCTGCCGGCTTTGCGAGGCAGTTGGGCGACCTGCATGGAGGGATTGGCGCATCCCCACACAGGGGAAATCCGCCCGGTCGTCTTTGATCATGAGCTGGCGAAAGGGCGGGATGATCTGGTCCTGGCGCATCTGAATCATCGCCTGGTGCAGATGTCGCTGCGACTGCTCAGAGCGGAGATCTGGGCCCAAGCAGGTCGTAAAGGTCTCAGCCGGGTGACAGCCCGAATTGTCCCCAATCATGAGCTGGACACTCCCGCGCTAATTGCCCATGCCCGTCTGGTTATTATTGGCGGTGACAGCCATCGCCTGCATGAGGAAGTGATCACCGCCGGTGGCTTCATTCAGGAAGGCCGCTTCCGGCGTATGAATGTCGGCCAGGTGCAGGGAGCCCTGGATGCGGCTACAGACCAACAACCCTCGAAAAAGACGCACAACCGGCTGATCGATCTCTGGCCAAAGTTGGAGGCATCCTTGCTGGACGCGTTGGATGCACGCATGAGAGACCGGCTGTACGGCATGCAGCGCTTGTTGGAAGAGAGGGAAGCCAAGGAGATCGCGGATATCACCGCCATATTGACCGAGCTGAAACAATCCATCGAGCGCGAGCTGAATGACATCGCAAAACCGGTTCAATTAGAGTTGTTCAACAACAGCGAGCTCGAGCAGCTCACCCGCAATGTGGATGCTCTACGGCGCCGGCTCCGCCAGATACCAGATGAAATTAAAGCTGAAACAGAGTCGATTGCTAATCGGTTTGCCAATCCGCAGCCGCGCATGTTTCCAGTGGCAGTTACGTTCTTGGTTCCAACGCGTATGGCATAAAATAATCTCAAGATCGCGATTTGTTTATATCCTGAACATACAGATGTTCAAATAGGATGAGCAAAATGTCAAGATTTTCTGAAGAACTTGGTTATTCAGCTCGCAGACAAGAGACGATAATCGAGTCTGCACCAATATGGTTAAGAATAGCTTTTTTTCAAGATGTTTTGGATTATTTTCTGGATGACATGCTCGAATCGACTACTTCAGATTTCATCCATGTCATAAATTATTCTCAACTCATTAATTCAATTTCAATAACTTTCCAGCGCGATCTAGATGAACATATAGATTTACTAAAGTTATTCAGGGAGATTGAATGGTATGAGTTTTATGACATTATTGAAATTATCGGAAATCATATCGAGAGCGCCTGTGATGAAATAGTAGCAATGGAGGATATTAGTTTCGACAAATACCCGATTCAATATTCGCGTTATATTAATCAAGTTAACAAATTTTTTGAGGGCAATAATGTCAGGTGGAGATTGGATGATGATAGTAAGTTGCATCTACTTTTACCAGACGAACTCATAAAAATGCGTCGAAAAGTTGGTACTCAGTTAATTGAGAGTGGGCTCAAAACCACACGTACACACTTTCAAAAGTCTGAAGATCTATTTACGCGGCGCCCATTAGATCCAGCAAATTCAATTAAGGAAATTGTTTCGGCGCTTGAAGCGCTTGGCACAACTTTGTATCCAGATGTTGAAAAATTAACCGCAACGAAAATGATCAAAGAATTGAAAAAAGAAGATTTATTTCCCGACTACTTCCTACAGATAATGCAGATATTCTACGGTTATGCAAGCTCTGAGCCAGGAGTTCGCC
>JBGSTO010000246.1:0-3788 GCA_041736465.1 Anaerolineales bacterium | reverse complement strand
ACCCAGGTGGCAGTGGTGACCGCTTCAGGAACGTTAATGGGATGTAAGCCTCCCATGACGATGAAGCACAGCCCTGCCAATATGGCAGATACACCTGCCAACCGCATCAGTGTCGCTGCGGTTATCTTCGTCTTGCTATTCTTGATGGAAGTCTTTCCGTTGGCATTCATATTTTCTCTCCTTGAGAACCAATGCGATAAGCATCTGAGATTGACACCCGGCATTTCTGCCTATTCGGGTTTGATTAGTAGCAATATACAACTGGATATGGGGAGATGTCTTCCCCACATGTGGGGATTTGGGTGGGGAGAATCGAAAAACCCCGCCATATTTGGTTGGCGGGGTTTTTCGGATTATCTTGATAGGCCCGTTTTAGATCAGGCCCAACTCAATGGCCCGTTTGACCGCCGCCCGGCGGCTATTGACGTTGAGCTTGCTGTAGATGCTCTTGGTATGGGTGCGCACCGTGCTCAAAGCAACCACGAGTTCACGGGCGATTTCGGGGCCCGAAAGCTCAGTCTTGAACAGCCGGAGCACTTCGAGCTCACGTTGGCTGAGTGGTTCAATCTGCGATTGTGGCAATGGGGAAAGTGATTCAACCACACTCCCGGGTTGCCCGCCTGCCAATGCCGCCAGCAGTTTTCCTGTGTACGCTGGCATGATCCTCCGGGCAGCAGCTTCCCGAAGCAGTTCCCTCATCGGGGAACCTTCGTCCACAAATATGCGGGTGTAGCCCTCCGGCTCAGCCAGCGCCAGAGCCCGTTGCAGCGGCAGCAGCGCGGCGGTGAGTTGGCTCAGCGTCTGGTAAACAAGCGCCTGCAACACCAGGATTTCGATGGCAATTCCCATCCTGCCGCCTTCTTCCGCGGCTTTCAGAATGCGCTCCAACAGTCTTAACGCCTCACGCAAGGGGCTTTCAGAAGGGTCGCTCTTGTTTCGCGCCAGGAGGATCCTGGCCAGCGTGATGTGTTCGAACTCACGCAAGTAACTAAGATCACCGTCAGGAGATAACCCCTGCTTACGCGCCCAGTCCAGGGCTTCGTCCAACCTGCCTTGCCTGGCATACAAGCGCGCCTTCATCGCCGCAATGGGGCGCACATTCGGGGAAAAATCTCCCATGAACTGGCGCTCCGCTTCATCAAGCAGGCCAAGCGCCTCATGCTGTTCGCCCTCTGCCTGGCGGATACGCGCCATCGCCACGCGCAGGCGATAGCGGTTTTGCGGCAGCCCGGTGAGCTCCCCCCGTTCCTTTGCTCTCAGCAGGCATTGGGCAGCAGAATGCAGATCATTGTGCTCATAATACAGTTCGCTCATCCCTACGAGCATGTCGGCGGTTCCCCGCAGGTTTGGCTCTCCGTGCTCTGAGACAAGTCGCAGGGCCTGCTCATAAATTCCCATTGCCGTATGGAGATGACCCTGAGTGATAACAATATCGGCCAGGGCTAAAGCGCAGCCAATCGAATCAGCCAGGTAGCCCGCCCGCTGAAGGTACCCGATCGCCTCCGGATATATCTGGCGGGCTGCCTCAAGATCGCCAAGTGTCCATAAGGCGAGCCCTTGGAGCGCCGCTGCCCCGCCGCGACGGAGAAAGTCATCTTGCGGAGCAAGATCCAGCACCCGCTGGGCATGTTGGATCGTTGCCGCCACGTTTCCGAGCATCAAAGCCTGTCCCGCGCGGTGTATGGCAACCGCGCCCGGCAGCCGGCGTAATTCTTCTTGATCCACCACCGTGGCAGGCGGTCGGATTTCAGGCAGCGCCTGCCCTTCGAGCGCCGGGGTCATGTACCTCTCGGCAGCCAGCAGCCAGGTCTCCACACCTTCCAGCTCCCCGGTTTGCATTAATGCCCCGGCAAACAGGTTACACAACACCGGCCGGTAGCGAACCACCGCCTCGGGCAGTGTTTTGAGCCAGCCAAGCAAGGTGACTTCTTGCCTGCTGCGAGTCATCGCCGGAAATACCCGTTCGATCAGGGTCGCCGCCCGCTCAAAATCTTGCCCAGCCAGTGCATGCCGGATCGCTTCTGTTGCCGAACCGTTCTGTTCGTACCACTCGCTGGCCCGGCGATGTAAAGCCGGTACCAGGTCAGGCTGCTCCGCCATCAAGTGCATCCGCAGTACATCACCAAAAAGATGGTGGTAGCGATACCAATGGCGTCTGTCATCCAGGGGGATAACAAAATAGTTGCCTCGCTCCAGGGACTCTAACAGCACATTGCATTCCGCCTGGCCAGATACAGCATCGCACAGCGGGCCATTTAACTGTTCAAGAATGGAGGTTTGAATTAGAAAGCTCCGGACGCAGTCTGACTGACGCTGCAGCACTTCTTCAATCAAATAATCTACGATGTAGCGATGGCTTCCAGCGAATGCCTGGATGAATTCCGGAACATCCTGGCGTCCCTGCATCGAAAGCGCAGCCAATTGCAAGCCAGCAATCCAGCCTTCGGTGCGGTCTTCCAATGCCTGAATGTCTTCTGGAATAAGATTTAGATCCATCGCGTGGAGAAATCCGGCGACTTCAGAGAAGGTGAAACGCAAGTCGCTGGCACGTAATTCGTTAAATTGATTTCGGGCGCGCAGTCGTGCCAGTGGTAGATGAGGGATCTCTCGGGTGGTGATGATGAGGTGTAGATTCGAGGGCTGGTGATCAATCAGGTAAGCCAATTCACGATCGATTTCCGCACTTTCGATGAGGTGATAGTCGTCAAACACATGGACGAACGAATCGCCAAAAGCGTTGATCTCGTTAATGAGAATGGTGAGTATGCTTTCAATCGTGGGGGGCCGTATCGAGTTTAATAACGCCTGGGCGCCCTTTCCGAGTTCCGGTGAAAGGGTTTGAAGAGCTGCTGTAAAATACGTCCAAAAGCGAGGTGAAGAATAGTCGCCTTCGTCCAGGGATTGCCAGGTCACGCAATGGGGGCTCTTCGGGATCCACTCGCTTAACAAGGTGGTTTTCCCAAACCCGGCCGGCGCAGCGATCAGGGTGAGTTTTTTATCCTGCCCGGCGTTCAGCCGATCTATTAAACGTTGGCGGGTGACCAGATTTTTCCGCGGTCGAGGGATAAAGAGTTTTGTACTCAGAATCTCAACCATTTGGACACCCTTTTTTCGAACTATTATCCCTTATATGGTTGCCCCACCAAAAGAGTGGCTGGATTGAGTGAAGGGAAACACTTTTGATCGAGCAGGAAATTATGAGATATACTCGGTGATTATAATCCCAAGCTGGAATGGGAATCAGTGGATTTGGCTAAATGTATCCTGGAGGTTGCTTTCTGGAAAATCTACTTTGGAATGATTCTGGATAGAGCCTCACTAAGGCGAAAAAAGATGTTTGTGACGTAAGGGAAGATTTGGGACAGGAAAGGATGGAAGTCAAAATCGCCTTCCCGATGTTCCACAATATCTTGGCAATCCTCGAGTAGCACATACAATGAAGGATAACCGCTTAAAAGTTGAGACCGCCCAGGTGTCACTGAGCGATCTCGGGCGTGAAGTTCACGCCACAGCGTAAAACCCCGTTCTTTCACATCCGTTTTTCAACAGATCGAGAGCCGGTAAGGCTCTGAGACTTTACGCTCAGCGGAGAGGGTGGGTTTCCTCTCAGTAGGTTATAAGTGATGACAGCATAAAACACTGGCACGTATTGCCGGCACTTAATAGATTTCTATTGAGTGCCGGCTTTTTGATTCTCCCCTAGCAAAAGCCGGCGGGAGAGAAGGAGATGACCACACAATCTACACACCCACCCCCGGGCACCTGGAACGCCCGCAATCTACTTACCG
>JBGSTO010000238.1:0-13814 GCA_041736465.1 Anaerolineales bacterium | reverse complement strand
GCTGCCTGCGGCGCTGCTGGCATTCCTGGCAGCTTCGCTGTGGTTGGGAGCCGAGCGCGTGCTGGCGGAGATCGTCGCCAGCGCTACCCTGGGGGGCAGCGAAGGGCGCGGGGAGGTGTGGGCGCGCGCTGTATACATGCTGCAGGATTTCCCCCTGACCGGCATCGGCCTGGGGAGCTTCAATTATGTCGCCGACCTGCTGTACCCATTTTTTCGCTACCAACCGGGGGCGGTCGATCACGCTCATAATCTATTTTTTCAGGTGGGCATCGACCTGGGTCTGCCCGGACTGGCAGCGTGGCTGGGGATGTACCTGCTTGCCCTGGGTCTGGCTTTCAAGATTTACCAGGCGGGGCGGGCGAGCAACGACGCCTGGGCGGCAGGGCTGGGGGCGGGTTTGTTCGCCGGTCAGGTAGCGCTGGGCGTGCACGGCGTGGTGGATGCCGTTACCTGGGGGATGGTGCGCCCTGCGCCCCTGGTGTGGGGGGTATGGGGAATACTGATGGCGGCGACCCGCCTGTACCTGCTGGCGGGTACGCCCGAGAACCGGCAGAATGCTGAGAAACCGGATGAGGGGGCTGGGCAGTGAAGCGGCTTTCTCGGATATTGCAGGCAGGCTGGCTGCGCTGGACTGTGGGTGTCCTGTTGGTCGCGGTGTTGCTGTATCTGTCGCTGCGGGATGTGCCTCCGCAGGAAGTATGGCGCAGCCTGCGGGAAGCCGATTCTGGGCTGCTGCTGCTGGCGCTGGCGTCGGTGGTCGTCAATACAGGCGCCAAGCTGGCGCGGTGGGCGGTCATGGCAAACCGGGGCGAAGCTCGTTTCCCGGTATCCGACCTGCTGGCTGCGCTGTTGATTGGCCAGACGGTCAACTGGTTTGCCCCGGGGCGCATCGGCGATCTCAGCCGCATTTACCTGGCAGGCCGCAAAGGCGGCAGCCGCTCGTTCTTGCTGGGCACACTGGCGCTTGAAAAGATCGTTGATCTGCTGGCTTATGCTTTGCTGTTCCTGGCAACAATCCTGCTGCTGCCGATGCCGGGCTGGCTGGCCGATTCGGGTGTTACACTGACCGTGCTGGCTGTTGTGCTTACGTTAGTCATCGGTTTGGTTGCAGCCTGGCCCGCCGCCATCGAGGCGCGTTTACCCGCGCTGCTGGGCTGGCTGCCCGCAAAGTGGCAGGCTGCGCTGCTGCCGCGCCTGAAGATGGCGCTGTCTAGCCTGGGTGTGCTGCGGCTGCGCAGCGAAGCCATCCGCCTGGCTGCCCTGACCGTGTTAATCTGGGGCACCGCGGTGTTGACCAATGATCTGGTTTTGCGTTCTCTGGATGTGGTCCTGCCGTGGAAGGCCGCGGTGCTGGTGCTGGTGGCGCTGCAAGCGGGGATTTCTTTGCCGGTGGTGCCGGGGCGCTTTGGGTTATTCGAATATGTGTGCATTCTGGCGCTGGCAGTTTTCGGCGTGCCAGATTCGATTGGGCTGAGCTATGGCCTGCTGCTGCACGCCATCGTGCTGGTGCCCACCAGCCTGGCAAGCCTGGTGGCTTTCTGGTCGGTGGGAGGCCGCCTGAGCGGGCTGCCCCAGGCCGAGCCCGGGTGATTCTGATCTTGAGGAGAAGTGCTGTATATGGATGAAATGCCAGATGCTTCGATCCTGGTTGTATGCACTGCCAATATCTGCCGTTCCCCAATGGCGGAGGCGCTGCTCAAAGCTCGCGTACCACCTGGTGAACACTGGCGGATCGAATCAGCGGGTACCTGGGCAATGGATGGCCAACTGGTCAGCACAAATACCCAGCTTGTGCTGCAGCAGCGCGGCCTGGATGCCAGCTCGCACCGCTCCCGCTCGGTGAGCAGTGCGCTGATCAAGGATTTCAACCTGATCCTTGTGATGGAACCGGGGCACAAGGAAGCCCTGCAGGTGGAGTTCCCGCAGGCAGCCGGCAGAATTTTCTTATTCAGCGAGATGGTTGGCATGAAGTACCCGGTGGTAGACCCCTACGGCAGGCCGTTGAAGGATTATCTGGATACCGCCCGTGAGCTGGATCAAATCTTCGATGCGGGCTTTGAGACCATCGCCCGGCTGGCGCGCGGAACCCGGCCTTCAGCCGGCGAGCAAGAACTATGATACGAGCCGCCTGGTCGAAGGATGATCGCTGGGCGCTTGCCATTGCCCTGCTTTGCGGCCTGATTACCGGGATGATCTTCATCTACCTGGTGCCGCCGTGGCAGCATTACGATGAGCCCAATCACTTCGAGTATGCCTGGCTGGTTGCCAACCGCCTGCGATTGCCGCAGCCTGGGGACTATGATGCTGGGATGCGCATCGATGTGGCGCGCTCCATGCTCGAGAACGGCTTCTTTAAAGGGATGGCAATCCGTCCGGATTTGACTCCATCCGACCAGCCCGCCTGGATTGGAATTTACTCGCAGCTCAACGACCCACCGCTGTACTACGTGCTAGCGGCAGTCCCGCTGCGCCTGATGTCCAACTTCAGCGTGCAGGACCAGCTGTATGCGGCGCGCATGTTCTCGTTGGCCCTGTACCTGGTGAGCATCCTGGCGGCGTATGGGGTGATCTGCGAGCTGACGCCTGCCGGGCACGCGCTGCGTTTGTATGTGCCGCTGGGTATGGTGTTTTTACCCGGGCTGGCGGATATCATGACCGCAATGAACAACGATGTGGGCGCGATCGCCTTTTTTTCGCTGTTTGTGTGGGGCAGCGTGCGTTTGCTGAGATGCGGCTTCTCGCCGGGCGTGCTGCTCGGCACGGCGGCCGCGGTCGTGCTGGGCGTGCTCACTAAAGAGACGACTTATATCAGCGTGCCTTTATTGGCTGTGGTGGTGCTGTTTTCGGTGCTGCGCGGGCGCTACCGCTGGGCTGCCTGGGCGCTGGCGGCTGCCGCCGTTCTGGCTGCGCTGGTCGCCGTCTTCGGTTGGGGAGATGCGGCAAGCTGGGTGCGCAGAAGCTTCCAGCAGCAGCCGACGCGCATTGCCCACCGTGAAGCAGCGGCAGGCGAGTATGCCCTGGTGGTGGAGGTGTCGCCATCCACAAACCCGCAGGAGCTTAACCGCATCTACCAGCTTCTGCCCCCCGCAGATGCTCAAACCATGCAGGGCAAAACCATCACCCTGGGGGCCTGGGTGTGGGCCGACCGCCCAGTGGAAGTGCGCACACCTACCTTGCACCTGTACGAGTCCAACGAAGACCTGTTCCGGCGCATCTCTGTGGGGGTAGAGCCATCCTTCTTCGCCTTTACCGAGACAATCACCGCCCCTTCTTGGCGCGCCTGGATCGAGCTATCGCCGCTGCCCGCCGCCGGCGCAGCCCCGCTGGCGGTGTATTACGACGGGGTGGTGCTGGTGGAGGGGGAGTACTCCCTCGAGAAGCGACCGCAGTTCGACGACCCCCGGGCCAGCACAGGTATATGGGCAGGCAAGCCCTTCGAGAACCTGGTGCGCAATGCTTCGGCTGAAACCGGTGGGCTGCGTGTGCGCTTGTGGGCCGACCGGCTGGGAGCGGCGTTCCTGCCGGACCGGACGCGGCCCTCCTGGATTGCCGGTGTGCTGCTGGACCTGCGTGGGGCGGGCTGGTTTCATAAAGACCTGAGCGTGCACATGCTGCGCTCCTTCTGGGGACGCTTCGGTTGGGGGCACGTGCTCATGTTGGGCAGCCGCCCTTACCGTTTCCTGGCAGCCCTCACTGCCCTGGCAGTGGTCGGCGCGGGCATTTTCTGGTTCCGCCGCCGGCGCAGCCTTTCACCGGAGATGTTGTTTTTCTTGGGGCTGACCGTGGCAGCTGCCTGGGTGCTGACCCTGGTGCGCAGCGAGAACTATGTGCTCCTACGCATTTTCTACCCTCCGGCGCGCTATGCGTATCCCGCCATTATTCCCACCTTGATCCTGCTGCACGCCGGTTGGAGTGAAATCTACCGCCCAATCAGCCGGCGATTGCCGCGCCGCCTGGGAACGGCGGTGTATGCCATCCTGATTGCAGCGCCTCTGCTGTGGGCGCTGCTGAGTATTGGGGTTTTTTACCATGGATAAAACGGTCAGTACTTCCTCGGGAAGGTTGCTGCGTTTGCAGCCCCTGCTGGTTCTGCTGCTGATGATGACTGCCCTGGTGCTGCAGTTTGCTGGGGCAGCGCAGAAAAGCTACTGGGAAGACGAAGCCTGGACGGCGACTCACGCAGTAAAATCCCCTGCCGAGATTGCTCTGGCTACTGCCCGCGATCGCCACCCGCCGCTCTATTTTGTCACCGCCGGAGCCTGGAGTAGGGTTTTCGGAGTGGGAGAGGTCGGGCTGCGCAGCCTGTCAATCGCCTTCACCCTGGCTTCTTTGGGATTGGTGTATTGGTTGGCGCAGCGGATTTCCGGGCAGAATGCCGCCCTGATGGCGCTTGCGCTGCTTGCATTTTCTCCGCTGCTGCTTACTTATGGGCATACCGCGCGCTATTATTCTATGGCGATGCTGCTGAGCCTGGGATTGGTGAGCGCGACTCTGAAGTACCTGGACACACGCAACCTGGCTTACCTGGGTGTGTATGTTCTCCTGGGTGCCGCGCTGCTGTACACGTCTTATCCATCCCTGGGCGTTTTGCTGGCTTGCAACCTGTGGTGGCTGCTCACCTTGCGCAAAAACAAAGCTACCTTTCTTCCCTGGCTGGCGGCGCAGATGCTGGTGGCGGCCTCTTTCATTCCCTGGCTGCCGGTCTTGACCGCCCAGGTGGGAAAAGACCTGGTGCTGGAACCGCAGACCATCAACTGGGGGGTGGAGATTTTGAAACGCGCGGGCTACCTGGGCTACGCTTTTGGCCTGGGAGAGATGTTCTCCCCGCTCAACCCGGCGGCCTGGTTGGGCGCTCTGATACTGGTTGCGATGGTGATTTTGGCCTTGCGCAGTGCACGCGGCGAGGCCTGGTTTATGGTGCTCGTCCTGCTTTGTCTGATGGCTGTCAATATCACGATCAGCCTGGTCGTCGTTTACCCGATATCGGGCTGGCAGGGCTTGCCCAACCGCATGCTCTACGGTTTGCCTTTCCTGATCATCTGGCTTACGCTGTGGATTCCCCCGGTTCGAAAGATCTACCTGGCCCTTCCGGCGCTGCTGCTGGGGGTATACCTGCTGGCGGGATTTAATTACTTCACCGGTCGCGAGTACATCAAACCCTTCCTGAACGTACCCTGGCGGGAGATCATGCAGCTTGTCGAAGAGCGCTCGGACGGGGAAGCGGTGGTGGTTTGCGCGCCCGGGTCTGGCGATTATGCCTGCTGGTATTATGCGCTGATCAACGGAAACAAGTTATTCCCTCCCAATGCCTGGGAGCAAATCGAGCAGGCTGGCTACCCGGACGTGTGGTGGATGCGCACCAACCTTGGTGAGCCAGAGCGTGCATCGGGTGGAGAAGTGGAATCTATCGTGCTGGCGAGCGGCGCCTACCAGCTTACCTATACGGAAAATTACGCCCGCCAGTCCGACTCGCTGCGCTGGTTGAAAACACGCTTCCTGGGACAAAACGATTACGAATACCGTCTCAACCTGTTTCACTTCGAACGCATACAGCCATGATTTTTCGCGTACCGCCAGCTTTATCGAGGCTAACCCGCGCGGTTGAGCGACACGCTCCTCGACTGGCGCTGGCGCTTATCCTGCTGGTGCTGCTGGCGGGCGGCCTTTATTCGCTGTACCTGGGAGATCAACTGCGCTTCCTGCCCGATGAGGCCGATTACCTGACGCTGGTCGACAACCTGGTGCAGAAGGGCAGGTATTCCCTGGACGGCAGCACACCTAGCGCCTACCGCGCCCCGGGATATCCGTTCTGGCTGCTGCCTTTGCGGGCGATAGGCGCCGGTGTGGCAGGGTTGCGCTGGAGCAGCTTCCTGGCCTATGGGCTGACCCTGGCGGGCCTATACCTGCTGCTGGGGCGGCTGCAAACCCGGGCGGCGGGCTTTCTGGCTGTGCTCATGGCTTGCTGCTACCCGGTTCTGTTCTACACGGCAGGCACACTCTACCCGCAAACGCTGGCAGGGATGCTGTTCGTGTGGGTGGTCTACCTGCTTGCGGATGAGCGTGTTATGGTTTGGCGGATGGCTGCGGCGGGCCTGCTGTTGGGCTGGCTGGTTTTGACCGTACCGGTATTCGCTTTCACCCTGCCGGTATTGGGCCTGTGGCTGTCGGTGAAACGGCCGCGGCTTGCGCTGGCGCACCTGGGATGGTTCCTGGGGATGGCGGTGCTGGTGATTGGCGCGTGGACGCTGCGCAACTGGCTGGTTTTCGATGCTTTCATCCCGGTGGCGACCAATTCGGGGGAGAACCTGCTGGTGGGCAACTCGGCGCGCACTGCGGCGAATGCCGGTCGCTCGGTCAGCTTCGACGATTATGAGCAGCTGACGGAAGAGATGAGCGAGATCGAGCGCGACCGCTTCTACCGCCAGGAGGCGCTGGCGTACATTCGCAGCAGCCCAGCAGCGGCGGCGCGCCTGTACCTGGAGAAGGTGCTCAACTACTTCAACTACCGCAACGAGCTGTTCACGCCGCTTGGCGGATTGAGCCTGGCGAACCTGGCGATGCTGCTCACCTACGGCCCGCTGCTGCTGTTGGGGCTGGCGCGCCTGGCGCTGGCAGGTCGCTATCCGCTCAGCAGTTTCGAATGGCTGCTGGCGAGCGTCTATCTGCTGAGCGCCCTGGCAAACGCGGTGTTCTTCACCCGCATCCGTTTTCGCCTGCCCTTCGATTATGCCTTGATCCTGCTGGATGCAATGTTTCTGGAGCGAGTGCTCCGTGCGCGGATAGGGCACGCCGGTGGTTCTGGCGTACCCCTACAGGAGGTTGAAAACGCATGAAAATGATGTTTCGCTTATTATTACTGGTCGGGCTGTTTGTGCCGGCAGCCTGCCGTCCTGTGCCCGAGCCGGCGCTAACGCCCACAGCAGTTGAGCCTACCCTGGTCGAGCTCACCCCCACTACCGGAGCCATCTCTGTAGCGCGGACGCCAACCTCAACCTCAACCCAGGCCCCCACTGCAACCCATACTCCGACGCCGCTGCCTGCTCCAACCAGCACACCTGCCGTGCCAGTGGAGCCGTTCTGGGGCGTGCACGTCAACCAGCTTTCCACCCAGCCGCAGATTGCCCTGCTGCAGCAGTCCGGCGCGCGCTGGACGCGCTTCGACCGCTTTCGCTGGAACGAGATCGAGCCGCAGAACAGCGAGCCATCCGGCTTCCGCTGGAATGCAGCCGATGAGGCCGGGCTGGCGCAGGCCTCACAGGCTGGATTGGAAGTGATTGCCGTGCTGCTGTTCACCCCCGACTGGGCGCAGAAATACCCCGGCGTGCTGTGCGGCCCGGTGGCAGAGAGCGCTTTCGAGGAATACGGGCAGTATCTCCAGGCGCTGGTGCAGCGCTACAGCCAGCCGCCGTACAACGTGCGCTACTGGGAGCTGGGCAACGAGCCGGATATCGACCACCGGCTGGTGCCCCCCGACAGCCCGTTCGGCTGCTGGGGCGAGACGGACGACCCATATTACGGCGGCGAGTACTACGGCGAGATGCTCAAGGTGGTGTACCCGCTGATCAAGCAAGCCGATCCCCAGGCGCAGGTGCTGGTAGGCGGATTGGTGCTGGACTGCGACCCGGTCAATCCCCCCGAAGACCCGCCGGGGTCAGGAAAGCTGCGTGACTGCACGCCGTCCCGCTTTCTGGAAGGTGTGCTCGAAGCCGGGGCCGGCAGCGCTTTCGATGGGGTCAGCTTTCACGCCTACGATTATTATTACGGCGAAGCGGGCAAGTACGGCAGTCCGGTGTGGCACAGCGGCTGGGATCTGAATGGACCGGTGCTGACGCCCAAGGTGCGCTACCTGCGAGCGCTGCTGACCTCCTACGGCGTGCGGGACAAGGCGCTGTTCAACACCGAGGTGGCGCTGCTGTGCGGGCGCGACGGGCGCGAAGACCCCTGCCTGCAGCAGGATTTTCTCCAGACCAAAGCCGCTTACCTGGCGCAGGCCAATGCCGCCGCGCTGGCAGAGGGGCTGCGCGCCAATATCTGGTACAGCCTGACCGGCTGGCGCGCCTCAGAGCTGGTGGTGATGCCCGGTTTGCAGCCCCAACCGGCGCTGGAAGCCTTCGTCTTCAACGTGCAGCAATTGCAGGATGCGGTCTACCTGGGGGAAGTGAAGGACTATCCGGGCGTGAAAGGCTACCGCTGGCAGCGCCAGGACCAGGAAATCTGGCTGCTGTGGTCGCGGGATGGCGAGACGCATCAGATCCGCGTGGAAGGCCAGGTATCAACGATGTATGATCTCTACGGGGAGGGGATGGTAGTTCTGGAAGGAGTAAGCACGCCTGTTACAATCGGATTGCCGCCGGTGTACCTGATATGGCGTACACGGACAGCACCATAGTATTCCGGACATCGCCGTCGAACTGTAGGGGTGGGTTTGTGCGGGCAAGGCATACTGGCGCGGTGAGCGGCCCGTCAGGCTTTTCCAGACGGCAAGCTGAGGCGAAAACCCACCCTTTCCGCGTCCATGGATAGGAATCTGGCAGGAGACAGGGCGGGTTTTCGCTGCATTTGACTGGATTGGCAGGCCTGAGCGCTGGGTACTTTGGTGAAGGGATCCTGCTGGAACAAACCCGCCCCTACGGCGATTGAT
This sequence comes from Anaerolineales bacterium, assembly GCA_041736465.1. GTDB lineage: Bacteria > Chloroflexota > Anaerolineae > Anaerolineales > UBA4823 > JAJUJL01. The sequence goes on along the minus strand of JBGSTO010000238.1, from coordinate 5,173 downwards.
CGAAATTAAAACCGTCCGGTTGGAGAACGTTCTCCAACCGGACGGTTCGCTTAGTGCGGTGGATCAGGGCTCGATCAGCTCGAGCAGAGCCTCTATGGCAGCTTCCAGCACCGCGTCGATTTCGCCCATGGCACTCTCGCTGGTAACCGGCACCAGGATATCCGGCTCGACGCCCACACCTTCGATCAAAATATCACCCGCCGGGGTGATTGGACGCCCGGTGGGGAACTGCAGCGAAAGGTCTGCCGGCAGGCGGTACTGCCCGCTGCCTACCTCGCCGAACGCGCCGGCGGTGGGGGAATGCCCCACGATCAGAGCGCGGTCATCCAGCGACATGGCGTAGCTGAAGCCCTCGCAGGCGCTGACGCACTCTGGGCCAACCAGCACGGCGATTGGGCCGCCGAACTGCTTCGGACCCGGCAGGATGCGGGCAGGATAGTCGGTGGATTCGAACTGCTGTGTGATCTCGTTGTAGTAGAAACCCTCGTACACCTCGATTTCCTGGTCGAAGAAATACCCGGCGAAATCGAGGCTCAATCCGCTGGAGCCGCCGCCGTTGACGCGCACATCGATGATCAAGCCGGTGATCTCGTTATCGATCAGCTCGGTCATATAGCGATCCCACAGCTTAGCCATCAGGCTGTAATCATCTGAAAACGTGTTGATGCGCAGGTAGCCCAGCCCCGAGTCCTCCATCACCCAGCCTTCGATCGGCATTGCCAGCTCATCCTGCTGGAAGGAGGACAGTGCAGCAAACAGCGAGTCGTAGTCGATCTCTGCCTGCAAGGTGGCGTTTTGCGCCGGGGAGGACCCGGGGTTGTCGAAGCGCACTCGCACCCGCTCCCCCTCTGGCATGCGCGTCAGGAAGATCAACTGCCCGAGCCGGCGGGTGTGCCCGGTGGAATAAGGGCCAAGGTAGGGAACTACCTGCTCCAGCGATTCTTGCACGGAGCGCCCATCCCAATCCAGGATCTCGGCGCCCGGCTGTATACCGGCTTGTTCGGCGGGCAAATCCGGCAGCACCTGAGTGACAATGACGCGGCCATCGCTCAATTCTGCCAGCAGCATGCCAAAGCTGCCGCCCTGTTCCTCGTAGAAGACCTGAGGGTTGAATGATACGTACACATGCCCATCGGGAATTTCGTAGGTAAAATCGCGCACCGCCCGGTAGAAATCGTCGTCGTCATTCGCATCCGCCGCACGGCTGGCGTAGGTCTCGGTGAGCTGTTCCCAGTCGATGTTTTTCTCGTCAGTGAACGGGTATTCGCGGGCTACTTTCTCCAACATGCGCCGGAAAGCGGCTTCATAATCCAGCTCAGAGTAGTCTTTTATTTCGCTCTGCCCCTCAACCAGGGTCAACTCGATGCGGGCAGATTTGGATACGGCGAACGGCTCCTGGTTCAGGTCGACCAGAGAGTAGCCGGGGGCGATGGGCGCGGCGGGATCGTCCTCGGTGAACAGCTTGCCGTCCGGGCCGAAGCCGCTGGGAAAGGCCTGCTGGTCGTCTGGAGACCAAACAATCAGGTACCCGCCGGTGATCTCGTAGTCCTGCTCGGGATCGGTGATCGTTGAGGCGTGCGCCGACGACCAGCCCTTGCCGTCGCGTTCTTCCAGAAAAGGCGAGCCCCAGATGTTGAACCAGTAAGCCACGGCGAAAACCTGCACGCCGGTATCGCTCTCGCCGTCGTTGTCCAGATCCAGGTAGGTGCCCTGGGGGATGGCCGGCAGCGCCAGGCTGTAGGAAAGCGTCAAATCTTCGGAAACCTCCACCGGCCCGATGGTCTGCCCTTCCAGGGAAAAGCGGAATTCCTTGTCGCGCCGGGCGAAGCCTGCCTGGTCTTCCAGGAGCACGAAGGGTTCGGAGATCGTGTTCACAAAGAAGGGTGAGGTGTAGGGGATCTCGCCGCTCACATAAACCGGCTCGTCCGGGTTATTTGCTCCCGGCTCGACTGGGATGGAGCGCAGCGGGGTGGGCGACGGCGCCGGCGTACGGGTTGAGGTAGCAGTCTCTTCGATCTGGTTTTCAGGTGTGTCCAACCCATCCGACAGCGCGCGGCATGCCAGGCTGGCAGCCACCAGAGTCAGGATGACGAACAGGAAGGGTAAGCGAATGCGCATCATCTTCTCCAAAATATTGGATATCTTTGGCTAGCGCAGCAAGGCGGCGCGCAGCAGCCCGAAGGCTGCCCCACCCAGCACCAGCCAGGTAGAATTCAACTTAAAACGCAGCAGCAGCGCTGCTGAAACCAGACCGGCAAGCATCGCCGGCAGGTCGATGAAAGCCGACCTCGCCAGCTGCCAGGCGACGGCTGCCATTAGCCCCAGCGATGCGGCGTTGATACCGTCCAGCAGGCGGGCGGTGACCTGCGACTGGCGCAGGCGCGGGATGAGCGGGTTGCTCAGCGCGACGAAGACGAACGATGGCAAGAAGATGCCCAGGGTCGCCAGCAAAGCCCCAGGTACCCCGCCAAGCACGTAACCGATAAAGGTGGCGGTGGTGAAGACCGGACCGGGCGTGACCTGCCCGATGGAGATGGCGTCCAATAGCTGCTGGTCGGTGAGCCAGCCCAGATTGGCAACAAAATCGGTGTGCAAGAAAGCCAGCAGCACGTAGCCGCTGCCGTACAGCACCGAGCCAATCTTGAGAAAAATAAAGAACAGCGTGCTGAGCTGGAAAGGTTCGACGCCGGGTGTTGGCGGCAATTGCCCAACGCCCCTGGATAACTGCGCCAGCCAGCTTGCGGGCAGCAGCCACAGCCCGTTCGCGGATTTGCCAATCAGATCTGGCAGTGACTTGCCGCTGAGAACCAGCAGCCCACCCAGCATCAGCGCCAGGATTGGGTTTACGCCGAGCAAATACAACAAAAGCGCCAGCAGCATGGCGGCTGCGGTCAGATAATCTTTGATTGCCGTGCGCCCTAGCGCCCACAGCGCCTGCAGGATGATGGCGATCACCACCGGCTTGACCCCGTAAAGCAGCCAGCCCACTTCCGGCAGCGCACCGTAGTGCAAGTAGCCCCAGGCGATCGCCAGCACGATGCCCGTCGCCGGTAGAATGAACGACCACCCGGCGACCAGCAGCCCGGGCCAGCCGGCGCGCAGGAAGCCGATGTGAATGGTCATCTCGGTGGAGTTTGGGCCCGGGATCAGGTTGGTAGCGCCCAGCAAGTCCATGAACTGCTGGTTGCTCAACCACTTGCGGCGTGAAACGGTTTCATCCCTGAAGATGGCGATGTGCGCCGCCGGTCCCCCGAAGGCGGTGAAACCCAGCCGCAGGAACAAACGCGCCAGCTCCAGCAGCCGCGCAGAGCGGTCGGCGGGCGATGGGTATTCAAGGCTTGTTTCTGCGGGCATATGGTGTGTTATGAATGGATTTCAAGAGCCAACGGATTGCCTTCCGGGTCTTTGAAGTGGCATACCTGCACACCCGGCGCGGCGGTAAAAATTTCGCCCATGGGCACGCCGCGCGCCGCCAGCGTTTGGCGCGCCGCCTGGATATCCGCCACACGGAAGACGATCATGGGTGTGTCCGGCCCCTGCCGGCGCTGGCCTCCGCTGTGCAGCGCCAGTGCGCATGTCCCGCTGGCGAAGGTCACCCAACTCTGTTTCTCATAATCGTCGAGACCCTGCGGGTAAGCGACCGCAAGGCCCAGCGTATCCCGGTAAAAGCGCACCTGCTCCTGCATATCCTGCACGTACAGGATGACTTCCATGATTTCCGTGATCACTGCTGCTCCTTGAAATCGTGGATCGATCGTCGAATAAAGCCCTCCGCGATTTCAACGATGCGGTGGTTGGCGATGCCGTTCGCCAGGCTCTCGAGCGTGCCATGCGGCAGCAGGCGCAGCGCCAGGGGTTCTGGCACGCAAAACTCAAGCCTGAGCTGGTAATCGATTTCGGTCTGGCTGCCGGACTCTCGGAAGGAGGATAGGCTGGAATATTCTCCCAGACCGGTCAAGCCGTACATGGTTACACCGGTTTTTACCGGGGCAAAACCGTTCTGCTGTGACCGGATGCGCAGGGTTCTGGCCTGGTCGTCCACCTCGGCGCACAGGTCGCAGTACACTTTCACCTGGTACAGACCCAGCTCGGTGGTGTGGTAGAGCATGCGGTAGTGCTGCTTGGCATTACCCTCCACCAGCGAGATATGCGGAATCAGCCCGAGGACGTGGGGGATGTTGCGGAAGTAATTGAAGCTGGTGGTCAGGTCAGCGGGAAATTGAAACGACCGGTGGTAGGTACCAATAACCTGTATCATGCTTTGCTCGTAGGATCGATTCCACTCACGATAAGTTGGACTTGATAAAGTGAAAGCAGCTCAACAACAGACGACTCCACTGCAAAAACAAAATATTTACCGCAAAGTCCCTAAGACGCGAAGAAAAGATTAACACTAAGAACACCAAGGAAGGACGAAGTTCACAAAGCTTATTTTATTTGCCATCTTGGTGACCTTTGTGCAATCTTTGAGTCCTTCGTGTTTCAAGCTTTGCTTTCAGTAAACCTTGGCGTCTTGGCGGTGAAATCATCTTCATTAGACATCCGAGCGGCCTAGCTCTTCGAGCTTTTCTGCCAGCGCGGCAAGCTGGGAGGACAGCTTATCGATGTCCTCTCGGGAGGGGATGCTGCGCTCGTCCAGGAGGCGCTCGACCTCCTGCTGGATGGCGGCTCTTGGGCCTGCATCCGGGGAGAGCAATTTGCCCAGCAGGTGCTGCCCTTCCGCCTCGGGAAGCTCGCCTTGCCCGACCAGCTCATTGATCCTGCGCTTGATCTCTTCATCTACGTGCTGCAGAAAGCTGCGCGGCGAGAGCAGGCTGCGCTGGATGGCGCTCAGGCTGTCGCCGCCGGCGCGGATCACGCCTGCCAGCACGGAACGCGGCAGCAGCCCGCTTTGCTTCTTCTCCTGCTCAAAGATGATCTGGGTCAGGGTCAGCGCGGTCAGGTCTTCTCCGGTGGCATTGTCGGTGACCTGCACCTCTTTCCCGCTGCGGATCAGAGCGGCGATCCCCTCCAGGGTAATATACTGCTTGGCTTCGGTATCGTAGAGTTTTCGGTTTGGATACCGCTTAATCACCGGCATGGCATTGCTCCTTGTGGATTCCCTGCCTGATTATACTTGTATCTTGCCCCATCTTTGAATCTAAAACGGGTCGTGGGGGGGGGGGGGGGGGGG
>JBGSTO010000217.1:0-2313 GCA_041736465.1 Anaerolineales bacterium | reverse complement strand
CCGGCGTGGTCGGTGAACTCGATGATCGCTTCGGCAGCTATACCGCCGAATCAATCAAACGCTTCAGGCTGGATGGCGGCAAGATGATGTTCCGCTTTGTGCCCGATGATGAGCGCACACTCTGGACAATCGACTACTGCGCACGGGCAATTACTGAGCTGAACCGTTACGATCTTGTGCCCTTCGTCGAGCCTTTGCGAATGGATTACCGCGATGGCAAGTGGATCAGTAAAAACACCGCCGAGGAGCTGATCAAGCTCGTGGGAGTAATTGGCGCTCTGGGCGACTCCTCCCGCAATACCTGGATGAAACTGCCCTATTGCGCCGGTTATGATCGAGTCACTCTTGCAACCACCCAGCCGATCTTGATGCTGGGCGGGGCATCCAATGAAAACCCCACCCAAACCTATTATGATTTTGCATCCGGCATGGCGACTCGTTCGAATGTGCGCGGCGCGCTGGTGGGACGCAATGTCAGCTTCCCAGGTCCAGAGGACCCCGCCGCTGTGGCAAACGCTATATTTGCGATTGTGCATGCTGGAGCGTCCGGAGACGAGGCGGTCGAAATGACAATGACTCAGCGCGGGAAAGAGATGGACTTCTTGCGCGACACAATCCGGTGATTCAGATCAATACAACCCACGGAGAAGGGATGCAGGCGTGAAGGTCTTGATTATTGGGGGTACTGGACAGATCAGCAGGATCATCTCCCGGCTGTTCCTGGAGGCTGGCGAGGATTTGACCCTGTATCATCGCGGCAGCACTCCTCTATCCGCTCCTACTGGGTATCACTCCATCCTCGGAGACCGTCAGGATTTCGCCAGCTTCGAGAGACAGATGGATGCTGCCGGTGCTCTCGATTGTGTCATCGATATGGTTTGCTTCAAACCCGAGGAAGCTGAAAGCCTGGTGCGGGCCTTCACAGGACGCATCGGACAGCTAATCCTTTGCAGCTCAGCGGCAGTCTACCAGCGGCCAGCCAGCCGGTACCCCGTAACGGAATCCGAGCCGCTTCTGGCGACCAGTCTATACGGGCGGAACAAAGCTCGCTGCGAACAAATTCTTACTGCAGCCCACGAGCAGGGCGCATTTAATGTGACCATCCTCAGACCGGCAAATACCTATGGTCCGGGAGGCGACCTGATCTATACCCTCGGGTGGGGAAATTGTTTTCTGGACCGGATTCGCAAAGGGAAAGCATTGGTCTCACCGGGCGATGGTTCAGCCCTGCGCGCCCATTGTCATGCCGGCGATGTCGCCCGGGCGTTTGTATCCGCCGCGGGCAATCCGCGAGCTTTTGGGCGCGCCTATCACGTCACCGGTGATGAATGGCTGACCTGGGATCGCTATTTTGAAAGTATTGCCGGGGTGATAGGTGCTCCGCTGCCCCGTCCTGTGCACATCCCCTGCGAAGTGTTGTACGCCATGGCGCCGGAGCGGTTGGCAGATGTGATAGAAAATTACCGGTTCAATAATATTTTCGATAACGGTGCCGCCCGCCGGGATCTGGATTTCCGCTGTACAGTTAATTTTACGGATGGTGTCAGCGAAACCATCGCCTGGTTGGATGAAAACCAGTGTATCCGCAACAGCGATGATGAACCTCTCGACGATGCCATTATTACCGCCTGGGATCGCTGCCAGGCAGGTTGTCGATTAGATCTACCCGCCACCTGACCTGGAAAGTAAGTCTTTGTGGTGTTCGTATACCTTCGCCACTGCCGCCGCAATATCCTGCATATCCCCTTCATCGCCCAGCAAAAGGGAATGCGCCAACCAGCAGGATTCCCGGCAGGCTCGCTCGCTAACCGGGCAGGATACCTGCGCGTAGTCTGGATAGTGCACGCCTGCCGGTGCATAAGGTCCGAATGCCTGCTCTAAAAAGACTGGCTGCCGGTAAAGGGGCCGTTCATACCCCGGAGAGCAAGGCACACCTTCAGCACTCAGCGCCTCCATAAATGTCTGCCGTGATAGACCATCGAAGGCGGCTGGATCGTAACGGAAAATATACAGGTGGTAGCCGTGGCGGGTTTCCCCATGCCCGCGAGCCATCGGTCGGATGCCCGGAATCTTCGCCAACTCCTTGTTCAGGAGCAGTCCATTCACTTCGCGCCGCTGCACCTGTTCCTCCAGCCTTTTGAATTGCGCCAAAAGCAAGGCCGCCTGGAATTCGTTCATGCGGTAGTTGCCGCCAAGCAAACGATGATCGTACCAGGCGCCTTCCGGGTATCGTCCGCAGGTATGCAGAGCGCGGCAGATCCTTTCGTTGTGCTCATCGGATGTCAGGATGATCCCGCCCTCGCCGCTGCTGAG
>JBGSTO010000195.1:0-65277 GCA_041736465.1 Anaerolineales bacterium | reverse complement strand
GCGCTGCCTCCCGGCTGCGGCGCCGCCATCATGCTGCTGGTGGACCAGCCGCAGACGCCGCCCAGCCTGCTGCGCGCCCTGTGCGAGGCGCACAGCACAAGCCTGGGCGCGATCATTGCCCCCCTCGTGCAGGGAGAGCGCGCCAACCCCGTGCTGTTCGACAGGGATGTGTTCGCCGATCTCACCCAACTGGCAGGAGAAGAAGGCGGACGGGCATTGTTCAAGCGTTTCCCGCCCATCTGGCTTCCCTGGTTTGACTACCGCCAGGCATTGGATATCGACACTCCCGAAGATTACCAGCGTTTATTGGAATATGGAGATTGAGACGTGGCACCCAGGATTGCGGCGATCGTGCTGGCAGCCGGACAGTCCCGGCGGATGAGAACACCTAAAATGGTGCTTCCCTGGGGCAACACAACCGTTATCGGGCAGGTGGTGTGCACGCTGGCCTCCGCCGCAGTCGATGAGATTGTGGTGGTGACCGGCGGGGCGCGTCTGCTGGTGGAAGCTGCGCTGGAGCGCCTGGCTTGCGATTTCCCGGTTCGTGCTGTGTTCAACCCGGATTTTGCCCAGGCAGAGATGCTTTCATCGGTGCAGAGGGGCCTGGGCAGCCTGGGAGAGGAAACCGGCGCTGCATTGATCGCCCTGGGAGACCAGCCAAAAATCCAGGTTGGCGTGGTGGAAGATTTGCTGAAGATCTACTCGCAAGGTTCGCGGCTGGTGGTACCTAGCTATCAGATGCGCCGCGGGCATCCCTGGTTGGTAGACAGCCGGCTGTGGCAAGAGCTTTTAGCTCTGCATAGCTCTCAAACGCTGCGCGATTTCCTGAATTCGCACTCGAGTGAAATAACCTACCTCGAGGTTGGCACAGACAGCGTGCTCATGGATTTGGATACCCCCGAAGATTACCAACGATCTCATCCCTCTTGAAATTGCGACCATATTGTGCTATTGTGGAGCATAGCGGCTCACCAGCCAGCCTGTTATCTGCGTACACTGCGTTCTGAGGTAAAATCTTCTAAAGGAAGATCATCTTAACTATAGATTGGACCCTAACTGGATGCCGCTGACACAAAGAGTAGTCTTGATCGTGGACGATGATTTGGATACTGCCGATATGCTGGTGGAAATGATGCGCCTGGGTGGATACCAGGCATATAAAACTTTGAGCGGATCAGTCGCGGTGAGCCAGATCTTCCATCACCAACCGGATGTCGTCTTACTGGATATTATGATGCCGGATTGTTCGGGCTATGATGTGCTGCGCAACGTACGTCGCGATCCACGCTTGAAAACCACCCCGATCATCCTGATATCCGCTTTGTCTTTACCGGAGCATATCCAGAGGGGATTGGACAGCGGCGCGGCGGCTTATCTTACCAAGCCGGTGGGCTTCAAGGAATTGAAGACCACGGTGGAGCAGGTCATCCAGAACAGCGCATCCGCCTCGCAAAGAAATTGATATGACTCTGGCGCTTTCCTGTCTCCTCGAACCGGTGCTGTATATCGAATGATGTCCGTTATCCGCGCATTTATCGCCATCGATCTGTCACCAGAAATCCAAAGCAAATTGGAGGAAGTTTCCTCGGCATTAAGAAGCCGGCTGAAGGATGCGCCTGTGCGTTGGGTTCCGGTTGGCAATATTCATCTGACGCTCAAGTTTTTGGGCGACGTGTCTCTGGCAAACCTGGAAATGCTCAAGAATATTCTGGCAGTCCAGGCGAGCACCGCCCGGTCTTTCGATGTCAGTGTTGGCGACCTGGGGGCATTCCCCTCCGCCAGCCGGCCGCGTGTCGTTTGGGTGGGCATCGATGCGCCGCCTGAGCTGGCTGCATTTCAGTACAGCATCGAAAATGAGACTAACCGCCTGGGGTATGCACGTGAAGACCGTGATTTCTCGCCGCACCTTACCCTGGGCAGGGTTTCGCGCAACGCTTCTCCAAGCGAGCTGCGCCGCATCAGTGAGGGGCTATCGGGTTATCAAGCAGGTTTTCTCGGCGCCAGCCGGGTGAGCGCCGTACACCTTTACCGCAGCGATCTACGCCCTGGCGGCGCAGTTTACACCCGCATGTTCTCTGCCGCTTTAGCCGCGCATCCTGAGACCCGGTAGGGTTACAGCCGCGATGCGAACCATTCAAGAGAGGTGAACTCTGGACGCATTGGAACTATCGCATACCATTGTGAGAAGTCTCGAAGACAAGAAGGGGGAGAATATCCTGCTGATGGACATTCACGAAATCTCATCTTTTGCCGATTATTTTGTCATCTGCAACGGCACCAGCGACCGTATGCTGCAGGCATTGGCCGACGGAGCCATGGAGGGTGTGCATAAAGAGTACGATTTTTGGGGGCGCCTGGAAGGCATGCCGCGCGATGGCTGGCTACTGGTGGATTTTGGTGATGTCATCCTGCACCTGTTCTCGCCAGACCGGCGGGCATACTACCGCCTGGAAGATCTGTGGTCGCAGGGGAAAGTCTTGCTGCGTTTACAATAACTTATGAAATGACATCCAGGTGATCATCCACCACGGTGACATCTGGCCAGGAAGCCTCCACCCATGCTGCCACCCGGTGCAGGGATTTGCGGGCAAATGGAGCGTCGCTGCTCACCAATGCACAGGCGATGACCGCTTCTTGCCAGGCATCCTGGTGATCCATTTCGCAGGTGGAGATATTGAACTCGCGGTGCAGGCGCGCCAGCAGTGGCTTGAGACGGCTGCGCTTTTCTTTTAAAGAGGTGCAGCCCGGAATGTGAAGCTGCAAGATTAAGAGACCAACAGGCATATTGATCCCGGCATGCAGACGGGCTGTCGAATATGATAGGTCAGCCTTGCCGGATGTAAGTATAATATCACACATGCAAAAAGATAATCGTACTCAGATCTGGGTTTTTATCATTGGATTCTTGCTGATCCTGGCGCTGTCAGCCTATGGCATTGTGCAAGCCATCCAGGCAAGTATGCGCCAGACCCAGCAGGCGATCCAACCGGTGGGTGAGATCACGGGCAGCCTGGCAACTCAGGTAGCGCAGTTCTTACACCCCACGCCGACCATCCTTCCCGATCCGGTGACCATCATCCAGAGCGTGCGCTCGCTGGCGCGGCTGGAAACGATCCAGTACAGCGTTGAGAAGGTGATCGTTGCCGAAACGCGCCAGGGTCCGTTTGGCTTCCTGTTTGGCGATCGACTGCTGCTGGTGGCGCATGGCGAGGTGATTGCCGGCATCGACCTGGAGAAGCTGCAGCCCGGGGATTTGCAGGTGCGCGACGGGGTGCTGTACGTCACGCTGCCCCCTGCCGAGGTCTTCATTGCGGCGCTGGATTCGGACAAAACCTATATCTACGATCGCGAACTAGGTGTGCTGTCACGCGGGGATGTGAACCTGGAAACCGCGGCGCGACAGGCTGCCGAAGCGGAAATCGAGAAGGTCTCCCTGGAAGATGGCATCCTTGAACAGGCAGACCGCAACGCGGAAAACTATCTTTACCGCCTGCTGCGCGAGCTGGGTTACGGCGAAGTCATTTTCAATCGTGTGCAGCCAACCGCGACCGCTCAGCCCTGAGGCTTAAGTGAGCTGAGCCGGCCCGTCCAGGCCTGATTTCCATATTTTTCTTGCACCAATTGATTTGCGCGTTCGGATTCCCCCGGCGTCAATGGGGAGGTAAGCAGCTCAAGGTTTAAAGCCTGCTCGAAGCCGCTGGCAAACGCCTGGGCTGCGGTTTGCCAGTCGAGAGCGCTTCCCAACACCTGCTCTAGGGTAGCAGCCCGCTGCAGCAGGCGTTCGGCGGCTTGTCTGCGGGAGATTTCGCTGGCGAAAACCAGCACCCGGGTGATGCGCGCCAGGTCGCCGTACAGAGGCAGCGAGCCGTGCTGCAGCACACCGCCCAGGCGGCGGGATTGGGCGCTGCCGATGAGCTTCTTGCCGTTGGCGGTGATTTCGTAATTCGAAGGCATTTCGAAGCATACCGGCCCTTTGGCATCACTGGTGGAAAGCGGGCCAGCCTGCGGGTGGGCTGAGGCTTGCGCTCCCAGGAAGCTCAATGCCAGCAGCAGGGCATCAGAAAGCCGGCGGTAGCTCTCCAGAACGCCGCCGGAAAGGCGGGCTTCATCTGCCGGTCCGGCGACGGAGTAAGTCAATTCATCGGTGTGCAGGATGGCTTTACCGCCGGTAGGGCGGCGCACGAGCTGCCAGCCGAGAGCAGAGAGCTGCGGTAGATCGGCGTCGCTATATTCCTGCGCATAGCCTAAGGAAAGACAGGGCGGCTCCCAGGCATACAGGCGCAGCGTCGAGGCGACTTCGCCCCTTACCGCCGCCTCCAGGATGGCTTCATCCACCGCCATATTCCAGGCGCCGCTGGCTGGCGGCGTGATTACCAGCCGCCAGGTAGTGCGGGGATAAAGGCTCGAACCGGTTCTGGGGGTCATTGTTTACCGAGGCAGTCCCGAACAGTTATTGGGTAGGTGAAGGGTAGGGGTCGGTCGTTGCAGTTGGGATAGGGGTCTCCGTGAACGGGTCAGGATACGGATTGACGGTCTCGGTGGGCGTGAGGGTGATGGTGGCAGTGGGCGGCGTACCGGTGACTGTTGGCGCGGGTGTACCGGTAGGAGTTTCTGAAGCCGGGAGAGTCGCGGTGCCTGTCGGCAGCAGCACAGCTCCGCTCAACTTCAAGCGCGCCAGGGTGGTGTAAGGGCTGCGCGAATGGTTGCGCCATATCCACAGGTAGTGCTCGACCGCGACAGCCTTGTCACCGGACATCTCGGCTGCCAATCCGACCATGTAAAAGTAGCGGTCGCAGCTCCAATCGCCGATGCACAGCAGCCCGGGGGTATCCTGCAGAGCCTGCAAACCGCGCAGCACCTGCGCCGGCGGATCGCCGGCAAATAGATCGTCGATCAGCTCCTCCAGCGCCAGGTTGAAGCGGTTGGGATAAAAACGCGGCAGCTCGACCGGCTGCAAGTAAGGCTCTCCCCGCCCGCCGGGACTCAGCACGCTGAACGCACGGCTGTTCTCCAGCAGCACGCTGGGCGGCTCACCTTCCTGATAAATCTCGACCGTTGGGCGGCTGCTTTCCACTTCGCCCAGGCTAAGCGCCCAGACCCGGCCTTCACTGCTGAAGAAAATCCAGAATTCCAGGATTTCACCCGGGCGGTGCTGTATGGTCAGCCACAGCTCATCTTGCCCGTCGCCATCGAAATCGAAGTACCCCGCAGCGCGCTGGCGGACGCCGGCATCCCACAAGCCCTGCAGCAGCCTGGTGTTGGAAGACGCATCCAGGCTGGCGGCAAGCTGCTGCAGCGCCCAGGCGGGCTGGCAGAAATCGGCCTGCAGGCAGGCGCGGTAGAAGCCACCGGCGCTGCTGTTGTAGGTTTCTAGAAAGACCTGGGCTTTTCCAACCCAGCTGCTGTTGGCAGCGTAGGGGGTTTGGATCAAGTCTTGCAGCACCCGGCGGGCTTCTTCGGTTTGCCCGGCGGCGGCACGGTACACGCCCAGGCGGAAGCGCCAGCGGTCGCGCTCGTCGGCGGGGAAAGGTTTACCATTTTCGTCGCTGGCCGGGGGCCAATCCGGCAGTAGGACGGCTGCCAGATCGGCGGCGGTCTCTGCTCCCCACAGGCTGGCGGCGTGATCGATCACATAGCGGCAGTAGCTCAAGGTTTGGGTGATGGGTGTAAGCTGGTAGGTGACACCCAGCGGCTGCAGCCACTCACCATCCCAAACAAAGCGCCGCTCCAGTTTGAGCGGGCAGGCGGGAAACAGGTCGGCGGAGAAAACCAGATCAGGCGCACTGCCGGTCGTATTTTCTACTCGCCATTCTCCCGTGTAATCAGTACCGGCGATGAAGCTGGCGCTGGAAGGATGGAAGGGAAGCGGCTCGGAAGTCTCTCCCACCAGGTTGAGCGCAAGGGGTAATTCCTGGCTGGGTTCCAGGCGATACAATATGATTTCGTCCAGCGCGTCGCCGGTGATATCCGCTGCCAGCGAAGAATATTCCGGGCGTTCGATAAAGTCGAAGCGACTGGCAGCAGCAGAGACTGCGAAGGTGTTTTCATCCTGGCGGATGGAGAGCAGGGCGCTGCCGGCGCCGTCCAAACGAGCTGCCCAGGCTGCCTGTGCTCCTTCCCCGAGTGTGAGCGCTTGCAGCTTGAGCTTGAAACGAGGCTCCATATCGCTGAACCAATCCACCAATTCATCCATAGAAGTATCGCTGCCATTCAAAGCTGCTTCGATAAGCAAGGCGTACTGCTGGGCGCCGCGCTCGTCACCCAGGCGAGCCAGGTTGTACGCCAATCCCCAGCGCCAGCGATCTGCATGGGTACTGTTTGGGAAGCGCAGCAGGGCTTCCTGTTGGGCGATGGTTGCAGGGTAGAAGGCGGCGTAATAGCCCGAATCATCCTCGCCGCGATCGCGAGCCAAAAGGGTATTGGGGTAGTTATCCAGCAGGGCGACTGCGGCTGCAGCTCTTTCTGCTGACCATGACTCCAGCAGGTAAATGCTGCCCGGATCAGGGACCGCGGCGATGAGCGTGGGCGGGCCGGTGGGGGTGGGGGTGAGCGTCGGCGTCGGCGTGTGGCTGGGTGTGAGGGTGATGGTTGGCGTGGGAGTCGGTCGCAGCGTGCGGGTGGGCGAGGGGGTCAGCGTAATGGTGGGGGTTTTTGTCGGGGTGGGTGTGATGGTGCGGGTGGGGGTGATGGTGGGCGTGAGCGTCGGTTCTGGCGCCAGCACCAGCGGGTAGGCAGCCAGAATCACGACCAGGGTGAGTATGAAGATCAGCAGGATGCCCAGGTTGGTGAGCAGAAAGCGGTTGCGATCAACCTCAGATCCCTGAGACATGTTGGCGGTGGTTCAATGCGGCGAGCACCTCTTCAAGCGCCTGAGGGCTGGTGGGCAGCAGGGGCGGGCGCACGGGCCAGCGTGGGAAGGGGTGTTGGGAATGCAGCAGAGCCTTCAGCAGAGGCGGGAAAGGCGGCTTGCTTTCCAGGATCAGCCTGGTTTCTGTGATGGCAGTTTGTGTCTGTTCGTCACGCTCGCCGCGCTGGTGGGCATCCCAGATGCGGCGCAGCCCTGGAGAATACAGGTTTGACATGGCCGTGATGCATCCCGAAGCGTGGGCATCCAGCGCCTGGCTGAACAGGCGGTCGTTGCCGTTCAAAACCACCAGGTCGGAAGCGAAGCGCTCTCCCAGGCTTTGTGCAAAGGTGAGGTCGCCGGAAGAGTCTTTGATGCCGGCAAAGCGGTCTGGGAAAGCATCCTTCAGGCGGGCAAGCAGATCGAGCGAGAAGGGCACCGCCGTCAGGCTGGGGAAGTGATAGCCAAACAGGGCGCCGCCGGCTGGGACGGCGCGTTCGATGAGCATGCTGAACCAGGCGAATAGACCGTCATCGGGCACTTTTTTGAAGTAATACGGCGGTAGAACGACCACTCCATCGTATCCCAGGTCGAACGCGCCACGCGTTAGGGCGACGGTTTCTTCCAGGCTGGGTGTGCCTGTGCCAGCCAGCAGGCGCAGATTGGGGTGCTCCTGTCGCACCGCAAGGGCGGAGCGAAACAGGCTGATGCGCTCGTGGGCGGCAAAAGACGGGCCTTCGCCAGTAGTGCCCAGCAGCAGCGCGCCGTGGCAGCCGCGCCGGGCTAAAAAGCCCAGCAGCTGCGGGATGCTGTCTGCATCCAGGGACAGGTCATCTTTTAGTGGGGTGAGTGCGGCGGCGTACACGCCGTGGAGTTGGTTGAACATTAAACCTGATTATACAGGATTTGCTCGATTCGGGCAGTAAGATCGGTAGTTCACCGGCGAATTCAATCAAGTTAGATGGTACACAGTTCCAGGGGGAAGCAGGTTGTCCTTTATACTAGATAAATACTATATTAATAACCCATTTTTAGAGATGATTTGTACGCACAATTGAGTAAGTTTGGTATAATCTTCACGTTTATTAATTCACGTTAGATTTAGCCGACATCGCTGCAATCGCTAAAAAGTGCTGCTGGAGGTGGCAAATAATATAGAATCGTATCCGCTAAGTTCGCCCTTCAAATGGATAACCATCCAGATCAACAATAAATTTCTGTATTAGGAGAAGAAGATGTCTAAGCGTTTCCTTTTGACCGTCGTACTGCTTTTTGCAGTCATCCTGGCAGCCTGTGCGCCCGCTGCCACCCCGGCCCCTGAGGCCACTGAGCCGCCTGCGGCAGCTCCCACTGAGCCGCCTGCGGCTGTTGAACCCACTAAAGCCCCTGAACCCACCACGGCTCCTGAGCCAACTGCAGAACCGACTGCTATCGTGCCGGTCGGCACGCTGCGCATCTGGGCAGATGACACCCGCGCCCCGATCCTGCAGGAACTGGCTCCCGCATTCCTGGAAACCTACCAGGTGGAGCTGGTGGTCGAGCTGAAGTCCGCTATCCGTGATGACTTCCAGGTGGCTGCCCCGACCGGCGAAGGCCCAGATATCATCGTGATCGCCCACGATCAGGCTGGCACGCTGGTTTCCAATGGCCTGCTGGCCCCGGTTGACCTGGGCGAGAAGGCTGACCAGTTCGTTGAGAACGCCAAGGCAGCCTGCACCTTCGATGGCGAGCTGTACTGCATGCCCTACGCCACCGAGAACCTGGGCTTTTTCTACAACACCGACCTGGTGACAACCGCACCCACGACCTGGGATGAGGTGGTTACCATGGGCGAGGCGCTGAAGGCCGAGGGCAAGGTTACTTATATCATGGCCCTGACCGGCACGACCTATGACCTGTACCCGCTGTTCACTTCTTTCGGCGGCTACATCTTCGGCAAGGATGATCAAGGCAACTACAACGACCAGGACCTCGGCTTGGACAGCGAAGGCATGGTCGAGGCTCTCGCCTGGGTCGCTGACAACGTTGAAAAAGGCAACCTGCCGACCGACACCGACTGGGCCAACAACCACGCCCTGTTCGAGACCGGCGAAGTGCCCTTCATCATGGCTGGCCCGTGGGCTTTGGATCGCATCCGCCAGTCCGGCGTGCCGTATGCTGTGACCAACTTCCCCGGCGGCGGCTTCCCCTTCGCCGGCACCCAGGGCTTCTTCATCAGCTCCCAGAGCGAGAACGTGCTGCTGGCGCAGGCTTTCCTGACCGAGTTCGTCGCTACCGAAGAGGTCATGCAGGCACTGTACGAAGCCGGCAAACGCCCGTCCGCGTTCATCCCGGTGCTCGAAGCGACCGATGACGCCGATCTGGCTGCCATGGGCGCAGCTGGGGAAAACGCCACCATGATGCCCGCCATCCCTGCCATGGGTTCGGTTTGGGGCAACTGGAACGATGCCGTTTCCCTGGCGATCCAGGGCAAGCAGGAAGCTGAACCCGCGCTCACGGATGCCGCTACCAAGATCCGCAACCTGATCGCCAACCCGCTGACCGGTATGGTCAACGTGCCTGGTTCCTACCAGGATCAGGCTGGCTGTTCGGCTGCCTGGCTGCCGGAATGCGCCGCCACCCAAATGACCCTGGGTGACGACGGCATCTGGCGCAGCGGTCCCTTCGCGCTGAAAGCCGGCGATTACGAAGGCAAAGTTGCTCTGGACGGCAGTTGGACCACCAACTACGGCGTAGATGGCAAGGCTGACGGCGACAACTACAAGTTCACCCTGGCCGCTGATGGCGAGGTGAGCTTCGAGTTCGATCCTGAATCCAAGCTTCTGACCATCATTCTCCCGTAACCGAGTAAGAAATCGAGAAGGCCGAGGAGCGATCCTCGGCCTTCTCTTATCACCAGACTCGTTATTAGCGCAGCTGTTTTTCTAAAATCTCACTGACCGCTCGCTTTTCCGCTGGCGAGGGGAATCACCAATCTGAGGTGTAAGTCCAGGAGGCGATGCTAATGAAAACAGAGACGCCAAAAGACTCACCGCTCGGGACGCTTTCTCGGGTGCTGCTGATTGTCGTTTTGGATGCTGCCATCGGCTGGTTTATCTATAACAGTGTGCAATTAGGCTTCACTCAGCTTGGCGCGGTGCTGGCAGTGGTGCTTGTGATGCTCAACGTGATCTTCCTGCTGCCGCAAGCCTATGCCTATCGCTGGATGGCAATCGGCCTGTCTTTCCTGATTGTTTTTGTCATCTACCCAATCTTATTTACGGTCTACGTCGCCTTCACCAACTATGGAGACGGTCACCTGCTGACCAAAGAACAGGCTTTAGTCAGTATTCAAAAAGCCACTTATCTCGCGGAAGAGGGTAAATCCTACAGCTGGACAGCCTACAAGTCGCCGGATAACCTGTATGCCTTGTGGCTGGTGAATCCAGAAGGCGAAACATTCCTGGCGAAGCCGGGCGAGGCAATCGTGCCTGCCAAACCGGGCGACCCCGGAGTGGGCGAAGCCGACAGCAAGGGAATTCCCCAAACCATCGAGGGCTACCAGCGGCTGAACACCTTGTTGGCGGCTGCCGACAGAGAACTGCCGAATGTAAAATTCGGCGTGGAAGGCGAGAAGACGGTGCAGATCAGCTCGCCCAGCGTGGCATCTGAGCTGCAAATCCGCTACCTGTACGATGAGGCCAGCGACACGATCACCGACCAGGAAAATGGCGAGGTCTACAACAATGTCGATGGCACGTTCACTTCCCAGCAAGGCAAGACCATCACCCCGGGCTTCCGCGCAATTGTGGGTTTCAAGAACTTCGTCCAGTTTGCGACCAGCCCGGCGCTGCGCGGCCCGCTGGTGCGCATCATGGTGTGGAACTTCGTGTTCCCAACCGTCAGTGTGCTGTCCACATTCTTCCTGGGCCTGGCGATTGCCATCATGTTCAACGAGCCGAATTTCCCGCTCAAGAAGGTTATCCGCTCGTTTCTACTGATTCCATACACGATCCCTTCGCTGATCACCATTCTGATCTGGCGCGGCATGATGAACCCTGAATTTGGCATCATCAACCGTTTGTTGGAAAGATGGATTGGCGTGGCGCCTCCCTGGACCACTGAAGCCACCTGGGCTCAAATTGCGGTGCTGCTGGTGAACCTGTGGCTGGGCTATCCCTATTTCATGCTGGTAACCAGCGGTGCGCTGCAGTCCATCCCTGGCGACCTGTACGAAGCTGCCACGGTAGATGGCGCCGGCTCCTGGGTGCGCTTCCGTAAGATTACGCTGCCGCTGCTGCTGGTGGCGGTAGGCCCGCTGCTGATCGCATCGTTCGTTTTCAACTTCAACAACTTCAACCTGATCTACCTGTTCATCAACGGTGGTCCGCCCATCGTCGGCGCGCAGACCCAGGCTGGTCATACCGACATTCTGATCAGCTACGTGTACAACCTGGCGTTTGCTTCTGGCGGGCGCGGCGTACAGTATGGATTCGCCTCGGCGATTTCGATCATCATCTTCTTCATCGTTGGGGCGATTACCCTGGCTCAGTTCCGCTTCACCAACATGTGGGAGGAGGTCAGCCAAAATGTCTAGCACATCGCTTGCCCAGACATACCAGCGCATCAGCGGCTCGAAGAAATTTCAGGAGCGCTTCAGCGTAGCCATTCGTTTGGTAATTGCTGTCTTCCTGATCCTGTTCTCTATCTTCCCGGTGCTGTGGATCATTTCTGCCGCCCTCGACCCGCGCAACTCACTGGCAACCCAGGATCTGATCCCGCCGAATGCAGGATTTGACAACTTCCGGCGTCTGTTCAATCAAGACCCCAGTTTCTCCTTTGGAGATCTGAAATACTGGACCTGGTTGTGGAACTCGATCAAGATCTCCACTATCTCGACCGTTTTATCGCTGGTCTTAACCACCATGGCTGCGTATGCCTTCTCGCGCCTGCGCTTTACCGGACGCATCACCCTGCTCAAGGCCATCTTGCTGATCCAGGTGTTTCCCAACCTGCTGGCGCTGGTAGCGATCTATGTGCTCATCTTCCAGGCCGGGCAGATTGTGCCGGCGATTGGCTTGAACACGCATGCCGGCTTAATCCTGGTGTATATGGGCGGCTCCATGGGGCTGAATATCTGGCTGATGAAGGGCTTCCTGGATACCATCCCGCGCGCGATCGACGAGTCGGGCATGATCGACGGCGCCTCGAACTTCCAGATCTTCTACCAGCTGCTGCTGCCGCTGCTGCGCCCGATCCTGATCGTGATCGGCATCCTGTCTTTCATCGGCACCTACGGCGACTTCATCCTGGCGCGTATTCTGCTCAATGACTCCGACCAGTATACGCTGATGGTGGGTCTGCAGATCTTTACTGCGGGGCAGTTCGACAAGAAGTGGGGTGTCTTTGCCGCCGGCGCTTTGATCGGCGCGCTGCCCATCATGATCACCTACCTTGCACTGCAGGATCAGATCGCCGGAGGGTTGACCCAGGGCGCTGTAAAAGAATAGCCTATGCGTTTGCGTGCGGTACAATTGACAATTTTGCTGACAGCGACAGCCCTGTTGATTCAACAGGGCTTCGCTCTTGCTGCTGCCAGGCAGGAGACAGGCTACAGCATAGCTCCTGCCGTACCCTTGTTCGCCGATGTAAGCTGGCAGGCTGGGATCGTCGATAACCGCGTGGCAGCCAACGAGATGACCGCCGGTCAGGCGTGGGGGGATTACAACAACGACGACTGGGTAGATTTGTACGTAACCGACAGCAGCGGCGCGAATACGCTCTACCGCAGCAGCGGCGACGGTACATTTGAGGTGTCTGAGCTTGCCGGTCAAGCTGCCTTGCCGCAGGCCTATTCTTTTGGCGCAACCTTTGTGGATTATGACAATGACGGCTGGCGCGATCTGTACGTCACCAACTGGGGCGCCGACACCTTGTTTCGCAATGAGGGCGGTAAACGCTTCGTGGATGTCACCGCGAAAGCGGGCATCCGTGAGAATGCCAACAGCAAAACCGCTTCCTGGGGCGATTACGACCAGGACGGCTATCTGGATCTGTACATCGCCAACTGGTCGTGCTACCCGAAATGCGGGCGACCGATGGACGGCGACAGCGACCGCCTGTATCACAACGACGGGGACGGCACGTTTACGGACGTGTCTGGCTTGCTGGGGGGCAGCGCCAACGGCGCCGGCTTTGTCGCCAGCTTCACCGATTACGACAACGACGGCGATCTGGATATCTACCTGGTGAACGACGAGTTCGTCAACCCGATCGGCAACAAGCTGTGGCGTAACGACGGCCCAGGCTGCCAGGGATGGTGTTTCACCCAGGTTGCCCGGGAGGCTGGGGCAGACAGCAAGCTCTTCGGCATGGGACTGGCGGTGGGCGATTACGACAACGACGGTGACCAGGATTTCTATTTCTCCAACGTCGGGCCAATGGAGCTGCTCAACAACCAGGGCGATGGTACCTTTCAGGAGGTGGCTGAGCAAGCCGGGGTGCAGGTGTCCAATACCATCGGTTGGGGGGCTGTGTTCCTGGATTACGACAACGACGGCTGGCGTGACCTGTACCTGGCGGTCGCCGATACGGCTGATCACAGGGATATCGCTGCCAACCCGCTGTTTCACAACAACGGGAGCGCCGGGGCGCCCGGCACCTTTTCGCTGGTGGATTGCAGCAATGAAGCCGCTGATATCCGCATGAGCATCAGCGTCGCCTATGCCGATTACGACCGTGACGGCTGGGTGGACCTTGTCGTCGGCAACGCCGATGAGGGCTACCGACTGTACCGCAACCAGAGTGCGCAGCTGCAGCAGCCGCCGGCGACCAATCACTGGCTGGCCTTTGAGCTGTTGGGCGCAGGTCCGGTCAATCGCGATGCGGTTGGGGCGCGCGTGTATGTCAAGACCGGTGATGGCAACTCCCAGATGCAGGAAGTGATCAACGGCGCCAGCGTGGGCGCCGGCAACGAGCTGGTGCTGTATTTCGGGTTGGGTCTGGCGCAGCAGGCGACGGTGACCGTGCGCTGGCCCGACGGCAAGCAGCAGGATTTCGAGGCAGTGATCGCCGACCGGCGCTACCGTCTGGAGTATCCACTGCAAGGCGCCACCGCGCTGCAGCCGCTCGAACAGCCGTCAAAGGCGGTGAGCCAGCCCGAAGTTCGCCCGGCAGCCGAAATTCCCCTCCACCTGGTGCTGGCAGGCGCAGCCGCTGTGCTGACCCTGCTGGCAGCAGTCGTTCAGTTTCGCCCGGCTGCCCCCCGGCGGGCTGCCTGGGGGCTGACCACCCTGGGCGGCGCCATTCTGGTCAGCGCGTTGGCTTTGATCCCTGGCATGGCGGATTTGCCTGAGATGGTGGCAGGCGGCACAGACCCACAGCTGAAGCGCCTGTTAAACCAGGCAGGAGTTTACGCCCCAACCAACCCGCCTGCTCCACCGGAGGCGCGGGTGAAGCTGGGCGAAGCCTTGTTCTGGGATCCGGAAATCAGCGGCAACCGCGATACTACTTGCGCCACCTGCCACCACCCCACCCAGGCAACCGGCGACGGTCTGTCGGTATCGATCGGTACGGGAGGTATTGGACTGGGAAAGCAGCGGCTGGAAGGCACTTCCCGCGAGCTGGTGCCCCGCAACGCGCCGCCGGTGTTCAACCTGGGCTACACCGAATGGACCGTTCTTTTCTGGGACGGGCGCGTTTCCGGCAGCCCGCAGACCGGCTTCCACACACCTTCCAGCGACCGGCTGCCCGAGGGGTTGGACAACCTGCTGGCAGCCCAGGCAATGTTCCCGGTGACCTCGCGCGATGAGATGCGCGGCAATCGCGGCGAGCGTGATATCTTTGGCGCGCGCAACGAGCTGGCGATGATTCCAGACTACACCGTCAGCCAGGTGTGGAAGGCGCTGATGGTGCGCCTGCTGGCGATCCCGGAGTACGTGGAACTCTTTCAGGCGGCATATCCGGATATCCCGGTGGAAGAGCTTGGTTTCCAACACGCCGCCAATGCCATGTCTGCATACCAGGCAGTGGTCTTCACTTTCGAAGACAGCCCCTTCGACCGCTACTTGAAGGGGGAGGCCGGTGCGCTCTCGGCGCAGGCCAAACGCGGCGCACTGCTCTTCTACGGCGAGGCAGGCTGCGCTTCCTGCCATTCTGGAGCTTTGCTGACCGACCAGCAGTTTTACAACCTGGCTGTCCCGCAGATCGGCCCGGGCAAAGGGCGGGAGCAGCCGCTCGACCTGGGCCGCGCCCGCGAGACAGGTCAGGCCTGCGATCGCTACGCCTTCCGCACCCCGCCCTTGCGCAACGTCGCCATCACCGGACCGTGGATGCACAACGGTGCATTTACCTCCCTGGAAGAGAGCGTGCGCCACCATTTTTCTCCGCTGGAAAGCTTGCAGAATTATGATCCCAGCCAACTGGCTGAGAACCTGGAAGATACCTGTCAAGAACAACCAGAAGTGCTGGCGGCAATCAAGAAGACATATTTTCCGGTCAGCAGTGATGGTTTGCAGCTCCCGGAGGCTGATTTCCAGGCGCTGCTGGCATTCCTGGATGCCCTCACCTCCCCCAGCGCGCGGAACCTCGACCATACGATCCCTGCCTCAGTCCCCAGCGGCTTGATGGTAGGCGGCAATTAGCAGAGCGGGGCATGGTTCGGGCTTTGTCCAGGATATTCCAAGAGGCGAGCATCTCGATACCCACACCTAAAGGATGCGTCTATGAAAATCGAAACACCTGAATGGGTCAAACACGCTGTTTTCTACCAGATCTTCCCCGATCGTTTCAGCCGCAGTGAGCGCACACCACACCCACGCGGCATCCAGTTCAAGTCCTGGGGCGCTCCGCCGGAAGAGCAGGGCTACCAGGGCGGCGACCTGTACGGCATCGTTGAACGTTTGGATTATCTGAAAGATCTGGGCATCAATGCGCTTTATCTGAACCCGATCTTTTCCGCAGCTTCTAACCATCGCTATAATGCCTACGATTACCTGGAAGTCGATCCCTTGCTTGGCGGTGAAGCCGCATTGCGCGAGCTGCTGGACGAGGCCCACAAACGCGAGATGCGTGTGGTGCTGGACGGCGTCTTCAATCACTGCGGGCGCGGTTTCTGGGCGTTTCACCATATCCTGGAAAACGGCGGCGACTCCCCTTATCTGGATTGGTTTTCCATCCGCGGCTTTCCCCTGCGGGCGTATCCCAATAACAATGAACACAGCGACAGCAATTATGCCTGCTGGTGGGGGCACCCTTCGCTGCCGAAATTCAACACCGACAATCCCGGGGTGCGCGATTACTTGCTGCAGGTCACTCGTCACTGGTTGGATTTCGGCATCGACGGTTGGCGGCTGGATGTACCCGAGGAAATCAAAGACGATGGCTTCTGGCGTGAGTTTCGCCGCGTGGTGAAAGGCGCCAACCCGGAAGCCTACATCGTCGGAGAAATCTGGCACGAGGCCCGCCACTGGCTGCAGGGGGATATGTTCGATGCGGTGATGAACTACATCATCACCAATCACGTGCTCAGCTTTTTTGGCGGGCGCCACCTGAACCTGTCCTGGCACCACCAGGACGTCAACTTGAGACCAATCAAAGCCCCTGAGTTTGCCACCCGCCTGGATGCCATGCACCGGCTTTACGATTGGGAAATCAACTACGCCCAACTGAACATGCTGGACAGCCACGATATGCCGCGTGCTTTGTGGCTGCTGGGGGGTGACAAGCCGGCTCTTCGCCTGGCTGTGCTGTGCCAGATGACCATGCCCGGGGCGCCGTGCGTGTATTACGGCGACGAGATTGGCATGTCGTCGGCCGGCGACCCGCACTGCCGGGAGGCTTTTCCCTGGGAGCGCTCCGAACACTGGGATCGCGAGCTGCAGGCTTTCTATAAGTCGGTGATTGGACTGCGCAATGCATATCCGGCCCTGCGCACCGGCGATTTCAAGGTCATCTATGCTCACGAGCAGGCTGTGGCCTACCGCCGGTCTCTGGAGGGTAAGGAGCTGGTGGTGGTCTTGAATGCCGGAGATGCTTCTGCCAGCGTATCGATTCCGCCAGATGAGCTGCAAACTGCTCGCTATGCCCCGGTGTGGCCCCAACCGGGTGATGTCCTGACGCAAGTGAGTGGACCAGGGCTGCATATTCAGCTCCCGCCTCAGCAGGCGGTGGTGCTGGTTGGAGAAAAGTAAGGTATGCACGAAGTTCGCGACTTTATGTTTGGGGATAACATCCTGCCAGAAAAACGCCTGGAAGGGCACCGCCTGTCGCTTCGCGGTGTGCAGCACCATGCCGAGGTGGAACCCCCGCGGCCGCATTCGGGCGAAGCCATCCAGCTGCACGTGACGACTTCTGGCGAGCAGCCTTTCGAGCGCGTGCGCGTGTTCTATACGCTGAACGGAGCTGCGCCAACGCTGGAGAATGCCCTCACCCTGGATCTCGGGGCTGCTCAGGTAACCTGGGACAATGTGGACTGGCTGTATATCCGCCACTGGCAGGGTGCTCTGCCAGGACAGCCGGACGACACTCTGATCCGCTACAGGGTTGGAGCGCAGGTAACCGGTTCGCAGCGTTGGGTGTTTGCCGATAAGCAGGGTGAATCGCTCGAAACGGCGGTCGATTTTGCCATCTGGGTTTCCGACCTGCCGGCGCCAGCCTGGGCGCAGCAGGCGCGGGTGTATCACGTCTTCGTCGACCGCTTCTATCCTGGTGATGGCAAATCTTGGAAGCAGCCGGAATGGCTGGATGGTTTCTACGGTGGGAGTCTGCGCGGGGTCGAAGAAAAGCTGGACTATATCCAGACCCTGGGTTACAACACCATCTGGCTGTCGCCCATCTTTCCCAGCCCGTCGCACCACGGCTACGATGCCACCGACATGTACCAGGTCGAGCCGCGCTTGGGAACCACCCAGGATCTCTACCGCCTGATCGAGGCTGCCCACCAGCGCGGTATGCGCTTGATACTGGATTTCGTTGCCAATCACTGGTCGAACCTGCACCCCAGCATGCTGGCAGCGCAGAAAGATCGCAGCCGTGAGTACCACCACTGGTACGTGTGGAAAAAATGGCCTGACGAGTACGAAAGTTTCTTCGGCGTCAAGAGCATGCCGAAATTGAACTTGGTTCTGGGCAGCCCGGCGCGCCAGCACCTGCTCGACTGCGCCCGTTTCTGGTTGGCAAAAGGCATCGACGGCTACCGGCTGGATTATGCCTACGGCCCGCCGCTGGACTTTTGGGTGGATTTCCGCCGCGCCTGCAAGCAGACCCGCCCCGACAGCTGGCTGTTCGGGGAGGTGATCATGAGCGCTCCCATCCAGAAGTCTTTTGCCGGCGCTTTCGATGGCATGATCGACTTCTTGCTGGCGGAATGCACGCGCCAGACTTTTGGCTACGAGCATTGGTCTTTAGCGCAGTTCGATGCCTACCTGGACGGGCATGAGGGCTATTTTCAGGATATGTTCGACCGGTTGACCATCCTGGATAACCATGACATGAACCGGTTTTTATTCCTCGCCGGCGATGACGCCCGCCGCTTGAAGCTGGGCGCACTGGTGCTGTATACGCTGCCCGGCAACCCAATCAATTACTACGGCACCGAGAGCGGTGTTACCCAGGAGCTGCCCACGCATCACGACGACCGCGGCTTCTTCGAGGAAGCGCGCCAGCCTATGCGCTGGGGGGCGGGTGCCGACCAGGATCTGCTGGATTATTTCCAGCGCTTGCTGGCGCTGCGAACAGCCCACCCGGCTCTATCAACTGGATCGCGCCGCACGCTGCACCTGGACGAAGACCGGCAAACCTATGCTTACCTGCGCGAGGCAGCGGGGGAGCGCCTGGTGGTTGCGCTCAATAGAAGTGAAACGGACCAGCGGCTGGAAGTCGCCGTGTCCGGTTTGGATGGGGCTTGCGATTTGCTGAACGCCTGCCCGGTATCGAGCAGCTCCGCAGCGATCAGCCTGGTGCTGCCGCCAAAGTCCGGTGCGGTGATCGGGCGGGCGGGCAGCCCGCAAATATAGGGGATGCAAAACAACTGCCAGTAATTCAGGCTATAATGCGTAGCGTGCAGCCTTGATGAGCCGGTGAACGGAGAACGATGATGAAGCGCGTGAATTTCTGGTGGACTGCCATCTTTCTGGGGATCATGCTGACCGGGTGCTTGAACGAGACGCCCACGGCTGTTCCTGGCGTGACCCAGCCTGCCAGAGAGCCAACTGCCACCCAGGGGGCGCCCACCAGCCAACCGGTCGCAACCGTACAGGCGACGGCAACCGTAACACCGCCTCTGCCAACGGAGACGCCTACCGCGGTGACACAGGGTTGGTGGAATGACACCGTCTTTTACCAGGTGTTTGTGCGCAGCTTCTACGATACAACCGGAGATGGCATCGGCGATATCAACGGGCTGATCGAGAAGCTGGATTACCTGAATGACGGCGATCCAAACACCAGCCAGGATCTGGGCATCACCGGATTGTGGCTGATGCCGGTAACCGAGTCCCCCAGCTACCATGGCTACGACGTGGTGGATTACTACGATGTAGACGACGAGTACGGCACCAAGGAAGATTTTCTTCGCCTGGTGGCAGAAGCCCAAAAACGCGGCATGCGTGTGATCGTGGACCTGGTGATCAATCACACCAGCCGGGAGCATCCCTGGTTCCTGGCGTCTCAAGCCGGTGATCCACAGTACCGCGACTGGTACCTCTGGGCAGAAGAAAGTCCGAATTATCGCGGCCCGTGGGACCAGGTGGTGTGGATCCCCTCTGGAGATGACTTTTACTACGCCGTATTTTGGGAAGGCATGCCGGATCTGAACTTCGAGAATCCAGAGGTCACGGCTGAGATATACGATCTCACGCGGTTCTGGCTGGAGGAAATGCAGGTAGATGGTTTCCGCATGGATGCGATCCGCCACCTGATCGAGTTTGGCCCGGCGCAGGAGAATACCCCCGCCACCCATGAGTGGCTGCAGGATTACCACCAGTTTTACAAAGGTATCGATCCGCAGGCGTTCACCGTGGGGGAGGCCTGGACGGCGACGGACCAGGTGGTGGAATATGTCGGCGACGAGATGGACATCGCCTTCGAGTTCGACCTTGCACGCGCTTTCATGATCGCGTCCAAAGGGCCAATTGTCTCCAGCCTGAATGAGAAGATGCAGCAAGTGTTAGACAGCTACCCCAGCCGCCAATACGGCGTGTTTCTCACCAACCATGACCAGGATCGGGTCATGTCGGAACTGGGTGATGAGGTCAAAGCCAAGCTGGCTGCCACGATGATGCTCACTTCTCCGGGCGTGCCATTTATTTACTATGGCGAAGAGATTGGCATGACCGGGATCAAGCCGGACGAGGATATCCGCCGCCCGATGCAGTGGCAAAGCGAAGATGAGCGCGTTGGGTTTACCACGGCGACGCCCTGGAGAATGCCGGCGGATGATTATGGGGTGCGTTCCGTAGCCGTGCAGGAGGATGATCCCCAATCCTTGCTCAACCATTACCGCCAATTGATCCAACTGCGCAACCAGTATGCGGCTTTGCGAAGCGGCGAGGCTGTGCTGGTGGATGCCGGTACGGCAAGGTTATATGCCATGCTGCGCTACAACGAGGAAGAAGCCCTTCTTATCCTGGTAAACGTACATCCCCAGGCTTTACCGGCCGGGCAGTACAGCCTTAGCCTGGAAAGCGGCCCATTTCAAGGAACGCTGCAGGCGGTCACGGTGCTGGGCGAAGCGCAAGCCAGTGCGCCGCAGATCAATGCCAGCGGCGGCTTTAGCGATTACCAGCCGCTGCCAGAGATTCCGGGGCAATCCAGCGTGATCATCCATTTGAAGCCCTGACCGCGCTGCGAGGGTTGAGCCAGCAGGTTTTATACCAACGATTTCGATCAGAAAGAGAGCCGGGAGAGCAGTGATCGGCAACAGACTCGCAAAACCTCGCCACAATTCGACGATTATTCGAGCACTGCAGCGCCTGATGCTGCTGGTCGCGCTCTGCCTGCCTGCCTGCAGCGTGCTGCAGCCAACTGATGATGACCCGCGTTTGCCGGCTTCCACGCCAACCGCGGTAGCCACACGCACGCCGACCGCTATGCCCACCCCTACGCCGGTGGTTGTCAGCGGTACGGTGATCATCTGGCATTCGTGGGAAGAAGCGCAAATGCCCGCATTGCTGCGCCGCATCGATGATTTCCAGCAGCGCTACCCGGATGTGCAGTTTGATGTTTTATATGTGCCTGCGCTGGATTTGAAGGCTGCCTTCGAGAATGCCAGTATCGAGGGGCGGGCGCCGACCCTGCTGATTGCACCGGCGGATTGGGGCGGGGCATTTTTCGAGGCGGGTTGGGTGACCGATCTATCTGCATTGGCGGCACCAGAGCTGCTCAACCGGTTGAATGCCGCCGCGGTGAACCAGGGACGGTACAAGGGGGCGCTGTTTGGACTGCCCGTGCGCATCGACGGCGTGGTGCTCTACCGCAACAGCAGGCTGGTGCCGGTCTCAGCGGCTACTTTTGATGAGCTGGTTGAGCTATCCAGGCGGGTCGAAGGGGGAGAGGAAGTTGGCGCATATCTTGACCGCAGTAATTACTTCTCCGCCGGGCACCTGTACGGGTTAGGCGGGGCGCTGATGGATGATCTCGGACAGCCGGTTTTTGACGATGAGCGCGGCAGGGCGTGGATTGAACTGCTGCGATCTTTCGAGCTTGCCGGACCGGTAGATTTCTTCAGCGATACCGACGTACAGTTGTTCAAAGAAGGGCGGGTAGGTGTGATCGTCGAGCACACCCGCCGGCGAACGGAGCTGGTGGAGGCCATCGGCGATTTCAACCTGGCAATCGATCCCTGGCCGGTGCATGCCAACGGCACCCTGGCGGGCTTCGTGCAATCCGAGATGCTGTACCTGACGCCGCGCGCCCTGAGTGAAGAGCATGCCATCTCCTGGATGTTTTTACAGGAGATGCTCTCACCGCAGGCGCAGTCAGACCTGGCGTTTGCGGGCAGCATTCCGGCAATCAGCGGCGCGCCGGCGGTTGGGGCCGCAAGCGCCATGCAGATCGATGATGATCTGATCGAGCAGGCGATGCTGGCGCTGGTGGATGGCGTGGCGTACCCGGTCGCGCCAGAATTTCAATACTACCCGGCAGCGCTCGACTCAGCGCTGCGCTCGGTATTCGAGCGTGGCGTTTCGCCTGAACAGTCGCTGAATGAAGCTGCCGACAGCATCCGCGCGGCGCTTGCCATCGCCGCGGGTGAGGCGGTGGGCACAGCCACGCCGCAGCCGTAACGACTCCTGCGAAAATTCGATGAGGAGTGGGCGTTGGCTGCGGGTTTTACCAGTGCAGCCAACGCTCCCATGCCGCTTTTGGGCAGACGATCACCCTGATAGATGAGTTTTGTGTCATAAGATACATGATAGTTATCACTACCGTTAATCGGATAAAAGTACGATAATAAGAGAGAACCATGAATGCCTATCATTCGACTTTCACTTTAAGGAGGTTTCGATGCCTGTTCGTGGATGGATTACCGTCAACGAACTCTACTGCAAGGGTTGTGATTTATGTGTGAACGCCTGCCCACAAGATGTGCTGGCGCTAGATTTGGATAACCTGACACCGAAAGGATACCATCCCGCCCATTTGATCTCGCAAGATTGCACCGGCTGCGCCGTTTGTGCGCTGGTTTGCCCGGAAGCTGCCATCACGGTTTATCGTGAGGCACCGGTTCGGGCTGCCCGAGTGGCAGTATAGGAGACGGTCGATGCCGCGTGAACTTCTAAAAGGCAACACCGCCATGGCAGAAGCTGCCGTGCGCGCCGGTCTGGAAGCCTATTTCGGCTATCCCATTACCCCCCAAACCGAATTATTAGAGTACCTGTCCAAACGTATGCCAGAGCTAGGCCGGGCTTTTTTGCAGGCCGAGAGTGAAGTGGCTGCCATCAACATGGTGTATGGAGCAGCCTGCACTGGCGCCCGGGTCATGAGCTCGTCCTCCAGCCCGGGCGTTAGCTTGATGATGGAAGGGCTGTCTTATATCGCCGGCACCGAGGTACCCGTGGTGCTGATCGATGTGGTGCGCGGTGGCCCGGGACTTGGCAATATCGCCCCCTCACAGGGAGATTACAACCAGATTGTGCATGGCGGCGGTCACGGCGACTATCACCCGATTGTGCTGGCGCCATCCACAGTACAGGAGGCCATCGATCTGACTGTTCTGGCATTTGATCTGGCGGACAAGTACCGCAACATCGTGATCGTGATGGCGGATGGAAATATCGGTCAGATGATGGAACCGGCAGAACTGCCGCCGATGCGACCGGTGCGCAGTCAGTACCCGGAGTGGGCAACGCGAGGTTCAGAAGGGCGCGAGCGCCGCATCCTCAGCTCGATCTATATCGATCCAGTCGAAGAAGAGGTGATGAACTACCGCCTGATGCAGCACTGGCGCCAGATCGAAGAGAATGAGCTGCGTTTCAAAGAGTATTATCTGGAAGACGCAGAGTATGCGGTAGTAGGGTTTGGCACCGCCGGGCGCGTGGCGCTTTCGGCAGTGCGCGCGGCGCGTGCCGAGGGTATACGGGTTGGGTTGTTACGCCCGATCACGCTCAGCCCGTTTCCTGAAGCCCGCCTGGAGAGCCTGGCAGAGCAGGTAAAGGGGATGCTGGTGGTCGAGATGAATGCCGGGCAGATGCTGAGCGATGTTCAACGGGCTACCAAACGCAGCCTGTCAATGCATTTCTACGGGCGCATGGGCGGCATCACGCCGTTTCCGGATGAAGTCCTGACGGAAATACATCGTATGGTCGAGCATCCCCTGCCGCCCGGGAGCGATCCTCGGACTGCATGGTTGGATAATTTTGCCGATGTATTGAAGTTAGGCGGGCACTGAAGATGAGAGGTAATCGATGGTAACCGTTGATATGAGCCAGATTGTATACCTGCGACCCGAGTCGCTTACCGATACACCAACCCATTATTGCCCTGGCTGCACCCATGGGGTTGCGCACCGACTGGTGGCAGAGGTGCTGGACGATATGCAGATCCGGGAGAAGACGATCGGCGTGGCGCCGGTGGGCTGCTCGGTGTTTGCCTATAATTACTTCGATTGTGATTTCGTCGAAGCAGCGCATGGCCGCGCCCCGGCGATGGCGACCGGCGTCAAGCGCGTGCTCCCCGGCAGGGTAGTGTTCACTTACCAGGGGGATGGCGACCTGGCTTCGATTGGTATGGGTGAGATCGTGCATGCGGCTGCCCGTGGCGAGAACATTACCGTGATTTTCATCAACAACGCCATCTACGGCATGACCGGCGGGCAGATGGCTCCGACCACACTGCCCGGGATGAAGACGACTTCCTCACCCAACGGGCGAGATGTCGAGCAAATGGGTTTCCCGATTCGCATGCCGGAGATGCTGGCGACCCTGGACGGTGTAGGCTACGTGGTGCGCCGCAGCCTGCACGATCCCAAGAATATCCGCATGGCGAAGAAGGCCATCCGCCTGGCGTTCGAGACTCAGGTACGCGGGTTGGGGTTTTCCCTGGTGGAACTGCTGTCCTCCTGTCCCACCAACTGGGGGTTGACACCGGTTGAGTCGCTGCGCTTTATCGAAGAGCACATGCTGCCAGCTTATCCGATTGGCGACTATAAAGTTGCCTCAGCACTGGCTGGGCTGCGTGTCTAGGACGGAGCGATGAGCAAACAAACAGAGATTGTCATTGCAGGTTTTGGTGGTCAGGGTGTGCTGTTTGCCGGTCAGGTGCTGGCATATGCAGCTCTGGACAGCGGTAAAGAGGTTACCTGGATCCCTTCGTATGGCCCGGAGATGCGCGGCGGTACCGCAAACTGCACCGTGGTCATCTCTGAAGAGGAGATAGGCTCGCCGCTGGTGCGCAACCCGCGTGCTGCGATTGTTCTCAATCTGCCCTCACTGGACAAATACGAGCCGCAGGTAGCTTCCGGTGGTGTGCTGGTGGCGAACGCCTCGCTGATAAACCGCGCCCCGCAGCGCACCGACCTGGTGAGCGTGCTGATCCCAGCCAACGAAATTGCCGAGCAGATTGGAGACAAGCGGCTGCTTAATATGGTCACTTTGGGAGCCATGTTAGCTCTGCTGCCGGTGCTGCCGCTGCAGGCGATCAAGAAGTCACTGGAGGCGCATCTGCCAGAGCGGCACCGCAGGCTGCTGCCGGTAAACTACGATGCCCTCGATCGGGGCGCAGAATTCGCCCTCAGCCAGGCAAGGCTGCCGGTGGTGTGAAATAGTTACTGCCTGGGAGAATGGAGCCGGCGGGCCTGAATTGTTCGAGGCAGCACGGCTCCATTTTATTTCATTGCACAATCAGAAAATGGGTGTAAAATCACCTGCGTTCGATTGTAGCGAACCCACAGGGTTGAAGAGATTGGCCCGCTGCACCGGCATTCGGGGCAGAATCGGGCTTTTCTTCCGCCCTATCGAAGAGGAGAAGGTTATGCTTCACGCCAATCCCGTTAGACTGTGGCTGGCACTGCTTTTGAGCGCGGCGCTGCTGCTGGCGGGCTGTGCGCCTGCCGTAAACACTACACCCATCGCGCTAAGCCCTACCAACCCGCCTGCAACCGCCACCACACCACCCACGGAAACACCGCTTCCGCCAACCGACACACCCGAACCGACGGCTACATTGACAGCGACAGCCACGTACACGCCGCTGCCGACGGAAACAGATTTGCCGACAGATACCCCCAGCCCAACCCCCTCGGAGACGCCCACTCCAGCGCCGGTATCTGGAGGTGGAGGCGTTGCCGCGGTTGAAGATCCAATCTTGATGTACTTTATCTCGTTGAGCGACACCGGCCCGGTTGCCTGCGGCGACTACGTGATCGGTGTGAGCACCGGCGTATCGCGCAGCAATGATCCGGAACGCGATATCACCATCGCCCTTGAAAAGCTCTTCTCCTACAGCGAGGAGTACGAGTTTGGCCTGTACAACCCGCTCTTCCGCTCCAACATCCGCCTGGATAAAGTGGATTTCCAAACAGGCGGCGGATTGGTGAACGTCTACCTGCGCGGCAAATATATTCGCCCAGAGGATAAATGCGATAACTTGCGCGTGAAAGTCCAGGTCTGGACAACTATACGCCAGCTGAGGGCGGTGAAAACCACCAATATCTACCTGAATCGGGTGCCGTTCGGCGACCTGGTATCGAACGATTGAGCCAGGCTGCGATGCGAGTGTCCAGCGTTTTGCCCCGCGTGTTTCTTGGTTGGGTGATGCTCTCTCTTTTCTTGAGCGCCTGCAGTCCGGCGCCAACCTCGCCGCAGGCAGCCTTGCCATCGCCCACACAGCAGCAGCCGGCCGCGCTGCCTACCCAGCCGCCTGCGCCAACAGCCAGCCTGACGCCGACTCTGGAGAATACACCCACTCAGACCTCTACGCCCGAGCCGAGCGCCATACCCTCCCCTACGGCGACCATCATGCCGAGCGAAACCATCACGCCCACAGCGACCGCAGCCCCTCCAACCCCATCCGGCGAGGACGCCATCTACATCTTCATGGTCCAGTCGGACAGCGGCGGCACAGTCGCCTGCGGCGACAGCCTGGTATCGATCAATACGGGCGTATGGCGCACCGGGGACGTCGAAAGCGATGTGCGCACCGCACTTCAGCGGCTGTTTGTAAAGCAGCAGTACATCGCCGGGCTGTACAACCATGCCTACCTGTCGAATATCCAGGTGGACAGCGTAAACTTCAAGGCTTTCCAGGGTATCCTATCGATCCGGCTGAGCGGTACGTATGTGCGCACTGGCGACCGCTGTGATGATCGCCGGGTGCGCGAGCAGGTTTGGAACACCATCCGGCAGTTTTCAGGGATCAAGACGATCGATATCCTGCTCAACGGCAACCTGCTGGGAGATATCCTTGCGGGAGGCCAGTAATTCCGGTTTGCTGACTAAAAAACAGGATGTAAAGCCGACACACCCCGTAGTATTTACGGGGTGTGTCGTATTCCAGAGATCAAAGAGCTGGATGTGAAAAAATCCAGCAGGGCAGCTTACAGGGAGCTGTACTTGAGCGCAGAATGGGCTGCTGCCAGGCGCGCTATGGGTACCCGGAAGGGTGAGCAGCTTACATAGTTATTGCCCACCAGGTGGCAGAATTCGATCGAGGCGGGATCGCCGCCGTGCTCGCCGCAGATGCCCACTTCCAGATCGGGGCGCGATTTACGACCATCGGCAACTGCGAACTCCATCAGACGTCCAACCCCCTCACGATCCAGGGTTTGGAAAGGATTCTTGGGCAGGATGCCTTCTTCGACATACTTGATCAAGAAGTTGCGCTCGGCGTCATCACGGCTGTAGCCGAAGGTCATCTGTGTCAAATCGTTGGTACCGAAGGAGAAGAATTCGGCGACCTTGGCGATCTCGGTAGCGGTGACTGCCGCGCGCGGGATCTCGATCATGGTGCCAAATTTGTAGTCGAAGGTGATTTTCTTCTCATCCATCACAGCCTTGGCAATGCGCTCCAGGCGCGGCTGGATCCAATCCAGCTCTTTCACGGTGCCGGTCAGGGGGATCATCACTTCGGGTTTGACCACCACGCCCGCCAGGGTCTGGTTGGCAGAAGCTTCGAAGATGGCGCGCACCTGCATTTCTACGATTTCAGGCATGTAGATGCTCAAGCGCACACCACGCAGACCCATCATCGGGTTGCTCTCGTGCATGGAGCGGATGCTGGCAAGCAGCGACTCTTTCTCAGCCAGGCCGCTGGTCTCGCCTCTTACCCGCATCTCGATCACTTCTTCCAGGAGCTTTTCTTCATCGGGAATGAACTCGTGCAGCGGTGGGTCGATCAGGCGGATGATAACCGGATAACCGTCCATAGCCGCGAACAGACCTTCAAAGTCGGCGCGCTGGTAGGGAAGCAGCTCATTCAGGGCTTCGGTGCGCTCTGCGCTGCTGTCTGCCAGGATCATACGCTGCACGATGGGCAGGCGCTCCGGCTCGAAGAACATGTGCTCTGTGCGGCACAGTCCGATGCCGACAGCGCCGTAAGAGCGGGCGCGGCGGGCATCCGCCGGGTAATCGGCATTGGCCCATACTTGCAGGCCGCGATCGGGCGAACCGTTCACCGGCTTGCGGATGCCGGGAGTGGCGCTGATCTCGTCGGCCCACTTCAGCAGGGTAAGCAGGTCGGTCTGTTCTTCCAGGGATGGGGCGGTGGTGGGGATGCGGCCCAGGAATACTTCGCCGCTGGTGCCATCCACTGAGATCCAATCGCCTTCCTTCACAATGGCGCCATCCACGCTCATCTCACGCTTCTCGAGATTGATGCGTATGGCGGCGGCGCCGACTACACAGGGCACGCCGAACTGGCGGGCGACAACCGCAGCATGGGAGGTGGCGCCGCCTTCGCTGGTCAGAATGCCTTTGGCTGCCAGCATGCCGTGCACGTCGTCCGGTTTAGTGAAGGGGCGCACCATGATGACGTCCTGTTTAGACTCTTTAGCCATCCGCTCGGCTGTATCGGCATCGAAATAAACTTGCCCGACCGCCGCGCCGGGGGAGGCGTTGACGCCGGTACCGTACAGGCGTCCAGATTTTTTGGCCTCGTTCTTGGCGTTTAGATCGAACTGCGGGTGCAGCAGGGTATCAACCTGCTCGGGAGTAACTCGTTTCACTGCCTCGGTGCGGGTGATCAGGCCTTCATTTGCCATATCCACAGCGATTTTGACGGCAGCTTTGGCGGTACGCTTGCCATTACGGGTTTGCAGCATCCACAGTTTACCCTTTTCGATGGTAAACTCCACGTCCTGCATCTCGGTGTAGTGGCGCTCCAGGCGGTCGCAGATCGCCAGGAATTCCTGGTAGGCCGCAGGCAGCTCATTTCCCAGGTTCTGGATCTTCTGGGTGTTACGTATGCCGGCTACGACGTCTTCGCCCTGGGCATTCAAGAGATAGTCGCCGTACATCAAGCGATCGCCGTTAGCCGGATCACGGGTGAAGGCGACACCCGTGCCCGAATCCCAGCCCATATTGCCGAACACCATGGTGACGATGTTGACGGCGGTGCCCAAATCGTGGGGGATATCGGCGGCGTTGCGGTAATCGATGGCGCGCTTGCCGTTCCAGGATTTAAAAACAGCTTCGGTTGCCAGGCGCAGCTGCTCGTAGGGATCCTGGGGGAAATCAAATCCCATGTGGGCGCGGACGATTTCCTGGAAGCTGCGTGTGAGGAATTTCCAGTCCTCGGCGTTCATATCGGTATCCGATTTGATGCCTTTGTGCGCTTTGTACTCTTCGAGCACATCCTCGAAAGCTTCGTCCGGCAATCCCAACACTACGCTGCCAAACATCTGCACCAGGCGGCGGTAGGAGTCGTAAACAAAGCGTTCGTCACCGGTCAGTGCCACCATGCCCGCAGCGGTTTTGTCGTTGAGACCGAGATTGAGCACGGTGTCCATCATCCCCGGCATGGAGAATTTGGCGCCGGAGCGGCAGGAAACCAGCAGGGGATTGGATGGATCGCCAAACTTCTTGCCAGTTTGCTGTTCAACCGTGCGCATGGCTTCCAGTTCTTGCTCCCACATTCCTTCCCCAAACTTTTCCCCGACTGCCAGGTAGGCGTTGCAGGCCTCGGTGGTTACGGTGAAACCGGGCGGAACCGGCACGCCGATGCGGGTCATCTCCGCCAGGTTGGCGCCTTTGCCGCCAAGCAGGGCTTTGACATCATCCCAATCGCCGCCGACGTGCTTCTCAGCCTGGTCTACCTCATTGAAGAGATACACCCATTTGTTTTTACTCATTTTCGAACCTCCATATTTGGTAGATAAGGGATTTTATAAGAATACCAAAGTAATAGTTTACCACACTGCATACAGGCCATCGTGGAAATATCGGGTGCCGTGGCGCCTGTCGAGAAGCCCCGTTCCAGAGATGCAGCAAGCAGGAATGCCAGGCCGCCCTGGCAGAATGAGTATAATAGACCCTGGCAGCGGAGACTTGCCGTTGGTTTGTTCTATCCACCGATTGGAGTCACGTGATGACCCGCCCGAGTTGGACAAAACCTGTTAAGCGCCCTGACCATATCGCCCTCCGGTTGGTTGGGTTTATTCTGGCGCTCTTCGTCACTTCATTGATGACGGCGCTCCTTTTCCTGCTGCGGGAGCAATTGAATACTTCCACAGTGGCTTTGCTCTACTTTTTGCCTGTTCTGGTCAGTACAACCCTTTGGGGACTGTGGCCCGGGGTGATTTCGGGGTTTGCAGCATTTCTGGCCTATAACTATTTCTTTCTACAGCCGTACTATACCCTGGTCGTCCACGAGACCCAGGACATCATTGCACTGATCATTTTCCTGGTAATTGCAGTTTTCATCAGCCAGCTCGTCGGGCGGGCGCGCTCAGGCCTGGCAGCCGCGGTTGCGCGCGAGAGCGAGACAACCCGTCTGTACGAGCTCAGCCTGGACCTGGCTGGCGTCAACAGCCTGGAGGAGATCGCCGCGGTGATTGCTCGCAAAGCAGCCGAAACCGCGCATACTTCTTATTTGGAGATCAACATCCCATCGATCTATGGAGAAACCCCTTTCCGGCTGTCGATACCCGAGAACGCCAGCGCACCTCAGAAACCAGATGTGGTCATCCCGCTTGGAACGGTACGGGCCATCTTGGGTGAGATCCGCCTGTGGATGAATTCGCCCGTGCTGGCACCCGGAGAAGTACGCTTACTGCAGGCTTTCGCTGCCCAGGGTGC
Organism: Anaerolineales bacterium; assembly: GCA_041736465.1. Taxonomy (GTDB): domain Bacteria; phylum Chloroflexota; class Anaerolineae; order Anaerolineales; family UBA4823; genus JAJUJL01. The sequence goes on along the minus strand of JBGSTO010000195.1, from coordinate 34,728 downwards.
ACTGGCGCTCGAGAGAACGGCGCTGGCGCACGCCGAGACGCGGGCAAAAGTCCTGGAAGAAAGCGACCGGATGAAGTCCTCGCTGCTGTCATCCGTCTCGCACGAGTTCCGCACGCCGATTGCCACCATCAAGGCCGCCACCTCCAGCCTGCTGATCGATGAAATCTCCTGGGAGGCGCCTGCTCGCAAAGACCTGCTTATGGCTATGGATGAAGAAGTCGATTATCTGAACTACCTGGTTGGCAATCTGTTGGATATGTCGCGCATCGAAGCCGGCGCACTGCGTCCCAACCGGCAATGGAATGTGCTGACCGAGGTTCTGGATAGTGTTCTCAATCGTATGCACCGTACACTGATAAATTTTCGATTAGATATCCAGATTCCCGATGACTTACCGCTCGTTCCGGTGGATTACTCGCAAATGGAGCAGGTATTTACCAACTTGCTGCACAACAGCGCCAAATACGCGCCCGAAAACTCGCTCATTCAAGTCACAGCCTGGACTCCAAAGGAAGACACCTTGATGGTGAAAGTCCAGAATGAAGGCCCTCAGGTTATCCCGGAGCATCTTGACCGCATCTTCGATAAGTTTTACCGGGTAACCGAGCCCGAGAAGGTCAGTGGGACCGGGCTGGGACTATCGATATGTAAGGGTATCATCGAAGCGCACGGCGGGCAGATATGGGCCGAGAATATCCCAGGTGGATTGGCATTTATTTTTTCACTGCCGCTTACACTGGATGGGAAGACCCCGCCCCAGATAGAGACGGAAAATATATGACGAACATCGCCCACATCCTGGTCATCGATGACGAACCACAAATCTTGCGCGCTCTGCGCACCATTCTGACCGCCCACCGCTACCGGGTCAGTATCGCTCGCAATGGAGAGGAAGGGCTGGCCCTGGCTGCAGCCGAGCAGCCGGACATCATTGTCCTGGATCTGGGGCTGCCAGACATGGATGGTATCCAGGTTTGTGAGCAGCTCCGGCAGTGGACCCAGGTTCCGATCATCATCTTATCGGTGCGCAATGAGGAATCTGCAAAAGTAAAAGCCCTGGATAAGGGAGCCGATGACTATCTGGTCAAACCATTTGGAACCGAAGAGCTGCTGGCGCGCATTCGGGTTGCCCTTCGCCACCTGGCAAAGTCCCAGAGCGGGCAGGATACGGTAATTGCCTCCGGTGATCTCAGCATCGATCTCGCCCGGCATATTGTCACGCGTGCGGGCAGCGAGGTAAAACTGACTGCTACGGAATTCAAGCTGTTGGCTTATCTGGCGGGCCATGCCAACCGGGTCTTGACTCACCAGAACCTGCTCGTCAATGTGTGGGGGCCAGAATACCGGGACAATATCGAATATTTGCGCGTATTTATGAGCCAGCTGCGGAAAAAGCTGGAAGCTAACCCCAAACAGCCAGACTACCTCATCAGTGAACCAGGCATTGGCTACCGGTTTGTGACTGTGGAGTAGGCCTCAAGCGCAAAAAAACCAGGGTTTTCCCCACAACTGAACACAAGATTCGTATTCGGAACCGCCTACCAGGCGGTTCTTTATTTTTCCTTTACGTTTTTCCAAGCATTCTTTATTGGCACCTTATTTTGGGCTGATAAAGTTGGTTTAACTAACGGAAAGGGAAGCGCATGAAATCTCTCTCATTGCATACCACTGCTGTTCCCCCGGGCGTCTCTGACGGCTGGGATGATTATCTTGGGTCCATTGTGGACGCCCGGGCGTTTTTACCGGGTCTTCTCAAGAGACCAGAAGCTGCACACTCGGGAGATGCTATCCTGGTTCCTGATCGTATTCCGCCAATCCCCACCCAGCGATTAGTTGTGTTCGTTCCAGACGGAGAAATGGACGACCAGGCTCTGGCACGCAGGGTCTGGCAGTTAGCAGCTGGCTCGGGCCTGAAGGTTTTGTATCTGGCGCTTACCCCGAGCGATCCGTGGGGCGCATACCAGCGCCGCCGGCTGTATGACCTGGCTTTTATGACCTCTGGAAATGATGTCCGGGCGCAGGCAATCGTTAGCGAGGATCGGAACTGGCTTAAGGCATTTGAAGAGGTCCAACTCCCTGGGGATCTTGCGGTTTGCCTGGAGGGTCACCGGGTTGCTGAGCAAATTCTGAGGCGGAGACCGCTGGGTGAATTACTGGTCGAATCAGCGGAAATACCGGTGTACTCGATGAGAGGGGTGAAGATTGGCCTGGCGCTCCACCAACAGCAGCGCGCCAAGGAAATTCAGGGCTGGGTGGCATCGATTGTGCTGATAGCCGCTTTCTTTGGTCTGCAAGTGGGAATCGACCGCTCATCATCAGGCATGGCTTCGACTTTTATGCTCTGCCTGTCCATCTTCGTCGAGTTTTTCCTGCTTTGGAAAATTAATGAATGGATTGGCTAAAAAACATGAGTCCCGAAACGAATACAGCCGTAAATTCAAACCACGCACAACCTGCTAGCCGAGGCGGAGAAAACCCGGTCAGCTACTTGGCTCAGGAATACGAGCGCTGGAATCAACTGCTTGGAACACAGCCGGCACTTGTTCAGCGCTTTTTACAGGCAGAAGCGCGCAACCTTTCCCAGGCTCTGATACAACCCGCCTCCCAGGCGCGTTTTACCCTGCCCGATCGGGTTGTGATCAAGATTGGCGGAGGCCGGGAAACTTCGGTGCCTTCCGAGCAGCGCGAGCAGCTGGTGGGCGGGCTGATGGACCGGCTGACGCGCACCGGGCTGAGCGTCGCCCTGCGCCAGCGCCTGGATGAGCTGGAGGCAGCCTCGAATGCCGCTGTAGCTGCGGCAGCCGGTCTGCTGCGGTACGCCATATCTACTGCACTGGTGTATGACCTGCTTCCATCGGGCCGCTCGGTGCGCTACCAGGCAGCCGAGGGAGAAGAGATCCCTACGATTCCGGTGGTCGATGATCGGGCGCTGGAGTCTGCGATTACGGCTCAAAGCGATGCGATCGCCGAAGAGACAGGGGATGATACGGAAACCGGGAGGGGGGAGCTCATCGTGCCGTATGTGCCAGCCGCCCGGCGGTTCTTTCTGCCTCAATGGGTGGCTTTCGACAACGAGGACAGGCTGCTGGGTAAATCCACCAGCGAAGCTGAAGCGCACCTGGCTGCGATGCAGCGATTTGTCAATATTCTGCATACGGCGATTGCGTTAGCTCCTTACATGGCAGCCGACGAGCAGTACCAGCAAAAACGCTATGGCATGCTCGGTCAGCTTGTCAATCAAGGCCGGGCTCTGGCGCGTTATCTAACCCGCGAGATCACCGCAACAATTCAACGCCGGGCAGCAGCTAACGACCTCAACCGTGGTCTGAGCCTCAGCCTGCCCTACTTCGATGACCAGACTCTGGAAATGAAGACGCACAACTTCGACGTGATTCCGGCAGGCCGGATCATGTTCGTCCCCGCGTTTGTCGTGCTGGCTGTCAGGAAAGAGTTGGTCAAAGTCGAGCAAGACACCCGCCTTAACCGTTCAACTCGCAAACACCTGTCGGACGTACTGCGCCTGCTGGTCGACGCATTCGAAGAATCAGCTAACAAGAAAAATACTGCTAGAAGGTAGAGCCATGCTGTTATCCATCATTCTCATCGTTGCATTCTTCTATATATCCTATCGCGCCGCGCCGCGCGAGCGAGAAGAAGACTCTCATGTGCATGGCGCCGGTCAGATCGGGCTGCTGGCGGCAGTTGCGTTGTTTGGGGTCGATTACTTTACATCGTACTATTACGCCACAGGCGAATTAATGAGCGCCCTGCATCCCTACGGATTGCAAAAATACGCTTATATTGCCGTACTTGTCATCGCCTTTGCCAACTTTGTATTTGGCGCTCTGTACATGTTCTCCTTGGGGCCGTTCAATGAAGGTGGCGGCTCGTACACCGCCTCCATGCGTTATCTCTGGCCTACAATCAGCTTAATTGTTGCTGTCACACTGATCCAAGATTATGTGCTCACGATTGTTGTCTCAGCACTCTCAGGCGGAGACCAACTGCTGTCTATTCTCGGCTTGTATGGTAAGAACTGGGTTTATCACTTTCTTCTGGGAGCTTTATTAGCTACAGGAACCTGGTATCTAACCATACGCGGTCGAGGCGAATCAGCGAAGGTAGTATTCACCCTGCTCGGCGCCTTTATAATGATGACTCTGACGATGGGGATTGGCCTGCTCATTGCGCATTACAAAGGCGTGCCACCTGTACCGGAAATGGTGATCCCCAAAGCTGCCTCACTCGGGCAGGCCCTAATGCATATGTTGACCGCTTCGATGAAGGGCATGGTTGCACTTACCGGATTGGAGGCAGTGTCGAATGGTATCCAATTCATGAAGGATGAAGATGCAAATATTGTGAAATGGGGCAAGCGTCGTTTCCCACGCTTGATGGGGATCTGGAAGTTCTACAGCGGTAAATCGGGGATCGGGCGGTTCGTGCAGACTTCCTTCCTGTTTTATGGCGGATTGACGACCCTTTTTCTAACACTGTCCTCTATTCGCTTCGGCGTATTTGACGGCACATTAGGTCGAACGCTGGTGGGTAACCTGGCTTTTATCGGCTTTAACGAAATCCCCGGAGGCATCATACTTTTCTGGACTTACCAGATCCTGGCAGTGCTCATGCTGGCGGCTGCTTCGATGACGGCCTTGCAAGACGCGCAGGCAACCGAGTGGCGCGATGTGGCGATTGGCGAGATTCCAGAGATTATCGTGTACCGTGACCCGCGGGGTACGTTCACGCGTTCGGTTACGATCTCGTTCGGTCTGGCAGTCCTGATCATGCTGCTCGTACGTGGGCAGACCACGGTAGCGGTACCTTTCTATGGGGTAGGGGTATTCATGCCTATTACGGCAATGGGTCTGGCAGTACGCCAACATATCCTCAAGAATTACAGCGGGCATGCCCGGCGGTGGGGGGCTGCCGGTGCTACGTTCGCGGTTGGTCTTTCTGGCTCTGTATTTCTTGGACAACTGATTGGGAAGTGGCATGAAGGCGGCTGGATAGCGCTGGTCTCATTCAGTGTGCTGGCACTTGCCGCACATGCCATGCTGATCTCGCCGCTCGGTTATCGCGATCCACGACAAATCCACCGTATTGTGCGCGAGAAGGCCAAGGTGCAAGGTGCAATGGCATCGATTGTGGAGTGGCAATCCTTGCGCATGCAGGAGTATCGATACTCGCTGATCAATCGCATTGCGATCTATACAAGCCGGTTCTTTGAGCTGCTCGGTGTGCGCAGACCGCTGCGCTATACGCCTGTGCCGGTCTCGGCAGGTGATTACGATGAAGCCATACACGTCGATCACCCTGACGCCCCTTCGCTGCTATTACAGCATTTAGAGGCGGAAATTGTCCCACATCTTGGCGGCGCTCCTAATGTAACCGAGCAGAGTACCGACTGATAGGATTTGTCAAGCTGCAGAAGACCGAAGATCATCCGAGATTGATGCCCGCTTATTCCGCCCACGCTCTGCGTCCAGCGGAAGTGTATGGTGCACTAGCAACTTCGCCGGAGGGTCTCTCCTCTGGCGAAGCTGCTGCGCGCCAGAATCTGTATGGCAGCAATGTTCTTTCCAAAGAAGATGGCAAAGCAAGCTGGCAAAAACTGTTAATCCACGCGGCACACCCGCTTGCCGGGATGCTGTGGGCTGCCGGAGCGATCGCTTTTCTGGCGAGAGAACCGGTGTTAGGTTTCGTGATCTGGATCCTGGTGCTGGTCAATTCGGGCTTTTCTTACTGGCGCGAACGCCGCACCGAGCAGGCCATGCAGGCCTTGCGCAACCTGCTGCCGGTATACGCGCATGTGGTTCGAGATGGTGTCGAGGCAGATATCCCTGCCAGCCAGCTTGTTCCGGGAGATGTGCTTGTCCTGGCTGAAGGCGATCATATCCCGGCTGACGCGCGTATCGTGGAAGCGTATGGTTTGCGCACCAACAATGCCGTTCTCACCGGCGAAGCCAGCCCGGCTCGCAAAACGGCAGATGCTTCTTTTCGTGACGATATCAGCGAAATCGAGCGACCAAATCTGGTGTTCGCCGGCACCTCGGTGGTATCCGGCACCGGACGGGCAGTGGTATATGGTACCGGAATGCTCAGCCAGTTTGGGCGCATCGCCCATCTGACTCAGGTCGTACGTGAAGAGCCCAGCCCGATCCAAGTCGAGCTGCTGCGCACCACACGCGTCATCTCCCTGATTGCGCTCGGACTGGGTGGGGCTGTATTTGTGGTCGGGGCGTTTGAGGTCGGCCTGGATTTGTATTCCGCTTTTCTGCTCGCCCTGGGGATTATTGTCGCGGCGGTGCCCGAGGGGCTGCCGGCTACGATGACGCTCACCCTGGCGATGGCTGGTCAGCGCCTTTCACAACGCAATGTGCTGGTCAAGAAATTATCGGTTCTCGAAACCCTGGGCACCGTATCGACCATCTGCACCGACAAAAGCGGAACCCTGACGCAGAACCAGATGACCGTCAAGGAAATTTGGGCTGGTGGACAGCGATGGCAGGTGACCGGTGTGGGGTATGAACCCAAGGGGAATATCCTCTCTGAAGTACGCTCACTGCCAACAAGAGACACCTTGCAGTTTTTGCTCAGCGCCGGCTTGTTGTGCAACAATTCGCGCCTCAGCCCACCGAGCAAGCATAATCCACTCTGGACAGCGCTTGGCGATCAAACCGAAGCGGCGTTACGTGTGGCTGCATTAAAGGGCGGCGTGGATAACGAGGCTCTCAACCGCGTTCTTCCGCGCGTTCACGAGCTGCCTTTTGATGCGCGCCGCAAGCGTATGAGCACCGTTCATCATTCTCAAGATGGGGCAGGACTCTCCTGGTTTCAACACTGGCGGACCAGTGCGGACCAAATCCAGGGTGCTGCCTCTGTGGTGGCTTTTGTTAAAGGGGCTCCGCGCGAAGTGTTGGAATTGTGTACTCGGATTCTGGTGGGAGAAGATATCTGCGAGTTGGATAATCATTGGCGCGAACAAATTCTGAGCCAACAAGATGATTATGCGCGCCGTGGGCTGCGGGTTTTGGCTTTGGCCAGCCGTTTCCTGCCGCCCCGCTCCGGCGCTTATACAACCGCCGGGGTCGAACGCGACCTGACTTTTCTTGGCCTGATGGCTATGCTCGACCCTGCTCGCCCCGAGGTGGCTGAGGCTATCCGCATCTGCAAACAGGCTGGCATCCGCATCGTGATGATCACAGGCGATTATGGGTTGACGGCTGAATCCCTGGCGCGACGCACCGGGATGCTGGATGGTGATGAAACATCCATCATCACCGGCGCTGAACTGGATGGGATGAGCGACGAGGAACTCCAGACTCGATTGGATCAGGAAGTGGTCTATGCTCGCATGACGCCCGAGCACAAGCTGCGCCTGGTATCGGCTTTTCAGTCGCGTGGAGAGGTGGTGGCTGTCACGGGGGATGGTGTCAACGATGCCCCCGCGCTAAGAAAAGCGGATATTGGCATTGCCATGGGTTTGGCGGGCACCGATGTCGCCAGGGAGGCGGCGGACGTGATCCTGGTCAGCGATAATTTTGCCGCGATTGTCAATGCCATTGAGGAAGGGCGCGCGGTTTACGACAATTTACGCAAATTCATGACCTATATTTTCGCGAGCAATGTCCCCGAAGTCCTGCCTTTCCTGCTTACAGCCCTGATCAACATACCGCTGGCGCTTACCGTTCGCCAGATCCTGGCGATCGACCTGATTACCGATATGCTGCCCGGGCTGGCATTGGGAACTGAAAAACCCGAACCAGATATCATGCGCCGTCCACCCCGGCGGCGGAACCAGCCCTTGATCGATCGTGGGCTGCTGCTGCGGGCGTTTGCCTGGCTTGGCCCGATCGAGGCCATCCTGGCTTTCAGCGGTTTTTTCCTGGTGCATATCATTTACGGTGAAAGCCTGCCGGTGCTGTTCTCTGGTGAAAGGCTGTTGAACATACAGGCTGTACTGGCTGCATTGCAGCAAGACCCGGCTTATCCGGCTTCAATCGCGGCGGTTACCATCTTCCACGCGGGCGTGGTGATGGCTCAGGTTGGCAATGCCTTTGCCGTACGCTCTGAGGTGCACCGGGGTCGCAGCTTGGGCTGGCTTAGCAACCGTTTTCTATTGGCCGGTGTTGGGGTAGAGATAGGTCTTATCATGCTGTTGATCTATGTCCGTCCCTTAGCCGATATATTTCAGCACGTACCGTTTCCGCCGATTTTCTGGCTTTGGCTGATGTTTTTCCCAGGCATCTTATACGGCCTGGAATGGATCAGAAAAAATATCGTCCGCAAACGGTTAAACAATCACCCTGGGTAGGGCTGAGAATCTTTGGAGCAGGCTGTGGAGGCAATTATGAAAGTAATTATCATGGGGTGCGGTCGAGTGGGAGAGCAGCTTAGCTTTCTGCTTTTGCGCGAAGCTCATCAAGTTACGGTTATCGATTATGACCCACAGGCGCTGGCCCGGTTGGGGAAGGGCTTCAAAGGCAAGACAGTCCTGGGCGTGGGATTCGACCGGGACGTGCTGGTGGCTGCCGGTATCGAAGATGCCGATGCTTTCGCGGCTACCAGCTCTTCGGATAATGCCAATATCATCGCTGCCCGTATTGCCCGGAATTATTTCCAGGTTCCGAGAGTGGTGGCGCGCCTGTACGATCCCCGGCGGGCTGAGATTTACCAACGTTTAGGCTTGCTGACTATCTCATCTACAACCTGGGGGGCAGAGCGTATCCGAGAGCTGCTGACCCATTCAGAGCTCGATCCCATCATCACCTTCGGCAGCGGAGAAATCTCTCTCTTATCTATCGAGGCGCCTTACCACCTGGCAGGGAAGATGGTCAAACATCTGTCGATTCCCGGAGAAATACAGGTGATATCGATTACCCGCCAGGGACATGCTTTTATGCCTCTCAGTGGAACAGAGTTCCATCGCGGTGATATGCTCCACATCGCCGTGCTGGCATCTGGCATGGAGCGGTTTAAGGAATTGTTAGGTCTGGGCGAAGGGAGCTGAGCATGAAAGTCATTATTATCGGCGGTGGGAAAACAGGCGCGCAGATCACCCGGCGGCTGATCGATGAGGGGCATCAGGTGAGAGTCATCGAGTGCCGTCCGGAGATCGTTGAACGCTTGCTGGTGGAATTACCCAAGGAAACAGTTGTTCTCGGCGACGGAAGCTCACCCAGCATACTTGAGGCAGCCGGCATCCAAACCGCGCAGGTGCTGGCGGCTGTGACCGGGGATGATGAGGCTAATCTGGTCATCACTACGCTGGCGCGCTTTGAATTCAATATTCCTCGCACGATTGCCAGGGTAAACAACCCCAAGAACGCCTGGTTATTTACCCCTGAAATGGGCGTGGATGTCGGGCTGAACCAGACCGATATCTTGTCTGGCCTGATCCTCGAGGAGATGTCGATGGGCGATATGATGACCTTGCTTAAGCTTCGCCGGGGACTGTACTCGTTGGTAGAAGAAAAGCTCCCGCCGCACTCGAAAGTACTGGGTATCCCGTTGAAGGATCTACCTCTACCTGCTACGTGTGTCATTGCCGCCGTCATTCGCAATGGGCAGGTGGTTACCCCTCGAGGAGATCTACATTTCGAAGCGGGAGATGAGGTTTTGGCTGTGGTGGATAATCAGTCTAAAGATGAGCTGCGCGGCCTGTTTGCGTCAGATACAACCTCGATTGGCTGAAAACGCTGTAAAAATCTATTTGACATGAGTTGTAATCCCCGGTATAATCCTACTTCGCCACGCCCCGGCTTGGGACTGCTGGGGCTCGTTTAGTGTGTGTGGCGAAAACATATCCCAATCTTCCCCATCGCCTGGCGCCAGAGCGCGCGAGGTTGGTGGCGAAGCGAAGCTTGGAGGAAAGCTGATGAAATACGCTATTGTTGAAGACGGCGGTAAACAGTACAAAGCCGTCGAAGGCACTACGATCGATGTCGACCGTTTCCCGGCGGAAGTCGGCGAGCAAATCGACCTGGAGCGAGTGCTGCTGGTTGTGGATGGTGAAGACGTTCAGGTGGGTACACCCCTGCTTGCCGGCGTGAAGGTTCAAGCTACGGTTGTCGACCAGGTCAAAGGACCCAAGCTGATCGTTTTCAAATATAAGCCCAAGAAGCGCATTCGCGTGAAAACCGGGCATCGCCAAAAATACACCCGCCTGCTGATCGATTCGATCGCGTTGGAATAAGAAAAGAGGTATGCAGCTATGGCACACAAGAAAGGCGGCGGTTCCAGCCGCAATGGTCGTGACAGCCGGGGACAACGCCTGGGTGTAAAAGTATTTAGCGGTCAATTCGTTCGATCCGGCAATATCCTGGTGCGCCAGCGGGGCACTCGTATCAAGCCGGGTGAGAATGTGGACGTCGGCAGAGATGATACGCTGTTTGCGACAGTCGACGGCATCGTGGTGTATGAGACGATCCGGGATGACCGCAAACGTGTTAGCGTCATGCCGGAAGCCGAAACAGCCGAGGCTCAGCCAGAAGCTCAGGCATAGCCTCAAGGAAGACGAGAATGAAACAAGGTATTCATCCAACTTATTACCCGGAAGCTACGGTGATCTGCGCCTGTGGAAACACCTGGACGACCGGTTCAACGCGTAAAGTTATCAACACCGATGTGTGTTCCAAATGCCACCCCTTCTATACCGGTGAGCAGCGCATCGTAGACACTGAAGGTCAGGTGGACCGCTTCTACCGCAAACTGCAAGCGCGCCAGCAGTACCTGGAAGAGCTCGATACACGCGCTTCAGCTCGGGTTTCGCCCGAGCGGACGATTGCTGAGCTTGAGCTGGGCTCCCGGGCTACCGATGCGCTCGCCAAGGCAGGCATCACCAACGTCGGTCAGGTGCTGGCGAAGCTGGAGCTGGGTGAGGACGTGGTTCTCGCCATCGATGGCTTTGGCCGCAAATCCCTGGCAGACCTGAAGAAGCGCCTGCGCCAGTTCGGCTACACGCTTCCCGAAGCCAGCGAAGAGATTACGGTGTAGTTTACACCGGGTGGGCCGCAGCAGTTGAGCAATGAGTACCACCCATCAGACCTTCGGGTAAAATTGTAGAAAATCAAGGCCGCTTCCAAGCTGGAAGCGGCCTTTTGTAAAGAGGAGCATATGAAGCATCATTCCGGTTCAATCGAGGTTATCACCGGTTCTATGTTTTGTGGGAAAACGGATGAGCTCATCCGCCGCCTGCGCCGGGCGACGATTGCCAGGCAGAAGGTTCAGGTGTTCAAGCCAGTCATCGATACCCGCTATAATACCGAAAAGGTCAAATCACACGCCGGCAGCGAGTACGATGCTGAACCGATCGTCTCGTCTCAGGAAATCTTGCGAAGGTTGGATAGGGCCACGACCGTGGTCGGAATTGACGAGGCTCAGTTTTTCGATGCCAATATCGTCAGCGTGGCCCACAAGCTCGCCGACCAGGGAGTGCGGGTGATCATTGCAGGCCTGGACACCGATTTTCGCGGCGAGCCTTTCGGCTTTATGCCGGTTCTGATGGCGCAAGCCGAGCGCGTGGATAAACTGCACGCGATCTGTATGGTGTGCGGCGAGTCGGCTTCTCGCACCCAGCGCCTGGTGGACGGGCGCCCAGCCCGGTATGACGAGCCTATCGTCGTTGTCGGCGCCTCCGATATGTATGAGGCGCGCTGTCGCCAGCATCACAGCGTGCCAAAGGAGTAAGCGGTTATGCAGGATTATCGCGAGTTCCTGGAAGAGATACTGATCACTGAAGATCAGCTAAAGCAGAGAGTGGCTGAGTTGGGTGCGGAGATCAGCCGGGACTATGCCGGAAAGATCCCCCACCTGGTGTGCATTCTGCGCGGCGGCGTCGTGTTCTTGACGGATCTGATCCGCCAGATCACAGTGCCAAACACGATTGATTTCATGGCAGTCTCTTCCTATGGTGCGGGGGCGCGGCAGTCGACCGGGCAGGTACGCATCACCTATGACCTCAAAGAAGATATCAGCAACCGAGATGTCATTCTGGTCGAGGATATCGTAGACAGCGGCTATACCATCGCCACCGTGCTGGAGTTCCTGGAGACGCGCCGCCCACGCAGCCTGCGCATCTGTTCTCTGCTGGACAAGTTCGAGCGCCGCCAAACCGATGTGCCAATTCATTACTGCGGTTTCCGCATTCCTGACAAGTTCGTATTTGGATACGGGTTGGACCTGGACGAGCTTTACCGCAACTTGCCGTTCATTGGCTGCGTCAACCCGACCCTGTACAAACCGGAAGATTGATAAGCCTGTCTGCATGCTGCCCGATCACTTTTTACTCGGCAATAGTGCCGTAATACATGCTTTGCTGCAGGTACAGCCGGAAAACCAGCCGGTGTATCTGGTGGGCGGCTCTGTACGCGATGCGCTGCTGCAGCGCCAAATGCACGATTTCGACTTTGCGGTTTCCCAGGGCGCGCTGCAGTTAGGGCGCCGCCTGGCAAATTCGCTGGGTGGTGCGTTTTATCCATTAGATGAAGGGCGCGAAACGGCGCGCGTGATTTGGTTTTCCCCGGATGGGCGGCGCGTGGTGATCGATATCGCCCTGCTGCGCGGCAAGGACCTGCAGGAGGACCTGCGCGGCCGGGACTTCACCATCAATGCCATGGCTTTGGATATACGCCAGCTGCAAACGCTGATCGATCCCCTGGGAGGCTTGCAAGATCTGCAAAGTAAGGTCTTACGTGTGTGCTCGCCTGACAGCCTGGAAAGTGACCCTGTGCGCGTGCTGCGCGCCGTCCGGCAGGCGGTGGTCTTTGGTTTGAAGATCCCCGCCGAAACACGCAGCCGGCTGCGCCAGGCTGCCCCCCAGCTTGCTAAGGTTACACCCGAGCGAGTACGCGACGAGCTTTTTCGTATGCTGGAGGGCGCTCAGCCAGAGAGTTCCCTGCGGCTGATGGAGCATCTCGGCGCCCTGAAGATCGTGCTGCCGGAGTTGGATGCACTGCGCGGCGTACAGCAGCCGCCTCCCCATGTGATGGACGTATGGGAACACACTTTAGGGGTGATGCAGCGCCTGGCTGTGGTGCTGAGATTACTGGCGGGCGAGCATGATCCCGATGCAGCCGCCAACCTGGGAGCAGGTTTATTGACCGTCCGATTGGGACGATTTCGCCAGCAGATCGAGCAGCATCTCGCCTCTCAGTTGAACCCCGATCGCTCCCTTCGCAGCCTGTACTTTCTGGCGGCTTTGTATCACGATGCAGGGAAGCCTCAAACGCGCACGCACGAGCAGGACGGGCAGATCCATTTCTATGAACACGAGCGTTTCAGCGTCAGGCTGTTCTCAGCCCGCGCGCATGCGCTGCGTTTGAGCAGTCAGGAGATCGAGCGGCTCGGCACGATCATCCGCCACCATATGCGCCCCCTTTGGCTGGCGAACAGCGAGGGCCTGCCTTCCAGGCGAGCCATCTACCGCTTCTTCCGGGATACAGGTCCTGCGGGAGTCGATATCTGTTTATTCTCTCTGGCAGATGTGTGGGCAACCTACAGCCATACGCTGCCGCAAGCCGTATGGCGTAAACACCTGGATGTAGTCCGCGTGCTTTTGGATGCCTGGTGGGAGCAAAAGAGCCAGCTCGTGTCGCCGCCGGTTTTGATCAATGGGCACGATCTGATGCAGGCGCTCGAGCTTGAGCCGGGGCCGCTAATCGGGGATTTATTGGATGCTATTCGAGAGGCTCAAGCCGAAGGCACAGTGCACAGCCGGGAGGAGGCAATTGCATTTGCTCAGGCTGAGGTACATGACGAAAAACGCGGCAGCCGCCCTGCGCTGCCAGACTCTCCCTAAGGATAAATATCGTTCAGCATCGGCTCGTAGAAGCAGCGGCAGCCTCTGGCGTGCGAACAGCCTTCAACCGGCAGTCGGGGCACGTTGAGTTTGTCGTAGGTGCCTTCTACCTCACGGCATGCCGGGCAGCAGTTGGCAGCTACGACCAGGCGCACATTTTTAACGCGCACATTCATTTGGAATTTCTTTAACGCCACGGCTGTAGTGGAAAATTCAACCAGATCAGCCTGGCAAACGACGCATTTCGAGGCATTATCGGGGGATACGTTTTGGCATTTTGAGCAGGTCTGCACTTCTTTTGCCTCCGTGAAATATTTCGCGTATTGTAACCCATATCTTCAATCTCGCGCGATGGAGGAAAAAAAAGCAGGACACGGAATGTGTCCTGCAAGTCTGGAACATCGCACGAGATTGCAGCGTCAAAGCCGCTGGGTAATGCCTGCACTCTGTTTGCTGCCGTTGCCGTTCTCGGCTTGCGCCCTGCGGGCAAGTTTCTTGATGTGCGCGATCAGCACATTGCTTTGAGTGGGTTTGAGCAGGTAATCATCGGCGCCTTCGTCCAATGCACGCGCAACAATCGCCGGTTTGCTGAAAGCAGACAAAACCAGCAGGGAAGCGCGGCTGAACGAGCGAATCTGTTTACACACCTCCCAACCATCCATCTCGGGCAGCATTAGATCCAGCACGACAACCTGAGGGTCGATCTTTCGGGCTGCCTCGATCCCATCGCGCGCATTGCGCGCTTCAAAGACCTCGAATGAGTTCGGCTCAAGCACCTGCCGCAGCATGTCGGTCATTGCAACGTCGTCGTCAATGATGAGTACCCTGGTCATCTTGGTCTTTTCCACCGGGTATGTCCTCTACCATCCTTCCTCAAATCTTCTACATCCCTGTAAGCTAATTCGGCTCCACTACATACGCCAATGAGTATCGTATGCGTTTCAATTATGCCTGAAAACGAAACATAGTTACCTTACAAACACTTAACAGGTGAGTGTACAGGCCTTTCAACATTGGTAGGAAAAGGTTATGATCGATTACGCATGAATCACCCTATTTCCTGCCCGAATTGTAATCATCCAGTGGACTGGCGCGATCGCCGCTGCAAACAGTGCGGTGTCGATATCGCCGTAGCTGCCGCGCTGGCTGAACGCAGCCTGCAGCCGATCAGCGCGCTGCCGGTTGGGCTGCCGATCACGCCTGAAATTCTGGTGCCGCGCCTGGGTGAATATCTGGTTGAAAAAGGCCTGCTCACCCAACGCGAGCTGGTGGATGCTCTCGCCTACCAGCACAAAGAACAAAAAGCCGGGCGTTCTGTGTTGTTAGGCCAGGCGCTGCGAGAGATGGGGCTGGTGCAGGCTGATACTCTGGACCGGGCGATCACCGAACAGATCTACTTGCTGCAATCTGCTCTGCATCAAGCCAACACCACCCTGGAGCAGCGGGTGCTGGAACGCACACAAGAGCTTCAGGTCGCGCTGCGCAAGCTGCAGGAGCTGAACCAGCTAAAAGCGAACTTCATTGCCAACATCTCGCATGAACTGCGCACACCGCTGACGCATATGAAGGGCTACTTAGAGATGGTGATCGAAGGCGGTTTAGGTGATTTGAATTCAGAGCAGGTTAATGCATTGGATGTGATCCGCCGGGCTGAGACTCGTTTGGAACAGCTCATCGAGGATTTGATCCAATTTTCCCTGGCTTCCCGGGGCGAGCTCGAGTTGAGGCTCGAGCCGGTAAACCTGGCGGAGCTGGTTGACCAGGTGATGAAAACCGCCCGTTCCAAAGCCGAAACCGCCCGGCTGATGCTAAGCTCGCGTATCCCTGACCGTTTACCTCTGGTATACTGTGATCGTGAGAAGATCACCTGGGTCATTACACAACTCCTGGATAATGCCATTAAATTTACCCCGCCAGAAGGTAAAATCCAGGTTGCTGTCCAGCCTCAAGCGAAAATTGTGAGTGTCTCAGTGATCGATTCTGGGATTGGCATCCCAAAGCAGCGTTTGCCAGAACTGTTCGAACCGTTCCACCAACTGGATGGCACGACAACTCGCCGTTACAGTGGAACAGGTCTGGGATTGGCGCTGTGCCAACAAATCTTACAGGCACACCGCCAGACAATTCGCGTGGATTCGGTCGAAAGGCGGGGTTCGCGGTTTGAATTTTCCTTGGATATCATGGATGATTGATAAGGGCAGGGGTCAACAATGTTCGAGGACACTTCCGATCCGGGATCGCTGAAGCCAGAAGAGCTAGAAGCTGTTTATGCCATCAGCCGGGCGGTATCTACCGCTGTCGACATGGATGATGCTCTGGATGAGATCATCCGCCTGACTCGCCCGGTGTTCATTTTCGACAATATTGTATTGTACCTGCGTCGTGAGATGGACACATTGGAGCCGGCGTATGCGCGCGCAATTGGGCGCGGCCGTTCTCAAGGGGCGGATCTGACCTGGGGAGAGTCGACCGCTATGGACGCGCTGCAGAACGGGCAGGCGGTGATCCGCCAGGAGCGCACGGAAAGCTACGAAGAAGAGCGCATGCGCCTGCAGTACCAGCTCGGCCTCCCGCTGCGCTGGGGCGGAGATCAGATGGGCGCCCTGGTATTCATCCGTTTTGGGGGACCATCGTTTCAAGGCGATCAGATTCGCCTGTCTGAATTCATTGCGCTGCACGTTGCGCAGCTATTGGGGCATGATAACCTGGTGCAGCGGATTGCCAACCTGGAAGCCGAACGCCGCCTGGACCGGCTGCAGGAAGATTTTATTGCTACAGTCTCGCACGAATTGCTAACCCCACTGGGCTTCATTAAAGGCTATGCCACTACCCTGCTGCGCGAGGATATCAACTGGGATCCTGAAACGCGGCACGAATTCCTGTCGATCATCGATGAAGAAGCAGACCGGTTGAGAGAATTGATCGAAAACTTGATGGATTCATCGCGTTTGCAAGCCGGCACGCTGCGCATGAGTTTTCAACCCATCCGCCTGGATACATTTCTGAAGGATATGACTCTGCGGGCTGCCTCCAGGCAGGATGATCTAAAAGTGAGCCTGGATGTGCGCTTCCCGGGCATACAAATACACGCCGACCCCACCCGCCTGGCGCAGGTCTTCGATAACCTGATCTCGAACGCGGTCAAGTATGCCCCGGGATCTCCGATTCAGGTAGCCCTGGATAAGCGTGACCGGCAAGCGCTGATCGAAGTGCGAGATGCAGGCCCGGGAATTGCACCCGAGCATCTAAAGAACCTGTTCAAGCGCTTCTACAGAGCGCCGAGCAATAATGTTACGGTGCGCGGCACCGGTTTGGGGTTGTTCATCTGCCGCCGGATTATTCAGGCGCATGGCGGCGAGATCAGTGCGGAATCTGAACCAGGGGTTGGAACCGTATTCAATATCCGGTTGCCCCTCGAACGTACCATCAATCGGGAGTCAATATCATTCAGGGAGAGTGCAGTATGAGTGCTATGATCTTGATCGTAGATGATGAGCCAAGATATTTACGCCTTGTAGAAGCTAACCTGATGACCGATAACTATACGGTCATCAAGGCTTCCAACGGACAGGAAGCCGTGGATATGGTGGCTCAGCACAAGCCGGATCTGGTATTGTTGGATGTCATGATGCCTGTGTTGGATGGCTTCGGCGCCTGCGAGCGTATCCGCGAATTTTCCAGCGTGCCGATTATCATGGTGACCGCTCGCGGCGAAGAAAATGCACGCGTGCGCGGCCTGGATCTTGGCGCGGATGACTATATCGTCAAACCTTTCTCGGCAACCGAGCTGCTGGCGCGTGTTCGGGCTGTACTGCGGCGGGTGAAAACTTCTGGCGGCACCCAGCCAGCCAACTTTACCCACGGAAGTTTGAAGATTGATTTTGCGCGTGCAGAAGTCTTCCGTAATGATAAGATTGTATTCCTCTCAGCGACCGAATACCGGCTGCTGCTGCAGTTTGCACACAACATTGGTCAGGTGCTTACATCGGAGCAGCTTTTAACCAATGTATGGGGTCAAGAGTATGGCGATGACAAAGAAATTCTGTGGGTAAGCATCTCCCGGCTGCGGCAAAAACTGGAGGATGACCCCAAGAATCCGGTGCATATTGTTACCCGTTCTGGACTTGGCTACACCATGCCGCCGATGGTGGATTAGGAGATTGTATCTGGATGAATACAGCTGCGCTAAGAATCCGTAATAAGAAGTTAGGCGCCTTGATACGCGATGCGCGCCAGGCATCGGGGAAAAATCCGGAAGAGTGTGCACGCATCATGGGCGTGAGCGCTGAGCTGTTCGCAGCATACGAGCGCGGTGAGCATGCCCCGTCGCTGCCAGAGCTGGAACTGCTGGCGCTGCACCTGAGTGTGCCCATGGAGCATTTTTGGGGCGATGTCTCCCGGGCTGAGTCTCGCTCTCTGGCAGAGACTGTGGATCGCGGCCGGTTGGTTGCGCTGCGGCAGAGGATCATCGGCGCGCTGCTGCGCGCCGCGCGCCTGGAAGCGGGTTTGAGCGTGCAGGCTGTGACAGAGAAAGTTGGAATCAGCCCTCAGCAAGTGATTGCGTACGAGCTGGGAAAAGAGTCGATTCCCCTGCCTGTATTGGAGACATTGGGCGAGCTGCTCAAACGTCCGGTGAAAGATTTTCTCGATCAGCACGGCCCGGCAGGTGTTTGGGCTGCACAGCAGCGGGCGGTAAAATCCTTCACTCAGCTCGCACCCGAGCTGCAGGCGTTTGTATCCAAGCCTGTCAATCGCCCCTACCTTGAACTGGCGCAGCGCCTGAGCGAAATGTCGGTGGACCGGCTGCGCGCTGTGGCAGAAGGCATACTGGAGATTACATTATAGATGAGCGAAATCTTATTGGTAAAAGACCTGGTGAAAGAAGGGCAGCGCGCCTACCAGCAAGGCGATTTTCTCGGCGCCGCGCAGGCATTCGAAGCGGCTGCCAACAGCCTTACCGCCCAGGGGAATGCGATCGAGGCCGCAGAACAGCACAATAACAGCTGTGTTGCTTATCTGCAAGCCGGCGACGCACAGACAGCTTATGCCGTTGTGAAAGATACCATCCAGGTATTTTCCGAAGCAAAAGATGTACGCCGCCATGGCGTGGCCCTGGGAAACCTGGGCTCTGCTTTGGATGCCGCCGGGCGACTGGAAGAAGCCGCCCAGGCATACCAGCAGTCTGCAGAGCTGCTGCTGGAAAGCGGTGAGACCGAGATGCGGCTGCATGTGCTGCAGTCGCTTTCGGCGCTTCAGCTGCGCACCGGACGGCAGCTGCAGGCACTGGCAAGCATGCAGGCTGGCTTACAAGGCACTGAGAAGCTGAGCTTGAAACAGCGCATGTTGAAGAAAATTCTTGATATTCCATTCAAGATGTTAGGCCGGTGAAGAATATGCTCTTCAAGCAGAAACAACTGGTAATCCGCCAGGCAGCTCCTGAAGACCAGCGCCGCCTGGCGAACTTGCTGCATTTCGGGGCATACGTGCACCGCCATCTCGATTGGCGCCAGCCGCTGGATTGGATTGGCTACCAGCCTTTCGAGATCGTCGAATTAAATGGTGAAATCCAAGGCGCGCTTGCCTGCCCTCCCGACCCACCCAACGTTGCCTGGATCAGGCTGTTTGCGGCCTCCCAGGATATTTCCACCGAACAGGTGTGGGATCACCTGTGGCCTGTAGCGCTGGAGAAACTGCGCGGCCTGAACGGCCCGGTGAATGTGGCGGTGATCCCGCTGCAGAGCTGGTTTCGCCGGCTGGTCGAACTGAGCGATTTCGCGCATTCGCACCAGGTGATCGTGCTCTCCTGGAAGCAAAAACCAATCCCTGCAGAGCGGCAGAGACCGGGCTTGAGGCTGCGCCCCATGCTGCTTGGCGACCTGGCAGCGGTGGAATGGGTAGATGCGGCGGCATTCGGCGGCGTGTGGCAGAATTCGCGCTCCTGCCTGGAAGTTGCCTTCCGGCAGTCTGCCAGCGCGACGGTAGCGGAGCTGTACGGGCAAATTGTTGGCTATCAAATCAGCACGGCGACACCGGTAGGGGGGCATCTGGCTCGATTGGCTGTACGTCCAGAGTCTCAGGGTCTGAGCATCGGCTACAACCTGTTGAGAGATATGCTCTCTCAGTTCGAGCGCCGCGGCGCGACTCAGGTGACGGTGAATACTCAGCAGAACAACGAGGTTTCGCTTTCACTGTATTCCAAGCTGGGTTTCGAGCGCACGGGTGAAGAGTATCCTGTGTACCAGTGGAATGTCTGATCCATCGCCTGATCCAGAGCATTGATGAACACCGCAGACAGCGCCTCTCGTTCTGGCAGTTCACCAGGGCTGCTGCGCACCAGGCCCTCCACGGGAAGGTTGATCCCCTCTGCGTACTTCGACGCCATCCTGAAAGCTGCCCAGCAAGAGGCCGGGCTGTACAGCCTGGAAATGCTGTTGGAGAACGCTGGGATTGCCGAGTTTTCTCCCAACCTGGCTGAAAGCCGGCGCACGGCGCGCGCCTCTGACATCAGCAGCCTGAATCAAGCCATCCGCGAGTACTACGGTCAGGGAGCGCGCGGGCTTTTGACCCGCACCGGACGTGGCGTGTGGCACAGGATGCTGCCCAATTTGCGAGCATTAGACCGGCTGCAGATGATCTTTTGGGGATTCGCAAGCCTGGACGGTCGCCGCCAAAGAGCGGTGAGGCTGCTCGAAAATTTTCAAGGCATTGCGAAAGGGCAGCTCAGTCTGCACCCGGCGGACCAGGACCTGATCCTGGTCGACCGTTCCAGCGACCCCACGGTCGGACAAAGCGAGCAAGGGGCGATATGCTGGTTTACTGCAGGCTTGATCCAGGCGGCGTTTGCCTGGGCTGCCGGTAGAGAGCATACAGTAGAAGAGATCATCTGCCGGGCGTCCGGCGGCGATGCGTGCAAGTTCCGCATCCGCAGCCTGTGATTTGTGCAAATAAACAGCAGGCCATCCATCCAGGAGGAAGTTTATGTACGAAACGAACGAAATGCGCAGTGTTGATGGGTTGAGTCTGTTTACGTGCCGGTGGAATGTAGAAAACCCCAGGGGTGTCATTTGCCTGGTACATGGCATCGGTGAGCACTCAGGCCGGTATGCCCATGTGGCAGCCTATCTTAATCAGGCAGGTTACGCCATGCTGGGCTTTGATCTGCGCGGGCATGGCAGATCTCAGGGGCAGCGCGGACATATTCCTGGCTATGAATCATTTATGGAAGACATCGCCTTAATGCTGCGCAGCGCCCGGGAGCGCTGGCCTCAGCAGCCGCTGTTTCTCTACGGGCACAGCCTGGGGGGAAACCAGGTGATCAACTATCTGCTGCGGCGCCAACCATCGCTGGCGGGAGCGGTCGCTACCGGACCATCCCTACGCATCGCATTCGAGCCGCCAGCCTTCAAAGTTGCCTTAGGGCGCTTGATGAATAACTTGATGCCCGCATTTTCGCAGGTCACCGGGCTGGAAGTACAGGCCCTCTCGCGCGATGCGAGTGTCGTCCAGGCGTACATCGATGACCCCCTGGTGCATGACCGCATTTCCGCCAGATTCTTTGTGGATGCGATGGATGCGGGCTTCTGGGCATTGGAGCACGCCGCGGAGCTGAAGACCCCGCTGTTGGTGATGCACGGCAGCGCTGACCGGCTGACCAGCCCCAAAGCCAGTGAGGAATTCGCCGCCCGCGCAGGCTCATTGTGCAGCTTTAAGATGTGGGAAGGACTGTATCACGAAATACACAACGAGCCAGAAAAAGAGCAGGTATTCGTCTTTCTTCGCAATTGGCTGGACAAAATGGCATCCTCATGGCAAAATTCTGACCTATCCACATCTTAGAGGAGTTAGTGTTGTGATGAACAAACAGGAATCGAAGAGTAAACGCCAGGTAATTCGTGAGCAGCGCCAGCGCAAGCAGCGCCAGGAACGCATCGTGATTACCCTGGCGATCAGCGCTGTGGTGCTGTTGGTTGCTGCATTATTGATTGCCCCTTCACTGCGCAACGCCGTCGCGCCGGTGGGGGATATCGTGCAAATCACCCCGAAAAGCTATCCTCAGCCCAACGGTACCGCCCTGGGAGATCCAAACGCACCGGTAAAGATCGAAGTATGGGAAGATTTCCAATGCCCGGCATGCCAGTCTTACACGGAGGGTATCGAAACATTGGTTATCGATAATCTGGTTGCTACTGGTCAGGCGTACTATGTTTTCCGGCAGTATCCTTTCCTCGATGATCGCGCCCCAACCAAGGAGTCAGATCAGGCTGCCAATGCAAGCATGTGTGCGGCTGCGCAGGACGAATTCTGGAATTATCACGCGATGATCTATGCCAATTGGAACGGCGAGAATGCCGGTAATTTGAGCGATAAACGCCTGGTGGCTTTTGCAGAAGCGCTTGGCTTAGATATGGACGAGTTCAACGCCTGCTTCCGCGAGAATCGCTACCTGGCAGATATCAATAAAGACCTGGCAGACGGTGACGCGGCCGGGGTAACGGGGACACCCAGCGTAATCGTCAACGGTCAAATCGTGCGGCCCGGTTTTGTGCCCAGCTATGAGGATATCGCAGCGGCGGTTCAGGCTGCAGCCGCGGGACAGTAGCCAGCATCCGGAATTAATAACAAACTGCCCGCAGCTCGGTTCCGGCTGCGGGCAGTTGTTTTGTATACTGGAGAAGTTTATTCTTTTGCCAGCGTGGGAGAGCTGCCCCCGGCAGCCTGGATTTCGAGTAATTCCAGTGCGAAGCACAGCGAGCTCAGCCTGTTTAGATAGCGCAAGATATCGATATTTTCGATCTCTCCGCTGTGCACCAGCTCGGCAATTTTGCGCTCTGCCCTGCGGATGATGGCGCGTGCCAGGGAAAGCAGTCCTGAAGCGGGTGTGTCGCCGGGCAGGATGAATTCGTTTGGGATGGCGACGGTAGCGCTGATGGCATCGGTTTGTTCTTCCAGCCAGCCGACACGCTGCGGGTCGATCTTGCGGAAGCGCAATGCATTTGCCGGTGTGGCTGCCGCCTCAGCCATCATCTGGTAAAGGTCTCGCTGCACCTGGAGCAGTAGGGAAATACTTTGCTCGGAGCGGCAGAATGCGCGCGCTGCTCCCAGTGCGGCGGTGGCTTCGTCGATCGTGCCAACTGCATCCGGTCGAGGGTGGTATTTCGGCACCCGACCTTCGCCCAGAAGGCTGGTAAACCCGTCGTCTCCGCTGGAGGTGTAGAATTTCATGATAGGTAAATTATAAACCCTTTTGGGCAGGCTATCCCGAATTGGAGTGTTGTTGTATACTATGACCACCTGAGGGGGGCAATCCTGACCGTAAGGTTGAAACTGTGCTGTTTCGTCTGCCGCTGGCAGGCGTATGAAGGGAGATGTCCGCAATGCAAATTCGATGCCACCAGTGCCACCGGCCGTTTGCACTCAGCCGTGAGGCTGTGCAATTTGCGCTGGAAGAAATTGTAAAGCAAGAACTCAGCCATTACAACGCAGACTGCCCACACTGCCGGCGGGTTAACCGCGTGTCCAAAGCCGAACTGCTGCGCGCCGCTCCAGATTGGCAGCCGGCAGCAGAAGAACCTGAACAGCCTGAACAGTCTGAATAAGAGCTTGCTTTGATTATCAGGCCTGTGGCGATCGTCGCGATACGACCGCCTGGCTTGACATAGCGTTGTTTTAGAGGTGTCCGGGATGAATGCAGGTAATGAATTTCGAGATGCCGGAGATCTACGCCAGGCATTGGGGCAACAGGCCTATATTGCCAGTGATGAAATTGCTACGATATTATTCCTGGCGCAGCAATTGGGTAAGCCTTTGCTGGCTGAAGGCCCGGCAGGTGTCGGAAAAACTGAGCTGGCGAAAGCGCTTGCCGGCGCAACCGGGCGAGAGCTGATCCGGCTGCAGTGCTACGAAGGCCTGGATGAAACCAAAGCGCTGTATGAGTGGGAATACTCCAAGCAGCTCCTGTATACCCAGTTGTTACGCGATAAGGTGCAGGAGACGCTTTCGCAGGCGACCAGCTTGAGCGATGCCGCCGACCGCCTGGCAGCTGAAGAAGATGTGTTTTTTTCCATGCGCTTTCTGCTGCAGCGCCCTCTCTTGCGCGCCATCTTGAACGAGAAACCGGTGGTGCTATTGATCGATGAGATCGACCGGGCAGATGCGGAGTTCGAAGCTTTTCTGCTGGAAGTGCTCAGCGATTACCAGGTGAGTGTGCCCGAGATTGGCACGCTCTCAGCGCTGCACCGCCCGCTGGTGATCCTGACCAGCAATAATACCCGCGAGCTGAGTGAGGCGCTAAAACGCCGCTGCCTGTATCTGTTTATCAATTATCCTAATATCGAGCAGGAACTGGATATTGTGCGCCTGAAAGTCCCAGATCTGGCTCCTAAGCTGGCCCGCCAGGTGGTGGAGTTCGTGCACAGCCTGCGGTCGATGGAATTACGAAAATCTCCCAGCATCAGCGAGACGTTGGACTGGGCGCATGCACTGGTGACATTGAATGCCAGCAGCCTGGATCAAAGCACCGTCGAGAACACCCTGAGCGTTCTGCTCAAACATGAAAACGACTTGCAGCGTGCCAGGCGCTTCCTGCAGCGGCCTCCGGGCAACCGCCGGGATGACGCGGATGATTCGCGGGCGAACCGCTGGCGAAATTAAGGAGCCGGTCATGGAAGAGCGCATCGTCAAATTCATCAATGCCCTGCGGGCAGCCGGTGTGCGAGTGAGCCTGGCAGAAAGCGTGGACGCATTTCGGGCGGTGGAAGAGCTGGGTATCCAGAACAAGGATGCTTTCCGCATCAGCCTGCGGGCTACGTTAGTGAAGGATGCCGGCTCGGTGCCGGTGTTCGAGGAATTATTCCCGCTCTTTTTTGGCGCTTCCTCCTCCTCACCGGTTTCCAACATGAGTGAAGACCTGACTCCAGAAGAGGCGCAGCAGTTTGCCGAGGCTCTGCGGCAGTTCAAAGATCAGCTGCGCCAGATGCTGGAACGGTTGTTGAACGGCGAGAAGTTGAGTCCAGAGGAGCTAGACCGCCTGGCAAAAATGGTTGGGCTTAACCAGGTCGATGATCTGCGCTACCGCCAGTGGATGGCGCAGCGCATGCAACGCGCCCTGCGCTTCCGAGAAGTGCGTGAAGCGCTCGACGAGCTGGCAGCGCTCCTGGAGCAGATGGGGATGAATCGCCAGCGCGTGAACCAGCTCCAACAGCTCTTACAGGCAAATATGCAGTCCATGGAAGAGCAGCTGCGCCAGTATGCCGGTCAGCGTATTGCTGAAAATATGAGCCGGGAGACGCCGGGCGAGCGCACCGACCAGTTAATGAACCGACCTTTCAATACACTCACCGAGCATGACTTAGACCTGCTGCGTAAAGAAGTCCGCCGCCTGGCGGCAGCGCTGCGCACTCGGGCTGCATTGCGGCAGCGCAGAGCGAAAAATGGGCAGTTGGATGCCAAAGCAACCTTGCGTGCGAACTTGAGACACGGCAACGTACCGATTGAAATCAAACACCGCCATCACGCCCTCAAACCCAAGCTGGTGGTCATATGCGACGTGAGTACATCCATGCGCTCCTGCTCGGAGTTCATGTTATCCCTGCTCTATGAACTGCAGGATCAGATCAAGAAGACACGCGCCTTCGCATTCATCGATCATCTGGAAGATATTTCGACAGTCTTGAGCAACCGGGATGGGCGCGAGGCAGTCCAGCAGGTGTTGGAACGTATGCCCTCCGGTCACTATAATACCGATCTGGGATTCAGTCTGGAGAATTTTTTGCGCGATCACCTGGACTCGATTGACAGCCGTACAATATTCCTGGTGGTTGGCGATGGGCGCAACAACTATAACGATCCCCGGCTGGATTTATTTACCCTGCTGGCGCGGCGCAGCCGGCGCACGATTTGGCTGACACCCGAAACTCCCGCGCTGTGGGGTACTGGCGACAGCGATATGATACGCTATGCGCCAGCCTGCGATGTGGTGCTGCAGGCGAACAGCATGGCAGAGCTGACGCGCGCGGTGGATAAACTGCTGGGATCGGCATAAAATCACCGGCACACCATCCCATTCCATTGGATGGCTGCCGTTACAGGAGTGAATGACTGCGGCATGCCTGACGATCAACATTTCGGTGGGAAAGATCCAAATTCACTGCGACCGGTTATCGGCACCAAGGGAGAACGAACACGCAGTCTGGTGGTCGTAGCATTGCTGCAGATCGTGCAAAGCCTGGGTATCCTTGCTTTTGGACTTTATACCTTTTCCGAAAGTGAAGGCGGGGGGCTTTTCAGTGAATTATTCTTCCGCTTCACCCCATTTGCCTTGTTCGAAGGCGTTTCATCCGGCTGGTTCTATCTCCTTCTGGCAGGATTGTTGTTGATCGTTGCCTTCGCGCTGTTTCAGAGGCGAACCTGGGCCTGGAATGCTGCCATTACCCTGCAAGGCATCGGCTTGATGACCGCGCTGGTCGGGTATATGCGCGGCCAGCCGAATTATATTGGCATGGTAACCGGTATCATCCTGGTACTTTATTTGAACCTGGACGACGTCCAGGCTGCGTTTTTGAGGAACTAGGGCGGCATGATAGATGAGAAGGTGCTCTCAGAGGTAGAAAAGCGCGCTTTGCTGCAGCGGTTTGAGCCGGTTTTACACTTCACCCGGGGAGAGCGTTTCTTTCCGATGGATGTTGACCGCTACGTGCGCCAAAGCAGCCTGTGGATGCAGATCCCCGACCAGCCGGCTGTGCAGATTGTGCCAGAGGGCGAATTGACGCTGGAAACCCTGGCGTCACATCGTCCGGACGTGTTTGGCGCGTTTTATTTTATGCAGTTCATCGAACCGCCTGACTTGTTGAAAATGGCGCGCCTATCGCTGGATGAAGCCATGCTCTCACTGCGCAAAAGAAACGCACAGGACGGCTTTCGCCCCGGACGCAGCCGCCTGGCGCGGGTGGGTTTTGCTTCCCGACTGGTCGATGCGGTCTTTTCTATCTCTCTGCTGCTGCGCGGCAGGGTGCCGGGAGATACTGCGATCGCAGCCGCATTGACCTACCGCAATTTGCAGAAAGAAAATGAGCAGTACGCTTACTACGGGCGCGTGCTGCACGAACGCGGCTGGTGGGTGCTGCAGTACTGGTATTTCTACCCATTCAATAACTGGCGCTCTGGCTTCGATGGTGTAAACGATCACGAGGCGGATTGGGAAATGGTAACCGTTTACTGCTTCGACCCGGAAGAGGGTACTGAAGAGATGCCCTGGATGGAGCGCCTGCAGCCTAAGTGGGTGGCGTACGCCTCCCACGATCATCACGGCGACGATTTGCGCCGCCGCTGGGACGACCCGGAGCTGAAAAAACTACCGGATGCCGGTGGTTGGGAACACCAGGTGGTGTACGTCGGTGCGGGCAGCCATGCGGGCTATTTCCTGCCGGGCGAGTACATGACCGAGATCGAAGTGCCATTTATTTCGCCCATGGCGTCTGGGATTCGCCGTGCGCAGGTATTCGTCAAGGAGCGATTTGGTATCCGCCTCGGACGCGTTACTGAACGCGCCCTGGATGTATTTCGGGTGCCGTTTATCGACTATGCACGCGGCGACGGTTTGCAGATCGGCTATGGAAGTGAGAAGACCTGGCAGCTTCAGCTGCTGGACGAGCAAGCGGGCTGGGCGGCAGGCTATCGCGGCTTGTGGGGCTGGTATGCACAGGATCCGATTGCCGGTGAGAATGCCCCTGCCGGACCGGTTTACCAGCGAGACGGCAGCGTGAGGCGCAGCTGGTGCGATCCGTTGGGTTGGTGCGGATTGGATCGGATTGCGACACCAGCCCAGGCTCTGCAAGTGCTGGCATTTCAACAGGTTCAGACAAGGGCGAGACTGGGTGAAGTGAATCAGTTGATCGACTCAAAAGGCGCTCAACTGGTTCAATCGGGCGTTGGTGCAGAGGCTTTGCATGGGCATGCCCACCTGGCGGGCGAACACGCCCGCCAGCATGATGAGCTTGAGACATTATCTGAAGAAATATTCCGCCTGCGGCAGGAACATGCCACCTTAGATGCCCGGCTGCAGGCTTATGAGCGCCACGCCGGGCATCTGAAAGTGGGCGAGGAGGGCGCTCCCGGTGCGCACCTGCACCATCCGGCGCGCCCTTCGACAGATTTGAATCTGCCCCTCCTGGATTTGGCGGAATTCCTGGCGGCTGCCAGTATCGGCACGCTGATGATTGCGACGGTCTTGCTGATTGTTTTTGCCCGGCAGTACGCGCTGGTTGGACTGGGCTTGATCGTGGGTGTATTCATCTTCTTCGAGGCCGGGTTTCGAGGCCGTTTGTTTTCATTGATCAATTCACTCTCCATTGGATTGGCACTGGCGGCGATGCTCGTGCTGCTGTACCAGTTTTTTTGGCAGATCGTGGCTGTCATCGTGTTCCTCACGGGTATCTACTTGCTGTGGGAGAATTTACGCGAGGTCATTCACTGGGGCAGGGGACAGAAAGAATCGCAATGAAACTTATCCAATGGGTGGTGCTGCTGTTGGTCAGCGCGATGGCTGTGGGATGTACCACCCAGCCTGTCTCGACTGCGCCTGCGCCTGCACCTCAGCTCACTGCTGCAGTTTCGGAAGCGCCAGCTCCGACAGCCACTCTCCCCGCAGTAGATCTGGCCACAGTGGCCCCGGCAGAAATTCCAGACCCAACAGCTGCGTTTACACAAACGGAAGTCATCGATCCATACATCGATATCGGCGCCACTCAGACCGATCTGCAGGTGGGAGATGTCATTACGGTTACCGGTAAACCCATGCAGATTGGGATCCCCTATTACTATTTATATCTTCGGGATGAAGGCGTGCAGGATGCGGCTCCTGTTGCGCAAATCACCTACCAGGGCGAGTTTAGCGCCGGTGAAGGCAAGAGCCAGGTATTGGAGCTTGTCTCGGCGAAGGCGGATATCCAGCAGGTGCTGTTTGTGCTGCGTGCTTCAGCGCCGGGCGTGACGACCCTGAGCATCCAGGCAACCGGAGAGATCAGGCTGCAAGACGGGGCTTACTCGATGAGCGGCACAGGCTCCGGTGAGATCTTAATCAGCGTGAGCGAATAAACACCAGGCTGTCTTACCGCCAGCCGGTAAGACAGCCTGGTGTTGGTTCTCTAGCGCAGCTTCATTTTTCGCCGGTTGAGTCTTCGACCTCTTCCGGTTCAGCTTTTGGCTTTTCACGGTCGTAGAGATAATTGAATTCGCGAATCCGCCCGGAGAGCTGGGCGTTCAAGACGTGGGCGGGCATGCGCCAGGACCAGTTGCCGCTTTCGTGCCCGGGGTAGTTCATGCGCGCCTGGTTATCCAGGCTGAGCAGGTCTTGCATCGGCGCAAGGGCAAAGACTGCCACCGATGACCAGCAAGCCCGGATCAAGTCCCAGGAGACATCGCTCCCATCTCGCCCCATGTAGCGGCGGTAAAACGAGCGTTCATCTTCTTTCACGCGCTTGTACCAGCCTAAAGCTGTATCGTTATCGTGAGTGCCGGTATACACCACGGTGTTTTTTTCGTGATTATGGGGCAGGAATGGATCGCGCGGCCCACCGGCAAAGGCAAACTGGACAATGCGCATACCGGGCAGGTTGAATGCCTCCCGCAAGGCGACCACATCATCGGTGATGATGCCCAGGTCTTCGGCGATGATGGGCAGATCACTTAATTCTTTTTCCAGGGTATAGAACAGATCTGCTCCCGGGCCAACAGCCCAGCGACCGTGCTCGGCGGTGGGCATACCGGTGGGCACTTCCCAATAGCCTGCAAAACCGCGGAAGTGATCCAAGCGCGCGATGTCCACCATATCCAGTATCGCTCGGAAGCGCGCCACCCACCAGGCATAGCCGCTCGCCTTATGGACCTCCCAATTGTAGAGCGGGTTGCCCCACAATTGTCCGGTGGCTGAGAAATAATCAGGAGGTACGCCTGCCACAACCGTCGGGTTGCCAGCGTCGTCCAGGAAAAATAGTTCCGGGTGTGCCCAGACATCGGAGCTGTCGTGGGCAATCACATAGGGGATGTCCCCAACGATCTGCATGTCCAGGGAACGGGCATAGTCGTGCAGGGCGTTCCACTGGCGGAAGAAGATGAACTGGCGGAAAGTTTGCTGCTGGATGGCGTCTGAAAGCAGTCTGGCAGCGTCTGCCAATGCGGTTGGGTTGCGTTTGCGCAGGTCAGGCCCCCAGGAAACCCAGGATCCACCGCCATGATACTCTTTCAGCGCCATGAAAAAGGCGAAATCAGGCAGCCAGGCGGCGTGCAGGTGCTGGAATTCCTCAAATTCCTGGCGGAGTGCAGCACTGGCAGATTGGTTGAACCGCTGGTAGGCACGCGCTAATATCTCAAGCTTCCAGGGGATCACCCCACCAAAGTCCACATGGCTGGCAGGAAATCGCCGCCCGCCATCAATCTCCGCCTGAGTGAGCAAGCCGTCTTCGACCAGTGCGTCCGGGCTGATCAGGTATGGGTTGCCTGCAAAGGCAGAGAAGCATTGGTAAGGCGAGTCACCGTAGCCTGTGGGTCCTAAGGGGAGCACCTGCCACAGGCGGCAGCCGGTCTCTGCCAGAAAATCCAGCCAGCGGTAGGCCATTGCACCGATATCTCCGATGCCATACGGGCTGGGCAGGCTGGTAGGGTGAAGCAGTATTCCAGATGAACGCTCAAACTTCATGGGCTAACCTCTTGGTTTGGATATAATCTGATTTGCGGACTACATCAGCCGGATAATCAGAAGGGATTACGTCGGTAGCGATGATAGCCCCGGATTCCACGATCAATCCGGGCGTGACCACGCTGTTCTTGCCAACCATGCTGATGCCGGGTGCTGTGCCTTCAACCACATCACCTATGCGTGCCTGGCTGCCGATCCTGGATTTTTTATCGATGATCGACCGGTAAATGGTTGCGCCGGCTTCAACGGTCACATCGGTCAGCAGGACCGACTCGCGGATGACCGCTCCACTCTCAACGCGCACACCGGGAGCGAGCACACTTTTTTCAATGATGGCGTCTGGGGCAATCACACAGCCATCGGTAATCATGCTGTCGTAGATATTGGCGCCGCGCGCGATCATTACCGGAGGGCGTTCCTCGGTGCGTGTGTGGATCACCCAGGAGCGGTCATTCAAATCGATGCCAGGCTGTGGTCCGAGCAGATCCATATGCGCCTGCCAATATGACTCGATTGTGCCAACATCCACCCAGTATCCAGAAAATGGATAGGCGTAGACCTTATAGCCGAGTGCGATCATGCGCGGCAGAATGTCTTTGCCAAAATCATGTGAGGAAACGTGATTTTGGTGATCTTCCCACAGGAGCGTGTCGAGCGCATCGGTATTGAAAAGGTATACGCCCATATTTGCCAGGTCGGAAGGAGGCTGAACCGGTTTCTCCACAAAGGAGTTGACGCGACGGTCACCATCCACACCAACGACGCCGAAACGCGAAGCCTCTTCCATGGATACGCGGATGGTTGCCATGGTCAGGTCGGCGCCGGTCTGGCGGTGGTAGTCGATCATCAGAGAGTAGTTCATTTCGTAGATATGATCGCCTGAAAGGATGATCACCAGGTCCGGCTGACCGTTCTTGATAAAGCGAAAGTTCTGCTGCACTGCATCGGCTGTGCCCAGATACCAATCCGATGCGCCGCGCGCTTTGTAGGGGGTGTACATGCGCACACCACCGGTGAAATCGCGGTTCAGATCCCATGGACCGCCGGCGCCGATGTGCTCGATCAGGGAATGCGGGCGGTACTGCGCCAGGATCATGACATCGAATATGCCGGAATTGACGCAATTTGATAGCGTGAAATCAATGATGCGGTACTTGCCAGCGAACGGAACCGCAGGCTTGGTACGCTTGGCGGTGAGGATTCCAAGCCGGGACCCTTCGCCGCCTGCCAGAATAACTGCCCGTGTTTTCATCGGAACACCCTCCTGAGACCAGTGCACCATACAGCGTATGGTGGAGTAATTTACCTGGCAGACTGCCAGGATCGCGCCGAAAAGTGTAACGGGAAACCAGATTCGGGGTTATGTATTCTTGGTGGAAATCTCCAGGCATGCCAGCCAGCCTGCCTGAAAGGCCCACGAATTTATAGCTTAATTGTACCCGATTCTCTTACCTCGATTTTACGCCGAAGTAAGTCTATTCTTACTTGTGAAAGTAGCTGAATGGTGGTATCGTTGAATGTATATTGCTAATCAGTGACAACCTATGACCCTTCGTTCCATCTGCATCCACGCCCACTTCTACCAACCACCTCGCGAAGATCCGCTTACTGGTATTATCCCTTCCGAATCTGGCGCTGCCCCCTACCCCAACTGGAATGAACGTATCCATGCCGAATGCTACCGCCCAAATGCGGAGCTAGGCAACTTCGAGCGTGTCAGTTTTAACGTTGGCCCTACGCTCATGAACTGGATGCAGGCTTATGATCCGGCTACCAGTTCCAAAATCGTTTCCCAGGATCAAGCCAATTATAAACGTTTTGGGGTGGGCAACGCTCTGGCGCAGGCATACAACCATACGATCCTGCCTTTGGACTCTTCTCGCGACAAAATCACCCAGGTGTATTGGGGGATCGCCGATTTCGAGCATCGCTTTGGACACCGTCCCCTGGGGATGTGGCTGCCCGAGACCGCCGCCAACCTGGAAACGCTGCAGGTGCTGGTGGACCACGGGATACAGTTCACCATCCTGGCGCCCTGGCAGTTTGCCAGGCAGCCCATGGATGTTTCCCAGCCTTACCGCATCGAGCTGCCGGAGGGGCGCAGTATCGTTGCCTTTACCTACCACCCTGATTTGAGCGGCGGGATCAGCTTCAATCCCAGCCTGACGACGAATGCCGACCACTTCGCGCAGCACAATCTGCAGCCATTTTTCAGCAGCGATAAAGCCCGCAGCGGCGAGCCGCAGATGGTCATGCTGGCATCGGATGGAGAGCTTTACGGTCACCACCAGCCCCTGCGCAACTACTTTCTCGCACGCCTGGTCGATGGTGCAGTGAGCCGGTTGGGCCTGGAAGTGAGTTATCCGGGGCTGTGGCTGCAGCGCTACCCGGTGCTGCGCACTGCCCAACTGAGAGAAGACACCTCCTGGAGCTGCCATCACGGTGTAAAGCGTTGGATGGGCAACTGTCCGTGCACACCCGGAGATGGACGGTGGAAAGGGCACCTGCGCTATGCGCTGGAGCGCATTGCGGCTCTATTGGATCAGGTGTACGAACGCTCTGCCAGCGCCTATGTGCGTGACCCCTGGGAGCTGCGCAAGCAGTATATTCACGTACTGCTAGGGCAGACGAACGTCGAGGAGCTGGTGGCAGAAGCGGCAGGCACCCGTCTGCCTGCCGATGTGGTTGTGCGCATGCATATGCTGTTGGAATCACAGCGTGAGCGCCAGCGCATGTTCACTTCCTGCGGCTGGTTTTTTGAGGACTTTGATCGCATCGAGCCCAAGAACAATGTTGCCTATGCAGCCCAGGCAGTCCGGCTGCTGCGCATGGCAACCGGCGTAGATATCTCCGACGACGCCATGAGCAATCTGCGGCGTGTGTCCAGCCAGCGCAGCATGCTGCGCGCCGATATGGTTTTCTACAGGCATCTGCAGCGCGCCATTAAAGACGGGCGCATGATTGCCGGCTAACCTTTGCTGAGCGCCACCAGGCGTTCCAACTGATATCCCGAGTCTGCCGCAGCCTGCTTTAATTTTTCAATCACCTGCCACCGAGCGACGATTGCCTTGGCGCCATCTTGCGGCTCCTGGACCGACCCCTCAGCGGCAAAGAGCATTGCGGCAATGCTCCCGACGAACATCCACCACAAGAATTCATCGAAAGCCTCGCGGTTGAACCACAGCACATCCTGGAAGCGATTTGCGCCGATGAAGCGCAGAACATCCTGATCTTTCAGCCAGCTTTGCAGAGTCTGGTAGGCGGGCTGTTTGGTTTTATCCAGACGCTCGAACCAGCCCGACTGGCTGATGAGCAGGCGCACCGACGATACCCCGCGCCGGGACTGGGTTTCTGCCAGTCCAAGGTCTTGCAGGCAGGTCGCGATGATCTTGCCTAACAACCACTCATCTAACCAGGTGCGGCTGACTTCCTCTGCCGTGGAGCCGGCCAGTACGTCTGGCGGGGCTGCCTGTGCAAGGCTGCGGGTGAAACACCAGGCAAAGAGCGGACCCCAAAGACCAGGCTCGTCTGCAGAAATATCTTCCAGCCCGCTCGGGCCGGCCTGCAGATGTTTGAGCGCCTGGCGGTAGGTGCGAGAGCGAGGCAGGGGAAGTTTCTCACCAAGCGCTGACAGCCATAAAATGCGATCCACCTGCTGGCGCGTCTGCACAGAGTGAGGTTCCGCACTGCCGCTCGTACCCAGATAGCTTTCTACCGACTGCATCAAGAGCAGCGCCTTCTCCTGGATTTCATCGAGCAAGGTTTCTGCCTCTGGTGCGGGCTTCCCGGGTATCTGGCGGTGCTGGATCAGCCAGGAGATTTGCCCCGGGTTCACCAGCTCGCGGTAGGGATCGTGAATGGACTGCAAGAAAATCTCTTTCAGCGCTTCGTCGATGCTGGGCACGCCGCGCCCGTTGAGATAGGCGCTCAATTGGGCGTACTGCCGCCACATATTGTCCTCAATCACTTTGAAGTCCCAATAAACATGGTAGCTGTAAGCCTCTAGCTCGATGTACAGGCCCTGCTCGTTAAGTTCCTGGGCGCTGCGGATGTATTCCAGACCGGTAATCTGATCCTTGAACACAATGAATAAGCCGGCATCATAGGGAAGACCCAGCCCTTGCGCCAGTGAAACTTGCGCCAATTCGCGCTCACCATCGGCATGCTTGATGGGGAATGCCGCCGAAATGCGTATCCAGCCGCGGGCGCTGGCGAATTTATTGTGGTAAACCACCAG
>JBGSTO010000076.1:0-1799 GCA_041736465.1 Anaerolineales bacterium | reverse complement strand
CATTACGATGCGCCCGCATTACTATGCGCCCGCACAGCCAGCAGCACGAAATTCCCCAACCCACTCATATCGAGGCTAATCAATGACTCAACCCTCTTCCTACGACGCCGTCATCATCGGCGCGGGGCACAACGGCCTGGTCGCCGCCTGCTACCTGGCCGCGGCCGGTCTGCGCGTCCTGGTTTTGGAAAAGAACGATATTGTCGGCGGTGCCACCTACTCGAAACAGCTCTTCCCTGGGATCGCGGCGCGCGTGCCGGTCTATTCCTACCTGGTCAGCCTGCTGCCGGGAAAAATCCTGTCCGATCTGGGCATCGAAATCGAAATGCGCCACCGGGCGATTGCTTCCTACACACCCTTCGTGCAAGATGGGCAGCCGCAGGGGCTGTTGGTCAGCAACCTCTCCGAAGAGGTCACCAGGCGCTCGTTTGAGCGATTGATTGGGGGAGACGGTGAGTACGCCCGCTACCAGCAGCTCCAGGAAATGCTGGCTGTGTTCGCGCGCAAGGTCTGGCCGACGCTGCTGGCGCCGCTGCCCTCCAAAGCCGCACTGCGGGCCATGTTCCAGTCCCCCGAAGAAAGACGCATCTGGGACTACCTGGTCGAGCAGCCCCTGGGCACGCTGATCGAGGAGCAGCTCTCGCATGATATGCTGCGCGGGCTGGTCTTCACCGATGCCAAAATCGGCGTCTCGACCTACCCGCAGGATCCGACCCTGCTGCAGAACCGCACCTTCATTTATCACACCATCGGACAGGGCACCGGGGAGTGGCGCGTACCGGTGGGCGGCATGGGCGCACTGGTGGATGCACTGAGCCAAAAGGCGCGCGCCGCCGGTGTGGAGATGCGCACCTCGACAGAAGTCGTGCGCGTCGAGCACGCCCTGCCGCGCAGCGCCGTGCATTTTGTGACGGGTGAGCGCGAGGCTTCGGTTGAGGCGCGCTTCGTGCTCTTTAATACGGCGTCAAATATTGCCAACCGCTGCCTGCCGGGCGTCTATCCGGAGACCCAGGTGCCCGGCTCGGTGTTCAAGCTCAACATGGTGCTGAGAAAGCTGCCCCGGCTGAAGGACGCGCGGGTTACGCCTGCGCAAGCCTTCACGGGCACCTTTCATCTCGAGGAAGGCTACGAGCAGATGAAGGCCTCCTACCGGCAGTCGCAGGACGGCACCATCATGGATAAAATTCCGGGGGAGCTGTACTGCCACAGCCTGACGGATGCTTCCATCTTATCTCCGGAGCTGCAAGCCCAGGGCTTCCACATCCTGACCCTGTTCGGTCTGGATGTGCCGTATGCCTGGTTCGTTGAAGACAACGCCCGCCTCAAGGCCGAAGTGACCGGCAAATTCCTGCGCGCCCTCGATCGTTATCTGGTGGACGATATCGAGGACTGCCTGGCAGTGGATGCAGACGGAAATATTTGCCTTGACGCCAAATCGCCCGTGGATCTGGAGAACAGCCTGGGGCTGCCGCAGGGGAATATTTTTCACGGGAATCTGACCTGGCCTTTTGCCGAGCACGAGGCTGATGCCGGCGCCTGGGGCGTAGAAACGAGCTTTGAAAATGTCTTGATCTGCGGCTCGAGCGCCAAAAGGGGCGGGGCGGTGAGCGGCATCCCCGGGCATAACGCCGCCATGAAAGTGCTCGATATTTTGAATCGCGCAAGAGGCTCTTGAATCAGCCGAGATCGACTGTCCACTTGACCAGTCAATGACTCACCCGTAGAGGGGGGAAGATGTTGTTTGACCGGTGTATCCTTTCAGCATGAAGGAATATTTCCAATGCTGAAACGCATATTGA
>JBGSTO010000075.1:0-1521 GCA_041736465.1 Anaerolineales bacterium | reverse complement strand
CCTCTTCGCCGGAGGCAAACGCCCCTGGCGGCACGGCAGCGCGCGGCACACGGTGTTCCTCCAGCAGGTCGGCGGAAAGACGTGTGCCGGCTGCCAGGTCCTGCCTGGCTATCACCACGGTCCGCGGTTGGATGAAGCCGGTTAGCAGGGTCAGGGTCAAGGCGCCTGCCGCCAGGGCTAATACGATGATGATCACAAATGGTCTGCGCATAGTCGTTTCCTCACTTCGGTGAAATATGGGGTTTGTAAGATCAGGCGACAAGTCCCAACGATCGGTAAAACTCCGCGATCTCTCGGTCGCTGGGCTCGCTGACCGGCAGCATCAACGAGCGGATCAAATACGGCTCCATCTGGTCGATCGCGTCGGTGTAGCCCAGCTTGGCGATCTGCATGGCCATCGGCATGCGCGCCAGGAAGCGGTCGTAATCCGAATTGACGAAGCCCTTAGTGCTGCGCGCCAGGTAAGCCAGGATGGCGGCGCGATCCTGGTCGTCTTTGGTCTGCCCGAAGTAGCCATTGTTGCAGGACGACAGGATGCCTTGCGGCAGCTCGCTGACCGTCTGGGCCAGCACGTGCAGGAAGACGTCATATTTGCGCCCGTCGCGCCACATGTTGAGGAAGATCTGGGCGGTCTGGTTGCCGCTGCGCGCCTCCCGGTCGGAGGCGGCGCCGATGTCGACCCCGGAAAGCACCTTGTTGGCTTCTTCGAAGAAGATCTGCATCGGCGGGAAGCGCAGGCCTCCCAGGGATTCGCGCCGGCGCACGACCGCGTCCAGATACAGGATCGAGGCGATCACCGACAGCAAGGCAGACTTGGAGAACTCGTCCATCTCCGCGCCGCCCTCGATCACGGTCACGCCCCACGGGTCGCCGGGAGGCCCGAGCAAGCCTAGATCCTCGATGGCCAGGGTATCGAAACCAGGCCCATACATGCGGCGCATCTCACCCTCGGCAAGCTGCTCCACCCGCAGCAGCACACCCTGCAGGCTGGAGCGGCTGTTGATGTCGTTGGAATGCCGGCGCAGGAGCGCCCGCAGCATGTTGACCCATTGAGGGATGCCGGCGCGCCGGCTGCGATACACCGCCAGGGCCTGGCGCTCGTCAGGATCAAGCTCCTGCAGGCGCAGGCCGCGCACGGGACGCAGCTCCAATCCGCCTTCACGGCGCAGCGCATGGATAGCCTGCTGCTCATCGTCGGTACGCACATATTTCCACTCCTCCAGCTCGCGGATCAGGCGGCTCTTGGCGTCTTCGGAGACGCGCCGGTTCTTGAACACGTCGTCGAACAAGTCGGTGTCTTCCTCGGGGATCAGCACGCCGTTCAGGGCATACACCCGGGTGAGCGCCTCGCGCATGAAACCAAGCTGGCGCGGCCCCAATCGCCCAGCATTGGCGAACAGCTCCACCAGCAGCGTGCGGTAGCGCACCGGGTCGATCCGTTTGGGGATTTGCAGCGGGTTCCAGCGCAGCGGTCGCACTGCACCCGGGTAGAGCTGGCGGATATCCACCCGCCCCTCCATC
>JBGSTO010000071.1:0-21370 GCA_041736465.1 Anaerolineales bacterium | reverse complement strand
GGCGCGCAGCTTGCCGGGCGTGGCGGCGGTCTTGACCGCCGGTGACATCCCCGGAGAGCACAACCACGGTCTGGTGATTTTCGATTGGCCGAGCCTGGTGGGTGTGGGTGAGCGCGTGCGCTACGTGGGCGACGCGATTGCTATCGTTGCCGCCGAGACCCGCCAGATCGCCACCCAGGCGCTGGAGTTGATCGAGGTGGAATTCGATCTGCAGCCGGTGGTCAGCAGCGCCGTACAGGCGCTCACCCCGGAAGCACCGCAGCTGCACGAGCGCGGCAACCTGTTGAAGCACATCAAGGTGCGCAAAGGCGACGTGCAGGCAGGTTTCGAACAGGCTGAGATCATCCTGGAGCATACCTTTCTTACGCCTACCACCGACCACGCGTTTTTAGAGCCTGAATGCAGCATTGCGCGCCCGCTGCCGGATGGCCGTATGGAGATCTACGTTGGATCGCAGATTCCATACTCGGACCGCAACCAGGTGGCGCGCACCCTGGGCTGGCCCGAGGAGCGTGTGCGCGTGATCGGGCAGTTGATGGGCGGCGGCTTTGGCGGCAAGGAGGACATCGCCGGGCAGGTGCACGCCGCGCTGCTGGCGCAGGTTACCGGCAGACCGGTGAAGCTGCTCTTCGACCGGCACGAGAGCCTGGTGGTGCACCCCAAGCGCCACGCCACTCAGATCAAGGTAAAGATGGGCGCCAACCGCGACGGTCGCCTGATCGCCATCGAGACGGAGCTGTTTGGGG
Organism: Anaerolineales bacterium; assembly: GCA_041736465.1. Classification (GTDB taxonomy): domain Bacteria; phylum Chloroflexota; class Anaerolineae; order Anaerolineales; family UBA4823; genus JAJUJL01. Next base: position 20,624 of record JBGSTO010000071.1, on the reverse strand, counting down.
ATACCGGCGCATACGCTTCCCTGGGTGAGAAGGTGCTGACCCGCGCCACCACCCATTCCTCCGGTCCCTACGAGATGCCGCACGCCAAAGCGGACTGCTACGCCATGTACACCAACAACCCGCCAGCGGGCGCCTTCCGCGGTTTTGGCGTCATCCAATCGGCATTTGCTATTGAGAGCATGATGGACATGCTGGCGCATAAGCTGGGCATCGACCCGGTGGAGCTGCGCCGTATGAACGCGCTGCGCGTGGGCAGCATCACCAACACGGGGCAGGAGCTGCGCGAGAGCGTCGGATTGATGGAATGTATCGATCGGGTGGATGCGGAGATGCGCCGCCTGGCGGGGGGCAATCCCTTCGAGCCGCAGCCTGTGCCGGGAAAAGCGCATAAGGTGCGCGCCTGGGGATTTGCCGCAGGCTATAAAAACACCGGTCTGGGCGGGGGCGCGCCGGATAAAGCCGGCGCCGAGGTGGAGCTGTATGCCAACGGCATGCTGGAGGTGCGCACGTCTTCGGCTGAATTGGGGCAGGGATTGGTCACGGTGCTGCAGATGATCGTGGCAGAAGAAATGCGCGTGCCGGCCTCACAGGTGCGCGTGCTGGTGATGGATACCGACCTGACGCCCGATGGCGGGCCGACCACCGCCTCCCGCCAGACATTCGTCACCGGCAACGCCGCCAGGTATGCCGCGCAGACGCTGCGCGAAGCAATCGCCACCACGCTGGCTGAGAAATACGACCTGCCGCCGCAGCAGATCCGCTTCATCGAAGGACTGGCGCAGGTCAATGGGCACAGCATCCCCCTGGGGCAGGTTGTAGGGCTGATGCAGGCAGAAGGACGCCAGCCGCGGGCGACTTACGAGTATTGGGCGCCCAAGACCATTCCCCTGGGGCAGGGCGGCGATATGCACTTTGCCTTCTCGTTCGCAGCCCAGGCTGCCGAGGTCGAGGTGGACACGCGCAGCGGCGAAGTAGCCGTACTGCGGGTGATCGCCGCCAACGACGTTGGTAAGGCGATCAATCCGCTCGGCTTACAGGGACAGGTGGAGGGCGGCGTGGTGATGGGGCTGGGCAACGCGCTCACCGAGAATTTCATCGTCGAGGATGGGCGCATCTTTACCGACCGCCTGGCTCGCTATCGCGTCCCTTCGATCACGCAGACGCCGGAGATTATTTCACTGGTGGTGCAGCATCCCGTTGCCGCCGGACCTTACGGCGCCAAAGGTGTGGGCGAGATCGTCAGCATTCCCACCACGCCGGCGATTACCAATGCCATCTATCACGCCACCGGTGTGCGCATCGACCGCCTGCCCGTGGATCAGGAGCAGATCGCCGCGGCGCTCTACGCCGGTGCAGCGGCGCAAGCAGGCGAGGATTGAGCACAGAAAGCGGAATGCCGCGCTGGTTGGAATGGGCGCGCCAGATTCAGGCGCTGGCTCAAACTGGACTGCACTATGCGTTGAATGATTTCCAGCGCCAGCGCTACCTGCGCCTGCAAGAAATCGCCGCCGAAATGGTGAGCGAACACACCGGCTTACCCCACCAGCCGCTGGCCCAGGTTTACCAGCGGCAGCTTGGTTACGCCACCCCGCGCCTGGACGTGCGCGGCGCGGTGATCCAGGCTGGCAGGCTGCTGATGGTGCGGGAGCGCTCGGATGGCGGCTGGACCATGCCGGGCGGCTGGGTAGACGTCGGCGATCTGCCTTCTCAGGCGGCAGAAAGAGAAGTGTTCGAAGAATCCGGTATGCTGGTGCGCGCCTGCCGGCTGGTGGGCGTTTATGATACCAACCGCATGCCGCCGCTGGATGTGTTTCATTCGTATAAGCTGGTATTCTTGTGCCAGGTGCTGGGCGGCGAGCTGGCGGCAAGCGATGAGACCAGCGAGGCGGCATTTTTCTCGCCGCAGGAGATGCCGCAGGTGCTTTCTGGCAACCGCACCACTCCGCGCACCATCGCAGATGCATTGCGTGCCTACAGCGACCCAACCTGGGCCAGCGTATTCGATTAAGATACCGGTGGGGGTGCCTGCGTGAGCGCCTGGCGCCCCCATCTCGAATCAAGGGAAATGGAGGTGGAGTCATGCTGATTACGAACGCCACCCTGGTCACCTGGGAGACGCCCAACCAGGTGCTGCCCGGTTACGCCCTGTACGTGCAGGGCGACCGCATCGCCGATCTGGGGCCAGAAGCCGAGCTTTTGCAGCGCTACCCGCAGGCAGAAAGGCTGGATGCAGGCGGACAATTGGTGATGCCGGGCAATATCTGCGCTCACACCCATTTTTACGGCGCATTTGCACGCGGGCTGGGCATCCCCGGTGCTGCGCCGGAGGACTTCCCGCAGATTCTGAAGAAATTGTGGTGGCCTCTGGATCAGGCGCTCAGCGAGGAAGACGTGCGCGCCTCAGCCCAGGTAATGCTGGTGGATGCCATCCGCCATGGCACCACCACACTGATCGACCACCATGCCTCACCCAATGCCCTGCAGGGCTCGCTGGATCAGATTGCCGGAGCCGTCGAGCAAGCCGGTGTGCGGGCGGTGCTGTGCTACGAGGTGACTGACCGCTACGGCGCTAAGAGCGCCCAGGCCAGCATCGACGAGAATTTGCATTTTATGCATGCCGTATCTGCTTCTGGTCAGCCCCACCCGCGGCTGCGGGCAGCATTCGGGCTGCACGCCAGCCTGACGCTGTCGGAGGAGACACTGCGGCGCTGCCGTGAGCTGGCCCCTAAAGGTGCGGCTTTTCACATCCACGTCGCTGAACACGAAGCCGACGAGTATGACAGCCTGAGGCGCAGCGGCATGCGCGTGGTCGACCGCCTGCACCGGCACGGCATTCTTGGCCCATCCAGCATCGTGGCGCATGCCGTGCACGTGGATGCGCGCGAAATCCAGCTTTTGGCGGACAGCGGCGCATGGGTAACCCACCAGCCGCGCTCGAACATGAACAACGCAGTGGGAGTTGCCGAGGTGGAGTCGCTGCTCCGGGCAGGGGTGCCGGTCTGCCTGGGGACGGATGGCTTCTCGCACACGATGTGGACGGAATGGAAGACGGCTTACCTGCTGCACAAAGCCTGGCATCGTGACCCGCGGCGCATGAACGGCATGGACATCGTCAGCATGGGGATCTACAACAACGCCGCCCTGGCGGGGCGCTTTTTCTCCGAAGCCCCCCTGGGCGTGCTGCGCTCCGGCGCGTTTGCGGACTTGATCTTTGTGGATTATCATGCGTTTACGCCGATGACCGCCGATAACCTGCCCTGGCACATCTTGTTCGGCTTTCACGAAAGCATGGTGACCACCACCATGGTTGCCGGAAAGCTGCTGATGCATGAGCGCAAACTGCTGACGATGGATGAAGCCGAGGTCGCAGAGCAGGCCAGCCGCCTGGCGCCCCGGGTCTGGGAACGCTACCAGGGGTACGTTCCAACCGAATAATCCTATTGTTCATGAGGAGTGAAGTATGGCATCTGATCAAACGCTTCCGGTGTTGGCAATCCTGGGCGGCACCGGAAAAGAAGGGCCGGGCCTGGCAATGCGCTGGGCGCATGCTGGCTACCGCATTTTGATCGGCTCCCGCCAGGCGGAAAAAGCGCAGGCTACCGCGGCGGAGCTGAATGAAAAACTGGGGATACAAACGATCCAGGGTATGCAGAACGAGCAAGCCGCCCGGCTGGCGGATATCTCCGTGCTCACCGTGGTGTTCACTGCCCACCAACCGGTTCTGGAAGGGCTGAGAGATGCCTTACAGGGCAAGATCCTGGTGGATGCCACCGCCCGGGTTGATTTCCGAGACCCCCTGCCGCCGCTGGCTCCCTCGGCGGGGCGCATGGCGCAGCAAATCCTGGGTGAAAGTGTGCGCGTGGTGGCAGCCTTCCAGAACGTGCCGGCGCATGCCTTGAAGAAAAACCTGGGCGTTTCGATGGACACCGATGTGCTGATCTGCTCCGACGATCCCCAGGCAGCGCAGCAGGTGATCGAGCTGGCGCAGGCAGCTGGGATGCGCGGTTATTATGCGGGCCGGCTGGAAAACGCGGTGGTGGTAGAAGGGCTTACCTCCATCTTGATCAGCCTGAACAAACACTACGGAACCAAAACTGCCAGCATCGCCGTCACCGGCATCCAACCGGGCTGACCAGATACAACCAGACTCTATTTATGACTCTGACTCTGACTGCCCTCACCGGGATACCTATGATCGAGCCAGGTGACGACCTGGCGGGTGTCATCCAGCAGGCCCTGCAGCGCGCCGGCATCCGGCTGCAAGATGGCGACGTGCTGGTGATCGCCCAAAAGATCGTCTCCAAGAGCGAGGGGCGGCGGGTGAACCTGGTGCAGGTGCAGGCTTCGCCGCGGGCGATTGCGCTGGCGGCAGAAATCGACAAGGACGCTCGCCTGGTGGAGCTGATCCTGCAAGAAAGCAGGTGTGTGCTGCGCACCCGCCCGGGCACGATCATCGTCGAGCACCGCCTGGGCTTCGTGTGCGCCAATGCCGGCATAGACCATTCCAACGTCGCCGGTGAAGGCAGCCAGCAGGAAGAAATCGTGCTGCTGCTGCCCGAAAACCCGGACCGCTCGGCGCAGGCGCTGCGCCAGCGCCTGGAAGCTGACAGCGATAGCCGTATCGGCGTGTTGATCATCGATTCTCACGGCCGCGCCTGGCGCATGGGCACCGTGGGGGTGGCGATTGGCGTGGCGGGAATGCCCGGGCTGGTGGACCTGCGCGGCCAGGCGGACCTGTTCGGCTACCAGCTGCGCGTCACCCAGGTGGGGGCAGCCGATGAGCTGGCGGCGGCGGCCTCGCTGTTGATGGGGCAGGCGGCAGAGGCCACACCCGTCGTGCACGTGCGCGGTTTTCCCTACCCGCTGCGCGAGGGATGCCTGCCTGAGCTGCTGCGCCCGGAAGAACAAGACCTGTTTCGATAGGAGTGAGCGGCGAACATATGAGCGCTGATGTCTGGGAGTACTTCGACCGCTTTTTAGCAGAGTGCGAGCTGGTGATCGACCGGCCCAAAGGCTCGGCGCACCCGCGCTACCCGGAATTCTTATACCCGATGGATTACGGCTACCTGGCCGGCACGCGCGGCGGAGATGGCGATGGCATCGACGTGTGGTTAGGCTCAAAGAGTGAGCGCAAGCTGGAAGGGCTGCTGCTGACCGCGGACCTGGACGAGCGGGACAGCGAGGTGAAGCTGCTGGTGGCATGCACAGAAGCAGAAATGCAGCAGGCCTGGCAGATTTCGAATGCAGAGAGCATGCGCGCGCTGTTGCTGCCGCGCGCCGCCATGTATCACTGGCTTGCCCAGCGCCGCTCGGTGCGCCGCTTTCGCCCCCAGCCGGTGCCGAGAACCGTTTTAGAGCGAGTGGTTGCCGCAGCAGGCTGGGCGCCCTCGGCGCACAACCGGCAGCCCTGGCGCTTTGCCGTGCTGGACAGCACAGAGGCGCGCCTGCTGTTCACCGAAGCCATGGGGTACGATTTCCGCCGCGATCTTGAAGCCGACGGGCTGCCGCCCCAGGAAGTAGAGCTGCGCGTGGCACGCGCCCGGCAGCGAGTGCTGGATGCTCCGGCAGCCATTGTGGTGTGCTGTGATGAAACCACCCTGGACCAATATCCCGATGAGAAGCGCCAAGCTGCCGAGCGAATAATGGCAGAACAGAGTGTCGCCATGGCAGGGCAGAATTTACTGCTGGCAGCCAGCTTCGAAGGCCTGGGCGCGGTGTGGATGTGCGCGCCGCTGTTCGCCCAGCAAACGGTGCAGCAGGCGCTGGACCTGCCGCCAGGTTGGAAACCGCAGGGACTGGCGCTGGTGGGCTACCCGGCAGAGCAGCCGCGCCAAAAAGAGCTTCGCCCGCAGTCAGAAACTACGATTTTTCGATGAGGCAGCCATGAAGGTAGCAGCATTGGCAGGTGGGGTGGGCGGCGCTCGCCTGGCAGATGGGTTGGCGCAGAATTTACCCCCCGAAGATTTGACTGTGATCGTCAATATCGGCGATGATTTCGATTATTTTGGACTGCATATCTGCCCTGACCTGGACACGGTTTGCTATACGCTGGCGGGCCTGTCAAACCCTGCCACCGGATGGGGATTGGTCGGTGAATCCTGGAATGCGCTGGAGAACATCGGCCTGCTGGGAGGGCCTACCTGGTTTCGTCTGGGGGATCGCGATCTTGGCACGCACCTGGAACGCACCCGCCGCCTGGCGAAAGGGGAGAAGCTCAGCCAGATTACCAGCGATTTTTGCCGCGCCTGGGGTATCCAACTGACAGTTTTGCCAGCCAGTGATGACAGTGTTCTGACTTGGGTGTATACTGATGAAGGAGAAGTTCCCTTTCAGGAATATTTTGTTCACCGGCAGTGCCGCCCGCGAGTGAGTGGATTCAGATTTGCAGGTGCAGAGCGATCATCACCGGCAGAAGGCGTGCTAGAAGCGATCCAGCAAGCAGACATGGTAGTTATCTGCCCTTCCAATCCCTGGGTGAGTGTTGATCCCATCCTGGCGATTCCGGGCATCTTACCGGCTGTCACGGCCAGGCCGGTGGTGGCTGTATCTCCGATCATTGGGGGGCGTACGGTGAAAGGACCCGCGGCCAAAATGTATGCTGAAATGGGGATCGAACCTTCAGCGCTGTCGGTCGCCAGGCATTACCGAAATTTCCTATCCGGATTTGTGTTAGACCAAGAAGACGCCGCTTTGGAGAGCGAAGTGCAGGCGCTGGGTGTGAGCACCCGGGTGACCGCCACCTGGATGCACACCTCCGCCGACCGCCGCCAGCTGGCAGCCGACTGCTTAACTTTTGGCGCCAGCATACGAATATAGCTCAGGAGAAGAAGTGGAGATTTCGCCCATGCTGGCCAACAGGCCAGACCAAATCGAGTGCAGTGATCGATCTCAACGGTGGTGCAAACACCGGCGCTGAGAACAACCACACATGAGGACATTGGGAAAGGATGCTGCTGCATGACTCTTTGGGCGATCGTTCCGGTAAAACCACTGCGTCGGGGTAAATCCCGCCTGTCCGGCGTGCTCAGTCAGGATGAACGCACTGACCTGAACCGCCGGCTGCTGGCTCATACCATCGACACCTTGACCGCAATTCCGGAAATCGAACATGTACTGGTGATCAGCCGTGATCCGGCTGCGCTTGCCCTGGCGCGCGATCACGGCGCTCGAACGGTGCAGGAAAACGGCGCCCCACACCTGAATGTCGCCCTGGCCCGGGCGACGATTGTTGCCAAGACCTACACCACCCGCGGCGTGTTAATTGTGCCTGCCGATCTGCCGCTGCTAAGCCCGGAAGATGTGCGCGTGATGCTGGATCGAGCACGCAAACCGCCGGTCGTGGTTGTAGCGCCTGACCGGCACAGGCAGGGCACCAATGCCTTGCTGGTTTGCCCGGTGGGCTTAATTGAATATGATTTTGGACCTGGTTCTTTCGAGCGTCACTGCCAGCGCGCCCTGGCGGCTGGGGCGGGGCTGGAAATCTGCGAGCTGCCTTCTCTAGCCCTGGATGTAGATCTTCCGGAAGACCTGGATATGGTCGAGATGGAGCTGGAAAACGGTTTAGAAGAGTTTGCCTGATCAATTTTTACCATCATAGGAGAAGTCATGACAGAACGAGTTGCCTTATATTTACAGGATGCTCATGACCTGCGCGCCGGTCTGGACTACGTGCGCTATGCCGAAGCGCGCGGCTTCGAGGCGGTATGGCAGGCCGAATCGCGCCTGGTGCGAGATGCCATCGTGCCCATGGCAGCCTACGCGGCAGTTACTGAGAAGCTTAAAATTGGTTCGGGTGTGATCAACAACTGGACGCGCAATATTGGACTGCTGGCGGCGACCTTTCTGACTTTGGACGACCTGGCGCCCGATCGCGTGATCTGCGGCATTGGCGCCTGGTGGGATCCGCTGGCGCGCAACGTGGGCATCGAACGCCGCAAACCGTTGACTGCCATGCGCGAAACCGTGACCGTCCTGCGGCGCCTGCTGAACATGGAGCGGGTTACTTTTCATGGAGAATTCCATCACGTGGACGGCATCGAGCTGGATGTAGTCCACGGGCGGCGCGAGCCGCGCAACGTACCCATCATGATCGGCGCCACGGGGGATAAGATGATGGAGATGACCGGCGAGATCGCCGACGGCGCGGTGCTGAATTACTGCGTGCCGCCGGAATACAATGACAAGGCTTTGGAGCTGCTGGATGCCGGCGCGCGCCGGGCAGGGCGCAGCATGGATGAGATCGACCGCCCGCAGCTGGTGGTCTGCTCGGTAGATTACGATCACGACCGCGCCATCGATACCACGCGCGAGCTTTTGACCCAATACCTGGCGCAGCAGCCGCACATCGCCAAGGCATCGGGGGTTTCGGACGATGTGGTGGCAGAGATTCAATCCATCCTGGGCTGGCCGGCGACAAAAGAGCAGATCAAGCTCGCCAAACACCTGGTGCCGGAGGAATTGATTTTGCACATCACTGCTTCTGGAACCCCGGATGAAGCCCGCACTAAGGTCGAGGAATACCGCAAACACGGCTGCACCTGCCCCATCCTGTACCCGGTTGGCGGCGATGTGCGCCTGCTCATCGATACTTTTGCGCCTGGGGAGTGAGCGCCATTGGAGACGCGGCAGCCAAATTCAAAATCCTGTTTTGTGTGCGGTTTGTCCAATCCAATTGGGCTTGGCCTGCGCTTCAAAAACCAGGGACCAGGCGAGGTGACGGCTGAGTATACGGTTCCCGAAAGCTACCAGGGATACCCGGGTGTTGTACATGGCGGCATCGTTGCGGCGATGCTAGATGAGGTGTGCGCCCGGGCGTTTATGGTGGACAACCCCAACCGCTTCATGTTCACTGCCCGCCTGGAGATCCGCTACCGGAAGAACGTGCCCATCGCGCAGCCGCTGCGCATGGTGGGCAGGGCGGCAAAAGACAAAGGTCGCAGCGCAACTGCCACTGCCAGCCTGTACGGACCGGATGGAGCTTTATTAGCGGAAGCCGAGGCGCTGTTGATCGGCGTACCGGATAACAGCCTGCCGCAAGCCGACACGGAACTGCTGGGCTGGCGGGTGTATGACTGAACCTGTGTCTGTAAGGAGTTTGCCATGATTTCGGCTTATCACCGCCCTCGCACGCTGGAAGAAGCGCTCACATTGCTTGCCAGACCCGGGGTGAATACGCTGCCGGTCGGCGGCGGAACGCAGTTCGACCGCAAATCGAGCACCGTCTGCGAGGTGGTTGATCTCCAGAGCCTGGCGCTGGATCGGATCGAGGTACGCAGCGACCAGATGCAGGTTGGCGCAACAGTGCGGCTGCAGACGCTGCTGGAAAACCCCGAGATACCCAGCGGGCTGCACGCAGCCATCGCGCTGGAAGCCGGCTACAATCTGCGCCAGATGTGCACGTTTGCCGGCGCGCTGCTGGCAGCGGATGGGCGCTCGTCTCTGGCAGCCGTCGTGCTGGCGCTGGATGCCAGCTTGAGCGTGGAGCGGTTGGGCAGCCAACCCGAGACTGTTTCAATCGGCGAGCTGCTGGCTTTGCACCCGCCGCGTTTGCACGGCAGCCTGGTCGCCTCGATCAGCTTTGGGCGTAACGTCAGGGTCGCCTTCGAGTATGTGGCGCGCACGCCTGCGGATCTCCCCATCGTATGCGTTGCTGCCGCACGCTGGCCCGCGGGGCGTACACGCCTGGCGGTCGGGGGTTTCGGCGCATCCCCGCGCCTGGCGATGGATGGACCGGAAGAAGGCGGCTGGCAGGCTGCGGTGGGCAATGCCTGCGCCCAGGCCGAGGATCAATGGGCCAGCGCAGAATACCGCCGGGAGGCGGCTGTCATCCTGGCGGGCCGGTGTATGCAGGCTGTGTTGGCTTGATCAGGCGGCGATCAGGGTTCGCGCACCGGCGCTTCTACAACCACTGCGCCGCTTTTCTCGAACTCCAGCGTCACTTTCACCGTGTCGCCTGGAATCAAGTCTCTCGTCAGCCGGATGAGCATGACGTGCAAGCCGCCGGGCTTTAATTCAGCTTTCTTAAGTCCAGGGATATCGACCTGCTCGATGCGTGACATCATGGTCATGCCGTTGCGGGTTTCGGTGGTGTGCAGCTCGACGATCTCAGCCACGTCGGAGCTGGCATTGATCAGTTTATCGTCCTGCCGCCCGCGGTTGCGAATGGTCATGTAGACGGCGCTGGTTGCGGCGGATGCAGAAGCATCGCTGGGCAGCAGGGCGGCGCGCGCCCAGGCATCCTCGATCTCCAGTGTGGGTTCTTCTGGAGCATTGCTCGCACAGGCTGCCAGCAGCAGCGCCATCCCAAGCAGCAGCATTACAAGAGTTCGTTTCACAGCATTCCTCCTAAAGAAGAAACCAAAGCAGGGGCTAAACCACCTTGCCGTTGATTACCTGGCCCAGCGCCATAGAGATTGCCCGGGTGCCATAACTGACCAGCTGGCTGGTATGGGTCACCATGACGATCGTGATGCCGGTGTCGGCGTGGATCTGGCGGAACAGATCCATGATCTCACGCTCGGTTTGCTCGTCCAGGTTGCTGGTGGGTTCATCTGCCAGCAGCAAGATGGGTTGGTTCAGCAGGGCGCGGGCGATGACCACGCGCTGCTGCTGACCTGCCGAAAGCTGCCGGGGAAAGGCGCGCAGCTTGTCGGAAAGGCCAACGGTGGCTAAGAGCTGGCGGGCGCGGTCGTACTTTTCGCTGCTTACCCGCTCGGAGTCGTTGAAGATGGTCGGCAGGACAACATTGTCCAGCACACGCAGCGAGGGAAGCAGGCTGGGGAATTGGAAGATGAAGCCGATTTTCTGATTGCGCAAGATGGATTGTTCACGGTCGGGGAGGCTCCACAGATCCTGCCCATCCAGGGAGACGCTGCCGGAGGTTGGGCGGGTGAGGCCAGCCATTAAATTCAGCAGGGTGGTCTTGCCTGATCCGGAACGCCCGGTGATGATCACGAACTCTCCAGCCTGGATTTGTAAGCTGGTAGGCTGGACAGCCAGCACCTGCTGCTCTTTGCCCAGGATATAGGTTTTGGTTACTTCTTTAAGATCGATCATGCATCTCGCTCATTCGCGCATGGCGTTGGACGGTTCCATGCGGCTGATCCGATAGGCCGGCAGCAGGGCTGCCAGGGTTACGCTGACCAAAGTCAAAGCCACGCCGGCGCCAATCTGCAGCAGCAGGGCCGGCAGGGAGGGGAAGATGAACGGCAAGCCGAGTGAATCGACAATGGTTTTTCGGAAGATGAATATGCCCAGGGCTGCCACCAGAACCCCCGAGGAGCCGCCCAGCAGCGCCAGGATACCGGCTTCTGCCAGCAGCGATCGCAGTACGTGGCTGCGGGTGGCTCCCAGGGCGCGCAGCACACCTAATTCCCGGCGCCGTTCGTTGGCAGCCATCGAGAAGACAAGCCCGATCAAGATCACTGAAAGCACCCAGGTGATTGCCATTACCACCAGCACCGTAGCCAGCAGCCCGCTCATTTGTTTGCGGTACGCCTGAAACATATTGGGGCTTTCGATTGGGGTTACGCTGGGGACATTCTGCAGGATATCGATTGCCACCTGGGAGGGATCAGCGCCTTCAGCAACTTTGACCATAATGGCAGACACCTGATTCTCCGGAATCACCAGCGGCGTAACCGCTCTGGAATAGGAGATGCGCGAGATATCGCGGGCGGTTTCCAGGGTGAAAAACATGGTCTGGTCCAGGCCGGTTCCGGTCGGTTCCATATTTGCCAGCAGGGTGACGAAATAGCCGTAGATCAGAATGTTTTCGGCGCCTTCGGGTGTAAACACATAATGCCCGCCCACCACTTCGCCCAGTTTCAACTGGCTGCCGAAATTTTCTTTCAGCCAGGGGGTAATGGTGAAATCGGTTTGGGGATCGTAGACTACCAGGAACATATTAGGCGCCGAGCAGCAGGCTGCATCGGCTAAGGTGGTGAGATAGATCTGCGGCGATACTTTTTCCACGCCCGGGATAGCGGCGATAGCTTCCATGTTGGAATGCGGCATCCACATCTCAGCGGGCACACCCATCAGCAGGGCGGTCTCGGCGCTGGATTCGGCGCCCTGCGGCACCACCAGGATATCGGCGCCCAGCCTTTCCAGCGCCAGGCGCAGGCTGTTTTCAGCGCCGCGCATGATCATGGTGGTAGAAACGGCAAAACTGGCAACCAGCAGGGCGGACAGGGCCACCACCAGGCTGCGAAAGGCGCTGCCGCGGATATTATTCCACGCAAGCAAATTGATATTCATATATGTCGTCTATGCCTCCCTATTCCTCGACGATAACATCTTCCCATTCATAGTTGGCTAACCTCACCTTGACGTGCGCGCCAAAATCCAGCGGTGTCGGCAGGTTGAGAATCATGACGTAGCCGGGCTGTCCAGGGTGGGCCGGCTTGTTGAACAGCGGGCCGATTAGCGGCATAAAGGGCACCTCTGCATACACCAGCCCTGTCTCCAGGTCTTCAACCGAGACAACAGTCTGGTTCCAGTAAAAGGCAAGCTCGGGCGGCGCGATGTATTGGATATAAATATACTGGTTATTGGCTGCCAGGCTGACCTTGAGAAGCTGAACGGCATCCGGACCGAAGGTTGCCTGGACGGCGGCGTAGCCGCTTAGCACCGGGCCGGGTGTTTGCTCTGGCATGCCCGCCTGGGTGGCTGATCCACCGGGCGGGGGCGGGGTCGAGGCTGCCTCGGAGGTCAGGAGTGTGTTTTGGATGGCTGGCTGGGGTGTGTCCAGTGGATTGGTTTGAGACGCCCCGGAAGAGATGGAAGTGGCTTGCATTTGCGCCTGCGCGAGCAGGGCAGTGGCTTCGGCGCGCGCCTGGACTGCCAGTGCCGTCGCCTGTGCCTGCTGGATTATGGCGGTCGCCTGGGCAGCGGCTTCGGCAAGCATGCTTCCGGCTTCGTCTTCACCGGCTGATGGTGAAGCAGCGCAGGCCGTCAGGAGCATTACGGCGAGCGTCATAACCAGGATGCCCGCCAGAGGAGCTAACGGGCGGCGCAGCGGATTGGAAGAGCGTGAAGCGATTATCTCTTGAAGTGCTGGCACGGCTTTTGGTTTACGGTCAGATCTTTCACGGTACCACGGTAAGCATACCGCGGTACATCTGGTGCGAGCATTGGAATTCGAACGAGCCGGTTTCCTCGGGCGTGAATTCGATCACATCCTGGTCGGATTCGGTCTCAAGCCTACCTTCGATGACCTCATTCGATCCCACCCGAAAGAGCAGTTCCTTGCCGCACCCCACCTGCCCGATGGCGCGAAACGTCATCCTGGTCGGCACGCCTTGCTTGAGCTGGATGCGCAGCGGATCGTAACCCCCAGGTGTCACCACCAGGGTGAATTCCTGGATGCCTTCAGCATTGAGCGGGGGCTCGAAGGGCGGCGCCGGCTCAACCGCGAGCACCTCAGGAAGCTCCAGCACGAAATCGAACACCTGTGAGCTGGAGGCAGGTCCCAGGGTATTGGCCATCTGCAAGACTTCCTCACGGGTGACATGCCTCTGGGTAGGGGTGTAGATCGAGACGCGCGTCGGGCCGACGTCGACCCAAATCGCTGCCAGGCTTGAGCCCTGGGCGATCATATAGCCTTGACCCCAAATGGTTTGCACCGGGCGAGAGCCTGCCAGGATTTCTTTTTCCGGATTGACAGGTACCCATTGTTTGAGAAAGATGGTGTCGTCGCTCTTGGTGCGGTAGACGAGCTGCACCATCGGCTCGCCGCCCGGTCCGGTCTCTGTCATGCTGATGCCAACCTTATCCCGGATAACCTCTTTGGGCATATACGCCGGGATGAGGATTTGAAAAGGCATGGCAGCCTGCGCCGCCAGGATGGCAGCCGCTTCCGGGGCCTCACGCGTGGCAGCCTGTGTGCGCATCTGCCAGGCGCCGAACAGCACCACAGCAGCCAGCAAGACCAGACCGGAAGCAAGCCAGATGAGCCTTGACTTAGGAAGAGTCTTTTTTTCGGTTGATTGTGATTTTTTCTGCATTGCCTGATTCCTGAACTCAACCATCTTCCAATACGCTAAGTGTGGGTTGCATGCCTGCTGCTCACGAAATTATACCTTGATCGCTGCCTGGCAGCAGGAGCCGGCAGCTGAGATTTTCTTCTGGCGGAAGAAGTTATCCTACCAGCTCGACCGGTCTGCTCGTTTTTCTGGGCAAAGCAAGGGGGTTGGGAGAGATCCCAACCCCCGCCTTGATCCAGATAGCAGCGTACTGGGTGTAACTAAGGCAGCGGAATTACTGCGGTGAACTGCCCACCGGGGTAAGCGCCGTTGTTGGTGGCCTTGTAGTCGTCATGGTTGTGGAACGGGAAGATCTGGCTTCCCGTGGGGTCGAGCGCTGCAACCGTGCCATCGGGCAGGGGCACGACTGCGCCGGTGACGGTAGGCCCGGCAATATAGGATGGATCACCCGACACACCTGCGTGCGGAATGCCAGGGAATAATCCGGGATCAGCGGTATTGCTTACGGGCAGGTTGGTTGCCGGGTCATAGCGGGTCTGCGAGTTGGTCGCATAGGTGGACCAGGATTCCTGCTGCCCGAAGTCAATCAGCAGCTCGTAGGTCTCCCCCGAGCCGATCAGCACGGTGTTCTTCTCCATGCCCTGGTTGAAGGGCGTGGGGCGACCCCACAGCACCCGGTTTGCCCACGGCCATGGGCGCTGGTCGGAGCCGAGCACCTTGAGGTGGTAGCCGTGGATGTGCATCGGCTGGGTCTCGAAGCCCATGTTGATCATGCGCAGCAGCACTTTTTCACCGCGGCTGCGCCACTGGGCATTCGACCAGTTAGTGGTAGCGCTCATGCTGCCAGCCAGCAGCGGGTCGTAACCCCTGTAGGCCAGTTTCCATTGAGCCATATCAATGGCGGAATTGCTGACACCGATGGTGTTGGGGAAGGAGATGCCGTTGATCAGCCAGTATTCCGGCAGGTAATCCACCGGGTTCCAGGCGCGGCCGAAGTTGCTGTTGCTCGGGTCAGGTGCGGCAGGATACGTACCTTGCTCGGCAGTGTGATAATCGCTGTCAATTTCCGAGAGCAGCATGATCGCATCCCGGTCGTAGCGGAAGCCGTTGTAGATGCCGCCGGTGCCGGAGTTGGGGCCCTGACCGCAGGGCACACCGTTCAGCATATCGTTGGTGCAGAAGGTCGAGTCGGGATTGCCTGCCGGGTCGTTGGTGTCATAGACCACCAACGCACCGTACATACCCATCTGCACGTGGATGTCAGCTTCCTGGTGGCAGTGATACATGCTGGTGCCAGGGGTGTCGGCGGTGAACATGTATACCACCACGTTGCCGGCGCCGGGAGCGTAGCCGCCGGCAGCCGCGCAGTTATCACCCGGATCGGTGGAGCCATCGACGCACATGTTCGCTGGCACAGCGCCTACGGAAGTCTCCGGCACACCGTCGTTGGCAGCATCCACGTCCAGACCATGCAGGTGGATAGAGTGCGGGTCGTTGGGTGCTTCCGGTACCGCAGAAACGCCCAGATTCTTCAGGCGGATCTCGACCACATCGCCGACCTTGGCCCAGATAACCGGCGCGGGCAGCTGGGCTTTGCCAGCCAGGAACTGCTCACCCGATGTGACCGGGCCGCCGGTTGGGGCAGGGGCAGGCAAGCCGGTGTTGACTGCCGTGTTGGTCGTATAGTCATACCATACCAGGTTCTGGTCGCTGCGGCTGCCGATAAAGCCGTAGATATACAGCAGCGGGTTGCCGGGCGACCAGTCGGCCATTTTGACAAAGCCATCGGTGGCGTACAGGTTGTACACCACGGAAGCAGAGATGGCATCTGCCTGAGCCTGAACGGGGGCGTAGCCGCCGGGCGTGAACGCTAAAGTGCCCAGGATGATTACCGCCATGGTAATGAGAGAAAATAACCTGCGCAGCTTCATATATGTCTCCTCACTCGGAACGTAGGTAGATTATTTGGGATAGGTAAGCGCGCGCCGCCAGGCGACGACGACCACCAGCATCAGGATGGCGGCTGCCAGGGTAAAGATTTGCGCCAGTCCGGGTTGGATGTCGGGCCGCGCTGAACCAGCAGAGAAACTCGTCAATCCCAGGGAGGTCGGGCTGCCGCCGCCTACCGCCTGCGGGAAATAACCTGTGTCGGGGAACAGGTCTGCTTCTGTCTGGTCAACGCCGTACTGCATAATGATCTGGGTATTGACATAGCAATCAAAATCACAATTGGTGGAATTCAGGCCCAGACCCGCAAAAGGCACGCTGATTTCGGTTACCGGGCCGTCGGAGGCAGCATCTGGCACCGCGCCGGGTACGGGAAGGCAGGTATCGGCATCCAGCAGCTCGACTGTGCTCGCCAGCGGGTCGATTACCAGGGCGAAATCTGCAGCGCTGTCGCAGCCCCAGCCTGCACCACAGCTGGAGTGCATCGCAGGATCCACATCCATGCAGACCGCAAATACCGTGATGCTATTCCAATCGGTATCAAGCCAGGTGTCGACGCGGTAATAGAGATTGAGACTATCATTGGTGGCCCAATATTCGGCAATATCGACCTCACCGGAGATAGAGTCAGGGTCTTCTTCTAAACCGAGCTCAGGCGGGGTTTCGTTCATGCTGAGCTGCCACTCAGATGGGTTGCCATCGATGGTGATTACATATGCGTAGGCTGCGCCAAACAATAAGAGCGCCAGTAAGGCGCTTAGGAGAAGTGCTGTTCGAAATCTTGTCGCCATTTTATTTGCCTCCTGATTGACTTCCGAGAGTGCGGGTATGCGATTGGCTGTGAGGTAGTGCACTTGCAAGCCGGGTATGAAGGGTGTGTGCTACCCGCACCGCAACGATAAAGGAA
The DNA here is from genome assembly GCA_041736465.1 of Anaerolineales bacterium. Taxonomy (GTDB): domain Bacteria; phylum Chloroflexota; class Anaerolineae; order Anaerolineales; family UBA4823; genus JAJUJL01. The sequence continues at coordinate 3,785 of JBGSTO010000071.1, read as the reverse complement.
TTTATCAATATACTTATCCCGACCGACCTCCTTTGCAATAAATCCTGTATAACCAACGGGCGAGTATGTATTAAGATTGTATTAATCAGACTTATTTGCCCTTATAACATCAAGTAGATTATGCTTAAAAACTGTTTAATATGATAGTGATATTCTTATGTGACTGCACTGTTATATGTCACATTGTATATCATTACATTGCGACTAGTTTCCTAGTCCGATGACTATTTAACGGGTAGTTTAATTGTTTATAAATGGTTAATATGTGCCTCCAGGAGATCTGAAAAGTCGATTCCATCGTTCCGTCATAAGCAGTGCAAACCTTAATGCATGTAGACGCTCGAAACCACAAATAATAAATCAGCAGAATTGGGGAAGTGTGTGCGGATGGGTTAGTGCAGTTATAATAAATCCAGCAACACAGAACGACCTGCTGCCTGCCTGTACAGCCGAATTGGCAGCAGCCACAATATTACGTTGAAGGGAAATGTATGCCTGGGAGCGTATTGCCGCTGGACACCGTATTGGAAGGGGATTGCAATGAATGGCTGAATGCCCTTCCGGAGAAATCGGTTGACCTGGTGTTCGCCGATCCGCCTTACCGCCTGCAGCTCCAGCAGGAACTATGGCGTCCAAACCAGACCCGGGTTGAGCCTGTCAATGAAGCATGGGATCACTTCGAGAGCACTGCCGAGTATGACGCCTTCAGCCGCAAGTGGCTGCAAGCCTGCCGGCGAGTGTTGAAAGACAGCGGCACGCTGTGGGTGATTGGCACCTATCACAATATCTACCGCCTGGGCGCCATCCTGCAAGATTTGGATTACTGGATTCTCAACGATGTGGTGTGGATAAAATCCAATCCCATGCCCAATTTCCGCGGGGTGCGTTTTACCAATGCCCAGGAGACATTGATCTGGGCGCAGAAAATCCGGGGCGCGCGCTACACGTTCAACCACCAGGCGATGAAGGCTATAAACGGCGGCTTGCAGATGCGCAGCGACTGGCGCCTGCCGCTGTGCAGCGGCAAGGAGCGTTTGAAAGTGAACGGTGCGAAAGCCCATTCCACGCAAAAGCCCGAAGCGCTGCTGTACCGGGTGATCCTGTCCAGCAGCGACCCTGGAGATATCGTCCTGGATCCTTTCTTCGGCACCGGCACTACCGGTGTGGTTGCCAGAAGGCTGCAGCGCCATTGGATTGGAATTGAGCGCGAGCCTGCCTACGCCGCTCTGGCGAGAGAGCGGATCGCGGCTGTGCAGCCGGGTGAATACCGCGAAGATATCTACCGCTTCGAGCGCCGCCGCGAGCAGCGGCGCTTGCCGCTGGGCGCATTGCTGGAGCAGGGCCTGCTCCAACCAGGGCAGTACCTGTACCTGGACGGTCACCCGGATGCCGAAGCCGTGGTGTTGGCGAATGGGCAGCTGCGCTGCCACGGGCACACCGGCTCTATCCACCAGGTGGCGCGTGCCATTCTGGGAGGGCCTTGCAACGGCTGGGACCGCTGGTGGCTGCGCGATGCCCGCAGCGGCGAGCTGGCGCCGTTGGACCGGCTGCGCCAGGAAGCACAGAAAAACCTGGATACCTGATCGTACCGCCAGGATGACATCACTGCATGGCAAAGCCGGGTTGGCAAATGCCATCAAAGGAGAAACCTGTGAATTTGAAGCTCACCATCAACGGCAGTGAGGTTTCGGTTGAGGCGGCGCCTGCAGCTTCGCTGCTGGAGGTACTGCGCAGCAGTGGACACTATAGTGTAAAACACGGCTGCGAGACCGGCGAATGCGGCGCGTGCACGGTGCTTCTGGATGGGAAACCAGTAAATTCCTGCGTCATGCTGGCTGCCCAGGCGCAGGGGCAAAAAATCGAGACCATCGAGTCGCTGGGCGAGCATCCTGTCCAGGGCTGGCGGATCACGCAGGGCCTGCACCCCTTGCAGGAAGCATTTGTGCAGACCGGGGCGATCCAATGCGGCTTCTGCACACCGGCCCAGATATTGGCTGCCTATCACTTGCTGGAAATGAACCCTTGCCCCAGCGAAGAGGAAGTGCGCCAGGTGCTCTCAGGCGTGCTGTGCCGCTGCACCGGTTACATCAAACCGGTGCAGGCGGTGCTCAGGGCGGCGGCAGTGCTGCGCGGCGAGACGCCGGAACCGCTGGAAGGAATGCCGCTCCAGGCGGCGCCCAGCCCTGAAGCCGGAGGTCCGCGCTTTGAATCGCCAGAGTGGGCGCAGGGAGCGGGCGCCACGGCTACCCAGACGCGCACCCAGGTGCTGCCGCGCATGCAGGTGACCAGCGAGGGCCAGTCCTGGCAGCGTGTGGGCAAGCCCGAGCCGAAAGTGGATGCAGTCAAGCTGGTGCAGGGCAAGCCCGCTTTCACCGCTGATTTCGAGCGCCGCGGGATGCTGGTCGCCAAAGTGCTGCACAGCCCGCTGGCGCATGCGCGTATCAAGCGCATCGATGTCGAGAAGGCGCGCGCCCTGCCGGGCGTGGCAGCCGTGCTCACCTGGCAGGACCTGCCGCGGGTGATCTATTCTACGGCGGGCCAATCCGATCCCATCCCCGGGCCACTCGACGCTTTTTCTCTGGATAATAAAGTGCGCTTCGTCGGCGACCGGGTGGCGTTCGTGGCGGCGGAGAGCGCAGAGATCGCTGAACAAGCGCTGCAGTTGATCGATGTGGAGTACGAGCCATTGCCTCTCCTGCTGGATCCTGCCCAGGCGATGCAGCCCGAGGCGCCGCGCTTGCATGACGAGCCGGAGTATGTAAATTTCGCTCACTCCGACCCCTCGCGCAACTTGGCGGCGCAAATTCGAATCGATATCGGCGATGTCGAGCGTGGTTTTGCCGAGGCGGACGAAATCTTCGAAGCCGACTACGAAGTTCCCAAGGTGCAGCAGGCGCATATCGAACCACACGTGACGATCACTTACTGGGATGAAGATGACCGCATGGTGATCCGCACCAGCACCCAGGTGCCTTTCCACGTGCGCCGCATCCTGGCGCCTGTGCTGGGTTTACCGGTCAAACGCATTCGGGTGATCAAGCCACGCATCGGCGGCGGTTTTGGCGGTAAACAGGAAGTGCTGATCGAGGACGTAGCCGCACACCTGACCATCGCCACGGGGCGCCCGGTGTTATATGAATACACCCGCGAGGAAGAGTTCACGGCTTCTCGTTCTCGCCATCCCATGCGCATCCGCATGAAGACGGGGGTGAAGAAGGACGGCACGCTGACAGCCAATGCCATGTACGCTTTGAGCGACACCGGCGCTTACGGCTGCCATGCCCTCACCGTCACAGGCAATACCGGTCACAAAGCCATGGCGCTTTACGTTGGCGACGGTCCGTACCGGCTGTCGCCGAACATCCGCTTCTACGCCGATATCGTGTACACCAATACCCCGCCTGCCGGCGCTTACCGCGGCTATGGTGTGCCGCAGGGCTACTGGCCTCTGGAACGCCACATGGAGAAGATCGCCCGTAAGCTGGGGTTGGATCCGGTGGAATTTCGCCTGAAGAATGCGGTGCGCGCCGGTGAGCTGCACCCGTTCAGCACGGCATGGAGTGAAGGGCGCGAACCGCGCCCGGAAACGATCCAAACCTGCGCGCTGGAGCAGTGCGCCCGGCAGGGGAAGGCGGTCATCGGTTGGGATCAGAAGTATGGCAGCGCCCAATGGCGCACTGTCGCCGGAAAACCGCACCTGCGGCGCGGCATCGGCGCGGCGCTGGTCATGCAGGGCACGGCAATCCCATACCTGGATATGGGCGCCGCCAGCATCAAGATGAACG
>JBGSTO010000036.1:0-2832 GCA_041736465.1 Anaerolineales bacterium | reverse complement strand
GCGCAGCATGGCTCCATTTACCGAGGAAAGAATTTCCTCGGCCAGGTCTTGCCATTCTGTCCGATCTCCATAGGCTGCCAACTCCAGCAGAGCGGTGGCGGCAAGTGCATTCCCGGACGGAGTGGCGTTATCCTGAATGTCTTTCGGTCGTACTAGGAGGGTTTCATGGTCATCGCGTGTGTCGAAAAAACCGCCATTGGGATCAGCAAAATGTTCAACCATTTCATCGGCGAGTTTCAATGCCGATCGATACCATTCATGATTCGGGTCGGATTGATATAAAGCCAACAGCGCCAGAATCAAGCCGGCATAATCCTCCAGGTAGGCATTATGTTTTGCCTGTCCCTCCCGCCAAGATCGGTGTAGCCGATCATTTACATAAAGATTACTTAACAAAAAACGGGCATTTCGAATGGCAACCTGGAGATAATCCTGCCTATTTAAATAGCGTCCAGCCTCCGCGAAGACTTTAAGCATCAGGGAATTCCACATCACAAGCACTTTGTCATCTGTAGCGGGGCGGATGCGTGAACTTCTTACTTCCAAAAGCTTTGCGTGGCATGCGGATAATTTCTGCCGAAGTTCTTTTTGCTCCATTTTGAAGCGGGTTGCGAGTGTAGTATCATCCAGAACACGTTGCAGGATCGTTTTGCCTTCCCAGTTCCCAGATGGGGTAATGCCATAAGCAGTTTTGAAAAAGTCGAAGTCCGATCCGAGCACTTCTTCGAGATCGTCTTGTGTCCAGATATAGAATTTCCCTTCTTCACCCTCTGAGTCAGCATCCAAACTACTGAAAAACCCGCCTTCTGAATGAGTTAATTCGCGCAGGACAAAATCCAATGTCTCCTCGCAGATCCTGTGATAGTCGGCGTTACCAGTGACTAAGGCATGGCTCAAAAATAACTTTTCCGATTACGAGATTTGTCGGTGCGGGAAGATGGTGTAATTCCAGCGAGGTAAGGTGCGATGCGGCTTGAGATTGATGAACGCTTTTTGTTCTTTTGAAACGTGGTGACCGGTTTCATAGTTCTTTGGATCCAAATAAGCTTGGCAGCGTAGTCCAGTAGAGGTCTTGGTAGAGCGGATACACTTGATGACGGTTTCGTAACTGATCAGAGGCGTTCCGGCCCAGTTGGCTTCGATGTGGCAAAACAGTTTGTGTTCGATCGGGTTCCATTTCGAAGCACTGGTAGGCAGGTGTGTCACCGTGATCGTCAAGTCAAGCTCATCCGCCAGATTCTGTAGTTCATACTTCCAGGTCCAGAGACGATTGCCATTCGCACCGCCGCAATCTGCCTGGATCAGCAGGTGGTTCTTGTTGGGGTATTTTCTCTTCCCAACCTGGCGCCACCAGCGCCGGACACAAGCGGCTGCAAATTGTGGCGTTTGGTGAGAGGTTCCTACCACAACGAAGCCTTCGTTGCGGTTTGTATCGAAAATGCCATAAGGAATGGCTACGCCGTCTGCATCGCTTGGATAATCGCTTTCCAGAACAGGCACTGGTCGGCGACAGTACCGGCGGCCAGGATTTTTGAAGTTGCCGATCAGTTCACGTTGTTTGGCGTCTATGGATATAGAAGGAAGTCCTGCCTTCTCATGCTTCTTCCGTCGCCGGGATAGGTAGCGCATTTGGCAATCGCGATCAGGATCTCTTCGTTTACTCAACCGCTTCCGGTTGGCTCTGAGAACATAGTCTTCTCCTTTCAGAAGGCGAGCCACCGTATTGGCACTGACCGGGTACCCTTGTTGTTTCAGCCCGTCACTGAGCGTATGCAGGCTCTTCTTTGTCCACTTGACGCCCGTCACTGGATCTCCAGCTGTTTCGTCTTTGAGCAGATCTTTCAATGCCTTTATCATCCCAGGTCGTTTTTTTCAACCAGTTTGCGCCCAGCTCCCCTTGCTCGGATCCGCTCCTCTCCTGATGGCTGTTCCTCCTTCTGTACTTCTTCTCGACCGCGCCGTATTGTGGGCCGACTCAATCCGGTGATGATGCTCAATCGTTCCACGCTGCCTCGACCCCATTCCAGCGCCAACAATCCAACAAATTGTCGCCTGCTTTTCTCGTTCAACAGACCGATGACGCGATTGATTGCTCGGTGTTCTTGCGCTTCTGCACTCTCAGGTGTTTTCCGACACTGCTCGCATTGGCATTCATAGGGCGTTTTCTTGTTCGGCTTGCTCATCATTCTCTATCCTGTTGTAGATCCTCTTCTGTTCGGCTTATCCTATAAGCATACTACGAATCGGAAAAGTTATTTTTGCGCAGTGCCTTAGTTTTTACTTCACCCACTTTATGCAAGTCAAGAACGTTGCCACAAAGTATTTTTAAATAAAGTTCATCTTAAAGAATTAAAACGGACTCCAACATCTCTCGAAGTTGGAGTCCGTTTTCTGTTTTCATATCAGATCGCCGGTAAAACGAAGAAAACCTCAACAAACTCTGCATGCTCCTGGCGTTGCCCGCCAGGGCAAATGTGCGGCTAACTGCTGTGTGAGTCGTCAACTCTGTGGAAGTTTAACATGTCGGGGATAAATCTCCAAATAACGTACGCCTAAAGTAAAGCCCAACAATGCATAAGATACAATGCCGAGTGCCACGCATATTTCTATCAAGGAAGGGGAATAGGAAACTGCAATGACATTTCCCAATACACCGGGCGACCAGTCTGGAGGAGCCACCAGGCCAGATAATGTAATGTTCCAACGGTTAATAATCACTCCAACAACCACTGAGCTCAAAGCAAGCATAACCAGGTTTTTTCGCTGGCACAGGTTGGGCAGGAGCAGGATCAGCGCAGGAGCAAGCCCACCCAGCAAAATTTCTATACCCCA
>JBGSTO010000690.1:0-8979 GCA_041736465.1 Anaerolineales bacterium | reverse complement strand
GACGGCGTCTGCATTGGCGGCGTCGCACGCCAGGTGGAAGCCGCCCAGGCCCTTGATCGCCAGTGTAGCGCCCTGCGCCAGCAGCTTCTGCGCCTGCAGTAAGGCCTCGTCGCCGGATGTGTGGGGCAAGTTAGCAGCTTGCCCTTCAGTGTTTTCCAGCCAGATGTGCGGGCCGCACTGCGGGCAGGCCACCGGCTGGGCGTGGAAGCGGCGGTCGAGCGGGTCGTGGTAATCGCGGGCGCACTCCGGGCACAGCGGGAAGCCCGCCATGGTGGTGTTGGGACGGTCGTAGGGGATGTCGGTGATGATGGTGAAGCGCGGCCCGCAGTTGGTGCAGTTGGTAAACGGGTAGCGGTAGCGCCGGTCGGCGGGGTCGTTCAGCTCGCGCAGGCAGTCCGGGCAGGTGGCTACGTCAGCCGAAACCGGCATGAAGGCGTCTTGGATGGCTTCGGATTCCAGGATCGCGAAGCTCTGGCAGCCATTCGCCGCTGCCGCCTGCACCTGCAGGCTCTCGATTTGCGCCAGCGGCGGCGCATGGGAGCGCAGAGCATCGGCAAAGGATTGCAGCGTAGCCTGCGCGCCCTCCGCCAGGATATCCACACCGGCGGAAGTGTTGCGCACCCAGCCATTCAGGCCCAGGCGCTGCGCCAGCCCATACACGAACGGGCGGAAGCCGACCCCCTGGACGATGCCCGTGATGTGGATGTGGACGGCGCTCTTGTCGCTCATTGTCAGGCAGGGATCAGGGTTTCAACGAGCACATTAGTGCCGGACACTTTGGCGCCGTGCACTCTGGTGCGAGGCGGTTTCGCTGCGGATCCAATCCAACCACGCCTCCAGCCCTTCGCCGGTGCGGCAGGAAAGCGGGAAAGTGAGCAGACCGGGGTTGAGCAGCTCCACGCCCTGGCGGAAGTAATCCATCTTGAAGGGGATATAGGGCAGCAGGTCGATCTTGTTGATCACCAGGGCGTCCACACCGCGGTACATGCCGGGATACTTGTAGGGTTTGTCATCGCCCTCCGGCACGGAGGCCACCAGCACGCTGCGGTGGGTGCCCAGGGCGAAGTTTGCCGGGCAAACCAGGTTGCCCACGTTTTCGACGATCAGCAGGTCGATCAGGCTCAAATCGAGCTGCGCCAGCGCTTGCTGTAGCATGACCGCGTCCAGGTGGCAGTCGCCGCCGGTGTTGATCTGCACGGCGATAGCGCCGGCCGCCGCGACCCGGTCGGCGTCGATCGATGTGGCAATATCGCCGTCCACCACCGCCAGGCGCAGCCCGGATGCCAGGCGGGGCACAGTCTGCTCGATCAGGGATGTCTTGCCTGCGCCAGGGGAGGCCATCAGGTTGACGGAAAAGATGCCGTGTTCGTCCAGCAGGCGGCGGTTTTCGGCTGCCAGGCGGTCATTGGCATTCAATATTTTTTCGACGACGGGGATGCGTTGGCTCATGGCTTCAGTTCTCGATGTCGATAGCTTCCAGGTAAAACTCTTCTCCGGCGATCACCTTGACCTGCATGCTCCCGCATTTCGGGCAGGCCAGCTCGCCGGCTGGGAGCAGGTATTTCTCGCCGCAGGCCTGGCAGTGCAGCTCGGCGGGAATGCGCCGGAAGTGCAGGGTAGCGCCCTCTGCCAGCGTGCCCTCGGCGATCATATCCCAGTAGAACTGGATCGAGTCGTCGAGGATGCTCGAGAGCTGCCCGAGCACCACGTAGATGGTGCGCACGCTGCGGGCGTTGTTCTGCCCGGCATGGCGCAGGGCGATCTCCAGGATGGATTGGGTGACAGGCAGCTCGTGCATAGGGCGTTCCGTAGAATAGAGGATACCACAAGCATAGGGCTGCGCACAGTGAGTTATATCCTGGAATATATATGATGCGTGAGTTTGGCGGGCTTACCCCGCTAAACAGACTCGTAATATATTTCTGGTGGTGTATAATAGTCATAATGACCAATTAGAACGAGGTGACCTATGGAAAGCATTAATGTTGCGGAAGCCAAAAGTCGTTTCTCTGAGCTGCTCAGCCGGGCGGCAAGCGGCGAGCGATTCATCATCCAACGCCGCGAGCGCCCTGTGGCAGCGCTGATCGGCACAGCGGAGCTGGAACGCCTGGAGCGCTCTGCTCGCGCTGCGCAGCTGCTTGCTCTGTCGTTAGGACAGACGAAAGCGATCCTCGAGAAGGTCGAGCGGCAAGAACTGCATCCGGCGATGGCTGCTTTTGGCCTGTGGCAGGATGATACCGATCTTGCTGACCTTGCTGATGAGATTATCGCCGAGCGCCTCAAGCCAAGCACCCGCTCCAACCTCGAGTTATGAAAATACTTGACAGCGATCATTGCGTGGCGATCTTACGGGGACAACTCAACCTTGCCGGGCGCGTGGCGCCGGAAGAAGAGCTGGCCGTTACGACGGTCAGCGTCGGGGAATTGGTGCATGGAGCGGCTAAATCGCAGCGATCCGAAGACAACCTGACTCGCCTGGATGTGCTGCTAGCTGCTCTGGTAGTCCTGCCCTACGATGAGTGGTCTGCCCGGCGCGTTGGGCAGCTAAAGGCGCAGCTCGAACAAGTGGGAGAGATCATCAGCGACCTGGATTTGCAGATCGCCAGCATCACTCTGGAACACGGCACCGCGCTGCTCACACACAACCAAAAGCATTTTTCCCGGTTGACGAATCTAACTGGGCTGGCTCTTGAAGATTGGCTGGTGTAGGGCTGCGTGTCACACCCCCGCCTGCGAGCGTTTGCGAAACAGCAGCCACGCGCCGACGATCGCGATGGCGGCGCTGGTATCTTGAATGTAAGAATGGATGCCGCCTTCCATAATCGCCGCCCGTGGGACTTGCAGAAAATCGGAAAATAGTAGCCAGTTCAACCAGCCCAACCCGCTGGTCAGCAGCGGCAGGTAGAGCAGCACGGCAGTGCCCAACACCAGCCACACCGCGCCCACCCAACGGTCTGGATGCAGGCGCAGGGCGACCGCCCAGGCGAGCAGCAAAATGGCGGCGATGAAAGCAAATTCCAATCCCACCAAAACCCAAATGCGCGGCGCGATTTCAAAATCATTGGTGGTGCGCTGGCGCAGCAGAATCGTCAGCTTTTCCAGCAAAGTTGAGAAATAAATGACGATCCATGCCAGTAGGAACGCAATCAGGTTTTTCATGGCAGCCTCCTTCCACTCTGGCAGCATGATTCATCCGCATACCTCAATTATCGCGCCAAAGTATGGCTGGACAATCTTGAGGATGGAAGCAGGGTGCGCGAATTCACTCCCAAAAACGACAGCCCAACGAGCGAGGTGATCGTCGATCGCCTGGCTTATCTATCCTGACTGGGCAGGTCCGAGCCCGCCGCAGGCTCGTGGTTCGAGCTGAATCGTCAGGTGTAATAGTCTTGAGATGATTAATTATATAGACAGCTAACTTATTACTCTAATATGATGATGAGGTCGAGAAAGGTTTTACTCGGGGTGACGTAAATGGCGCGATCCATTGCGCAAATCAATATACTTAGGAGTTACGCAATTCAGGTGGATGTGGGGATGTTTTGGCGATCTACACCTGCCAAAACGCCCTCATCCTCCCACCAACTGCGTAAGTCCAAATACTGATAAAGCCGCTAAGCTGAATTAGCGGCTTTTTTACTCCTGTTCCTGGCAGCGAATCAAAGTCGAGAGTCAAAGGAGGCCAAAGATGTACTCGCAAATTCGTAAACTGAGCATCCTATTGTTGAGCCTGATGTGGATCAGCAGCGCGGCGCCCACCGGCGCGCTGGAAGCAATTCCCGTTGAGGTATTTGCCGGGGGGCACACCCAAAATGTGCAGCTGGTGGGTCAAATCGGAGGCGGCTCCTGGGCAGTGGCTGTGCAAGGAAGCTACGCCTACCTCGGCGCAGGCCCGCGCTTGCTGGTCCTGGATATCACCAATCCAGCCCAACCCCAATTGTCCGGACAGACCGCGGTGCTCCCTGGGATCGTGCAGGATATGGCGCTGGCTGGAAGTTATGCCTACTTAGCGGATGGGGCTGGTGGCCTGCGCATCATCGATGTGTCTATCCCTTCCGCCCCGATCGAGGTCGGTTTCTTTGATGCAACAGCAGATGCGCGCGGCGTGGCGGTGAGCGGCAGTTATGCTTATCTCGTTGCTGGCGCGACTACTCTGTTCATCGTTGACGTGTCGAACCCCGCCTCCCCTGCACAGGTTGGCATGTATGACGCCCCGGGTTACGCCGAAGAAGTTGCCGTTGCTGGATCCTACGCCTATCTTGCTGTTGGGTCAAACGGTCTGCGGGTCATCAATATCGCCAATCCATCTGCTCCTTCCTTGGCTGGAAGCCTGGATACGCCCGATTATGCCATTAGCCTTGCCCTGGGCGGTGGTTATGCCTATATTGCGGATCTCAGTTCCGGCTTGCGCATCATCGATGTCTCCAACCCCGCAGCGCCCAACGAATCTGGGTTCTATAATACACCCTGGTACGCTGAGGGAGTGGCGCTCGGTGGCAGCTACGCTTATGTGACGGATGGTGAGGACGGTCTGCGCGTAATCAATGTTTCCAACCCGGCCTCCCCAAGCGAGACGGGATTTCTCGACACGCCGGAATATGCCTACAATCTGGCGTTGGTGGGGAGCTTCGCCTACATCGCCGATGCCAACAGCCTGCGCGTCGTGGATATCTCCAACCCCTCCACACCTTCTGAGACTGGCTTTTTTGGTTCCCTGGGGATCGCCCATGGATTGGCACAGTCTGGCAATCATGCCTATGTTGCGGATTTTGGTGGATTGCACATCATCGATAGCGCTGACCCGGATGCCCTGAGCGAGTCAGCCTTCGTTCGTTCTCCTGGCAGCGCGCTGGGCGTAGCGCTTGGCGGCGGTTACGCTTATCTTGCCGATGGCTACAGCGGCTTGCGTGTTGTGGATGTCTCAAACCCTTCCAGCCCCCAGGATGTAGGCGCCTGTGACACGCCTGGTTATGCCCGCGATGTAGCGGTTAATGGCGATTTTGCTTATGTTGCCGATCGCGACAGCGGTTTGCGTATCATCAACGTCTCCAACAAAGGCTCCCCGGTTGAGGCCGGCTTTTTTGATACGCCGGGTTCTGCAGATGGCGTAGCCACAGCAGGCAGCTATGCCTATATCGCCGATGGGAACAGCCTGCGCATTATTAATATCTCGAATCCGTCTACTCCCAGTGAGATTGGTTTTATCGATATCCCCTATTGGGCTTACGATGTGGCCCTGGCAGGCAATTATGCGTACATTGCGGCTGGAGACAGTGGACTGCGCATTATCAATATAGCCAGTCCAACTGTTCCCGCAGAGGTCGGCTTCCTCGACACATCTGGAGATGCGCAAGGCCTTTCGCTGTCTGGGAGCTATATCTACCTGGCGGATGGAGAGGATGGGCTGAGGGTTATCGACGTTTCTAACCCGGCTGCCCCTGCAGAAGCAGGCTTTTATCAAACCGCTGGATATGCCTATAACTCTTATCCAGGCGGAAGCTTTATCTACCTCGCCGATGGCGACGGTGGTCTGGCGATCTTCAGCTTTCAGCCCTATCAGGTTTTCTTGCCGGCTGCGCCGGACGGCTATACTCAGCCGTAAGCGAGGGATCAGGAAGCTCTTATAGCTGGTCGCATTATGTAGGCCACACAAACGGATATCACCCTGAGGAAGAGAAGGGTCTCAGCGCCAGTAAGGCCAGGCCCCTCGCTTTGCTCAGGAAGACAGGCAATTAAAGAAACTCACTCGATATCCTCGCGAGTGACTCCCGGCGCTTCCAGGGCAAAATCCGCCCCATAGACTCGCCCCGGCGTCTGGAAGCCGGGCTTGAAATCGCCGGCAAGCACCCTCTTTACGACGCCTAAAGTTGCCAGAGCCGTCCAATCCACGCCCGGCTCGGGCCCGTGCAAACGCGCCGTAGCGCGATTGCCCTGGTTATCGGTCACCTCACCCCAAATATGGGTCTTGGTCTGGAGGCGCTGCTCTGGCGTCGATCCGGAGGGCACCAGGGGAACGACCAGGTCGCGCACCCACTTATACCGGAATATGGGGCGAATCCGGGCAAAGAGCGCCATCATGCGCACCATCTGCTCCGGCAGTACGATGTAATCTTCGATATTGGGGATGCCCGTGCTGTGGTATGCCATGAAGATATCGCCCCAGGAGATCAATCCGGCGCGGCGCGGACCGTAGCCAAAGTCTATGGAGCGGGTTTTGCCGGGTTCTGGCGCAACGATGATCTGCCCGCCGCGTCTCAGCCGCGTCGGATACTGCAGGTTTTCGACGCTGGTGCGAGCCGTTCCGGGTGGAATATTCCCCGGGCCGCGGCTGTGAAACGCCAGCGCCAGGTAGGTTGCAGAAGGCAGGCGATTCTTGAGGTGCACCGCCAGGCAATCGCTGGGCACCACGTCGAAGCCGGCGCCCGGCATCAGCATCACGCCGAGCGCCTGGGCTTCGGCGTCGCGCTCCGCCAGAGCGCTGTAGACCGCCATCTCTCCCGTCAGGTCGAGATAATGCGCCCCGCTGCGCAGGCAGCCCTCGGCGATAGCTTTGTAGGTGTAAATGAACGGTCCGGCGCAGTGCAGCACCAGGGGCATACCTGCCAGCCCGCGGTCGACTTCCGCCGGGTCCGCCAGGTCGAAGACGCGGCTTTCCACTCCCAGCGTCTCGCCCAGGGCTTGAATGGCTGCGGCGCTGCGTCCGGCAATCACCGGCTGCAGGCCCTGTTCGACTGCCATGCGGGCGATCACCTGCCCGACAAAACCGTTGGCGCCATAAATAAGGAATTTTTCTGCCATTGATTAGCCTCCTGACTCTGACAGCTTTCGGGCTGCGCACGGGTAACTTTTCTAAAGATCATGCTGCTCCCCGCTGAAAGGTATCATACTCCACACCCCGATTTCTGGCAAACAGGGAAAACCCGGCGTACCGTTCCTGGCCTGTCATTGGCAATCGCCTCTCCTGGCAAGGGTGGAGATTGCTTCAGTCGCTGTGCTCCTTCGCAATGACCTGTTTCTTCCTGATAGAAGTGCGCGAAGCGCCGTGGAGTTACTCGCAGCAACACGGTTTTTTAATAGCGCTCCGCCTGTCATCCTGAGCGAAGCGAAGGATCTCCTGCTGCGCGGAAAGATCCTTCACTGCGTTCAGGATGACAAATCACTACAGATGTTCCAATGGGCTGTAGTCTTCTCTTTGACTGCTCGCTGCCCAGCCTCGCATGTCAGGATATAATAGAGATAACCACAATTTCCCAAAGATAAAGGAGGCCAATATGCACGAAAAAAGCATTGAGCTGCTCAACAAAGCTGTCGCCGACGAGCTGTCGGCCGTTCACCAGTACATGTACTTCCATTTTCACTGCGATGACCAGGGCTACGACCTGCTGGCTGGTCTGTTCCTCAAGACCGCTATCGAGGAGATGGGGCACATCGAGCGCTGCGCCGAGCGCATCCTGTTCATCGGCGGCGAAGTCGAGATGGTGGCAGCCCACCCCGTGGCAAAGATCCACGACGTGAAGAAGATGCTGGAAATGGCGCGCGATATGGAAGCCGGAAGCGCCAAGGATTACAACCACTGGGCCAATGAGTGCTCGGCCAACGCCGACGCCGGCACCAAGAAAATTTTCGAGGCGCTTGTGGATGACGAAGAGCGCCACGGCGACCAGTTCGAAACCGAGATGGAAAACATCGTCAAATTCGGCGAGCGCTATCTGGCGCTGCAGTCGATCGAACGCAGCAAGACCATTTCTGCGCCCGGCGCCGGGGCTGCATAGTTCACCAGACCCCAAGGGCTTGTGAGACCATTGGGGTCTTTTTATTTTTTACCAGACAGGCGCCTGCCCGGCGGTGTAGCGCTGCCTGCCGCTGCCGTTCCATACGGTCACCCCGCCGCGGCCCAAGACTTCAGCCTGCTGCCCATCAAGCACCAGGGCAGTGCTGCCCTCGATCCCTAAGATCGTCACCTTGCGCCCTGCCAGCAGGCGGGCTGGTTTGAGCATCACTGCGGGGATTTCTTCGAAGTGCGGGATGATCGTGGCGCCGGGCAGCAAGTTGAATCCCGGCTTCCATCCCGGAAAGCCAAAGTAAATCTCGCCCAGCACCATCGCACCGGCGCTGCAGCCGGCCAGTATGCCGCCCTTCGCCAGCACGTCCTGGATGGCGGACCACACCAGGCTGTCCTGGAGGGTGTGATGCAGGTAGGCTGGCGTACCGCCCGACAGGTAAACGAAATTCGAACGGGAGATTTCTTCCGCCCAGTGCGGTTCGTTGGCGCTGCGCCGGTCGATCACCGGCAGTGCCTGCACCTGTGCGCCCAGCCCGGTGAAGTGTTCTACTCCCAGGCGCGACCAGTACAGGATGCGCTCGCTCCTCTCCTGACCGGCGGCAGTGGGTAAACATGCCACTCGCGCCGGTTGTACCAGCCGTCCCAAAAGCTGGCGGTCGACGGCCTGCATGCCCTCCAGGTATTCACCGCTGCCAACCAGTGCCAGCACGCCGCGCTCCTACCCGTACACTTCCGGGTTGACACAGTGCGGCAGGCGCTCGCCCTTCAGCCCGGCGATCAGGTTGTGCGCCGCCAGGAACGCCATCATATCGCGAGAGTAGCGGCTGGCGCTGGCAATGTGCGGGGCGATTACCAGGTTGTCCAGCTCCAGCAGGGGACTGTCCATTGGCAGCGGCTCAGGGTCGGTCACGTCCAGCGCCGCGGCGGCGATGCTGCGTTCTTTCAAGGCAGCATACAGCGCCTGCTGGTCTACTACCGGGCCGCGGGCAGTGTTGATCAGGATGGCGGAGGGCTTCATCTTCGCCAAAGCATCTGCGCCGATCAGGCCGCGCGTTTCGGGCGTGAGCGGGGTGTGCACGCTGACGAAGTCGGCTTCGCGCAGCAGGGTGTCCAGGTCGACGGCATGCACGACGGGCGTTTCACCCGCCGGCAGAGGGTCGGGGTCGCTGACCAGGATGCGCATGTTGAAGCCGGCC
>JBGSTO010000667.1:0-4761 GCA_041736465.1 Anaerolineales bacterium | reverse complement strand
GGCCGTCCTGGGGACGTGCTGATCATGGCCCTGATTTTGTTCGGTATCGGATTGGGCTACGCCCTGCTGATGATCCCGGTCATTTTGGTGCTTTTGGTTACGGTGGGAATCGCCAGCGGTTTACCGGCGCTGTTGGTCGGGGGGCTGTTCAGCCTGTTCTCAGACGGTGCGCTCCCCTGGATTGCAGCCGGCGTGGTTGGCGTGCCGCTCTTCATCCTGTTGATGCTCTTAACCGGCGGTTTCCTGGGTGGGTTGATCGCAACCTTCGATTCATCCGCCTGGACGCTGGTTTTCCGTGAGCTGCTGGTGCTGGAAAAGGGAGGGGCAGGCACTCCGAGCGAGATCGCCCCGCCTGCAGATGTGAGCGCGCAGGTCTGATACGCCGCGCAGTCTGATCATTTGTCGCAGAGTTAAGCGGCGGCGATTTCCGGGTATCCTGGAGATCGCCGCCGGATTTTAACCGGGCAGCAGCTGCCCGGTCATGATGGCGCGCAGCAGTAGGCCAACCCCGAACAACAGAGTAATGCCGTAGATCAACATGACCGGACGCTTATCATCGCCTTTAGTGAACAGGTAAAGCCCGGGGATGACCAGCAAGCTGACAATACCGTACAGGATATGTATCCCGCGCCCGGGTCGCAGCCCTACCAGCCACAAGTAAGTCCCCAACCCGCTTTGCAGGAAGAGCAGCACCTCTCCGATGACCAGCGCCCCCCAATAATTGCTGTCCATGCCCTGCTTACGAAAATAGCGCCACAGCGCCCAAACGCCCATGATGAGCAAGTAGTAAACTGCGGTATTGCCCAGGCGAGCGTGGATATCAACGATTGACATGTGCGCCTCCCAAGATAAATCCAGGTGCCGATTTTCCGGTGACATGGATGATACCACAGCGGTTTCTTGCTGTAGAAATTTACTGCCTGGGGTGATTGGACGATCACCCCTTTGGGCTGCACAAAATCATACGGATATCCTGGGGGGGTTTATGGCGTGCTACCTGTTTTTTGGTAAACTCGCGAACGATCTGAAACCACTAAAAATCCTGGTAAAGCTCTGTAATTGTGCCCATTTCATTTAACGGTGTTACAATATTCGCAATATTTAGACCTGATTACTCCAATTGCCGCAAGGAGGTTGACAAATGGCGGATACGAAGAATGAAGTAACCCTTGACAAGAAGCCAGTGAATCGCCGCGAATTCCTTAACTTCGCCTGGTTGGTTTCACTGGGATTTCTCTCGGTCAACCTGGGGGGCGTTACTTACTTGTTTGCCATGCCGCGTTTCAAAGAAGGCGAGTTTGGCGGTATCTACACTTTCGGTAAAGTTTCCGACCTGCCGGCTGTGGACTCCGCTCCGGTGAATTTGCCCAAGGTGAAGATGTGGTTGTCCAATACTTCTGAGGGCGTGCTTGGTATCTATAAGGTGTGTACTCACCTGGGCTGTTTGTACAACTGGAACAGCCAGGAGGGTAAATTCATCTGCCCATGCCATGGTTCCCAGTTTGATGCAAAGGGGGAGTACCTCCACGGCCCTGCCCCGCGTTCGCTGGATCGCTTTGTCGTCCAGGTGGTCGATCCGGCTTCCGGCGCCGTATTGGCCGAATCAGCGGATGGTTCGCCGGTTTCCATGCCAGAGAACCCCGATGCAGTCATCCGTATTGATACCGGCAAGCGTGTCCAGGGACAACGCAAGGCATAGCAGGTAGTATCTTCATAAGATTTGTTCCATTGGAAGGGTTTAATGAACAGAACGATTGATTTTCAGGACCTGCGCAAGAAGGCTATGCTGGCTTTGGACCACCGGGTGCGAATGATCACCGCGGGTCTGGGATTGAACGAGCTGCGGGCGGTGATGCGCGGCGAGGCGCCCACGGAGAAGCCGAATCCACGCTATAAAGTGCACACTACCAGCTTCTTGTTCCACATCCGGCCGCGATATTACGAAAAAGGCTCGACCATCTTTGCCCATACCTTTCGCCTGGGCTTCTTCACCTCATTTTTCTTCTTTGTCGAGCTGATCACCGGCCTGATCTTGATGATCTACTACATCCCTTCTCCGGATGCAGCCTATGACTCGATTTTAAATTTGATGAGCAATGTGCCTTTTGGCAAGATGCTGCGGGATGTCCACAGGCTGGCTGCGGAAGGGATGGTCATCTTTACCGTCCTGCACATGCTGCGCACTTTTCTGACCGGGTCTTATAAGAAAGACCGTTCTTTCACGTGGCTGACCGGCCTGGTGCTGCTGCTGATCACGCTTCTGCTCAGTTTCAGCGGATATCTGCTCCCGTGGGACCAGCTGGCCTATTGGGCGGTGACCATCGGCACCAGCATGGTGGAAGCGGCGCCTGTCTTCGGCACCCAGGCCAACTTAATCCTGCGCGGCGCTCCGGATATCGGAACGAACGGCTTGCTGCGCTTCTACCTGATCCACGTGGTGCTGGCGCCGCTGGCGGCGATCCTGGTGATCAGCATCCATTACTATAAAGTATCTCGTGAGCACGGTATTTCACTGCCTGCCTCCATGGAAGAGGGAGACGTACCGGCGGAGGTGAAGAAGAATGCTCGCCAGCGCATCGATTTCATCCCTGACCTGTTAACCCACGAGGTGTTTTTAACCAGCCTGGGCTTGTTTATCATGGTCGCGGGGGTAACCATTTTTGGCTACAGCGCAGCCTTGGAGCATATCGCCAACCCGCAGGTAACACCCCTGGATACCAAGGCGCCCTGGTATTTCTGGTGGCTGCAGGGCATGCTCAAGCTGGGCGATAAATCCTTGATGGGCATCGTCATACCGTCTATTCTCGCCTTACTGCTGGTTGCTTTACCCTATATCGACCGCAACCCATTCCGCAGCATGTACAAGCGCCCGTATGCGGTGGGGATTGGCATTCTTTCGGTGCTGGTTCTGGTGGTCTTAAGCTACATGGGTCTGCCGGAATATGCCATAGAAACACCGGCGGCGAACCGCATCATTCAGGATCTGGTACCTGAGGAAGGTGTTGGTCCGCTGCGGGCGGTTCCATTCGAGCAGTTGAGTGCGGGGATCTATGAGGTGGGCGAAAGCGTGCCGCGGGACCTGTGCCCAACCCTGGATTTCGGCTGCCCTGAACTGACCGCGGTGTTCCGTGAATACAGCGATCGAGTCAATTTCGCGGCTACCCGTGCAGATTTGAAGCCCTTCGAAAGACTGCCCGATGCTCAGGCAGTGCTGCTCATCGAAGATTGGCAAACTGATTTGAAGAAAATCACGCTGCGCATCAATTGGAGTGATGTCGAGGATGGCAGTGGGAAGTCTTATGAGAAGCATATCTTCTTGCATCGCGAACGGGTGCATGAGTAATCAGAACACCCCGGGAGGGCAGTGGCGGCATGAATCGTATCCAGATTGAAATTTCGTTGGGCGTTTTCCTGATCCTGTTGACCGGCGGTATTATCCTTTGGTATGGGATCAATGAAGAAGACCGCATGGCAGAATTCGAGCGCGGCCAGGCTGCTGCCGCAATCGAGGTCGGTGCTGCGCTGTACGACACCAACTGCAAGGACTGCCATGGACCGCAGGGTGAAGGCGTACCCGGGCTGTGCCCGCCGCTGAACGATAAATATTTCTTCACCGAGCGCGTGGGCGAGGTGGGCTGGAGCGGCACGATCGAGGATTACATCGTTGCAACGGTCTCTAGCGGGCGGTTGACTTCCACCCGCCCCGATCGCTACGCCGGACAGGGACGCCCGGCGATGCCCTCCTGGGCAGAGGCATACGGGGGACCGCTGCGTGAGGACCAGATCCGCACTATTGCCGCCTTCATCTTGAACTGGGAAGCTAACGCTCCCGACCGCTCGCAGGAGCCGGTGATGGCAGGTCCGCCGGTAGGAACGGACATCAGCATTGAGCTGCCCGAAGGCGACGCAGCCGTTGGAGAAATCCTGGCGACTGCCAAAGGCTGCGCCGGCTGCCACGTCACCCAGGCGATCGGGCCTGGCTGGGTTGCCAGCGGCGATAACCCGGGTATTGGTACACGCGCAGAAACGCGCTTCTCGGAAGCGGGCTACGCCGGTCAGGCCACATCTGCGCAGCAGTACCTGCTGGAATCGATCGTCAATCCCAACGCATACGTGATTGAAGGCTACGCCGATACGTTGATGCCCAAAGATTATGGCCAGACGCTGACTGCTGAAGAAGCGGCCAACCTGATCGCCTATATGTTGAGCCTTAAGTGAGGCAGGCATGTTAGCTATGAGCCGTCTACGCATCCTTGGGCTGGCATTGCTGGCAGCCGTGATCGGCCTGGCTGGCTGGCGCCTGTCGGGGCTGGCTCAAACCGGCGACCCGGCGCAGATCGAGCTTGGCGCGCGCCTGTTCGCCGAAAACTGTGCTGTCTGTCACGGTGAAAATGGCCAGGGCCGCGTTGGCGCCACGCTGGCGAAAGACTGGCCCGCGATCCGCCCGGATCTGCGGGTTAGCAGCACGATTGCCAACGGTATCCCGGGCTCGTTTATGCCCGCCTGGAGCGATGAAAAGGGCGGCCCATTGACGAATGACGAGATCGAAGCCCTGACGGCTTTTATCCTGAATTGGGGGCCCAGCGGGCCGGCCACCTACGTGCAAGCGCCCACCTCTGCGCCGCGCCCGGCAATGACGCCCCTGCCGGATGTGGAGGGCGACCCGAATCAGGGTGCGGTGCTGTTTGATGAAAACTGCGCCGTGTGTCATGGCCCGGATGGACAGGGCCGTGTTGGCGCCAACCTGGCCCGACCCTGGTC
>JBGSTO010000644.1:0-2896 GCA_041736465.1 Anaerolineales bacterium | reverse complement strand
CAACGGTGAAATACGCCGAACTGGCGCTCCAACTCACCCCCGAAGATGACTTTGACCGGCGCGCCCGGGCCACCACCATATTGGAGGTCATCCACTGGGCCAGCGGCAACCTGGAGTCGGCCATCCGGGGGATTGGTGATTCGATGGAGAGATTGACCCAGATGGGCAATCACGTCATGGTGGTTGCCAGCGCCTTTGCTGTAGCCGACCTGCTGGTGGGTCTGGGGAGCCTGAGAGAGGCCGAGCGGACCTATCAGGATGCCTTACAACTGGCTGCCCAACACGGCCCGGAGGCTGAACACATCACTGCCCACCATCATCTCGGCCTTTCCATGATCTACCGTCAGCGAGGAGATGACACCCTCGCCGCTCATCACTTGAAACGAGCCTCCGAATTGGGTCTGCAAACCACCCTGGTGGATTGGCTGTACCGTTGGCATGTGGCCCAGGCCCAATTGAGAGAGGCCGCAGGCGATCTGGAAACCGCCCTTGCCCTACTCGACGAGGCCAAACGGGTCTATACCCAAACCCTTGTGCCTGACCTGCGCCCCATTGCGGCCCTCAAAGCGCGCATCTATCTCAAACAGGGTCGGCTCGATAAAGCCCGGGCGTGGGTGGCAGAACGCGAGCTCTCGCTGGCAGATGAAGTCAGCTACTTGCATGAGTTCGAGCACCTCACCCTCGCCCGGCTGGAAATCACCAACCCGCTGGTCAATGCCCTGCTCGCACGCCTGCTGCAAGCCGCCGAAGCGCAGAAGCGCCGGGGCAGCGCGCTCGACATCCTGCTGGTGCAGGCGTTGGCTCATGAGGCGAAGGGCAATCGTCCCCAGGCTCTCGCTGCACTGGAACGCGCCCTGGCTCTGGCTGAGCCGGAGGGCTATGTTCGCATCTTTGTGGATGAA
The DNA here is from genome assembly GCA_041736465.1 of Anaerolineales bacterium. Classification (GTDB taxonomy): domain Bacteria; phylum Chloroflexota; class Anaerolineae; order Anaerolineales; family UBA4823; genus JAJUJL01. The sequence goes on along the minus strand of JBGSTO010000644.1, from coordinate 1,994 downwards.
GGCGAAGCGATGCGGTCGCTGCTGCGAATGTTGATCGAAGAACAATCGCGCAATCGAGACCATCCGCTGAGCGATTATGTGGACAAACTCCTGGTTGCCTTTACACAGCCAGCGGCTACACCAAAATCAGCAATCATCCATCAAAAAACAGACATGATAGAGCCTTTGAGCGAGCGCGAGCTGGAAGTGCTCAAGCTGCTCCGAAGCGAATTAAGCGGCCCGGAAATTGCCCAACAACTAATCGTCTCGCTCCACACTCTGCGCACCCATACCAATAACATTTACAACAAGCTGGGAGTGAACAATCGCCGGGCGGCCGTCCGCCGCGCTGAGGAACTCGATTTGTTATAGCTGATACACTATCTTCACCTCTGGCCCTGGCACGTGGATCGAACCACCTGCCAGGGCTTTTTTTCATCACAACCTCCCGATTAGGAATCAACACACTAATCAACACATATAGTGATGACACCTCACCACATCGAGCGGTATTCTTTGGGCAGATAAACAACAAAAGGAAAAACTCGAGGCGCATGATGAGTGACAAACAAACAACCGACGATAAACATAACCAGCATCAATGCTACGAGATCCGCCTCAAGGGACACCTGGATTACCGGTGGGCTGATTGGTTTGAGGGTCTGGTCATAACTTTGGAAGACAACGGCGATACGTTTTTGACCGGCCCGGTGGTTGATCAGGCTGCGTTGCATGGCTTGCTCAAAAAAGTGCGTGATTTAGGTTTGCCATTGGTCTCGGTCTGTCCTGTCGAACACGGTCAGCCAGATCAGTCAGATGTCAAATAATTAATGAATATAAGCACCTTGGAACGGAGGTTTGCCTTTGATAACATTTCCAACATATTTCAACTCCCGGTAACCGGGTTACGACCACAAATTTATTAAAGTCCAATTTAATGAAACTCACCAATATCGATTACTAAAAGGAGATCAAAAAAATGAACACTAGCCGTAAATCCTTCGAAATTAAAGACAGGAAAGTAATCCTTTCGACACTATGGATATTTGCAGTGTTAAATTACCTTTATGCGGATGTCTTCGGAGGCAAAGATCCTGAAGCTGTGAAGCAATTAATCTCAGGGACCGTTGGGTCTATACACATGACCGAAGGGTTTTTATTGGGAGCCGCAATATTGATGGAGACGTCGATTGCTATGGTCCTCCTGTCCCGGGTATTGAAGTATAGAGCAAATCGCTGGGCAAACATCATTGTTGGGATAATCAACACTGCTGCTGTTTCCTTATCACTCTTTGCCACTGGGATAACGCCAACTCTTTACTATATGTTTTTTGCAGCGATAGAAATTCCTTGTACTTTGTTCATTGTTTGGTACGCTTGGAAATGGACTAACCCTGAAGGTTAAACCTGATTTATAGTGCCGGTCAGAGGAATTTGGAGAAAAAAACATGAAAGCGATTGTATGCACAAAATACGGTACTCCTGACGTTCTTGAACTAAGAGAGGTAGAAAAACCTAATCCCAACGAGGATGAAGCACTGGTAAAAGTTCATGCGTCATCCTTAAATGCAGCTGACCTTGAAAACCTGAGAGGTACATGGAGTGCGCGTTTCACGGGGCCTCTAAAACCAATGCACAAGATACTCGGATCTGATATCTCCGGGCGCATAGAAGCAGTTGGCAGAAACGTAAAGCATTTTCGGCCAGGTGATGAGATTTGGGGGGACTTATCTTTCCCATTGAGCTTTGGTGCTTTTGCCGAGTATGTATGTGTTCCTGAAAATGCATTAAGGCTGAAACCGGCCAGTATGACATTCGAGGAAGCAGCGGCCGTACCTTCAGCGGCAGTCGTCGCCCTGCATAATCTTCGAGGTGTTGGCTCATCTTCGCCCAGTTTTCTTCTATCGGATAGAGGACAGATTCAGCCAGGACAAAAGGTTTTGATCAATGGTGCGGGTGGTGGTGTGGGTACCTTTGCAGTGCAGATTGCCAAATCGTTCGGGGCTGAAGTGACT
>JBGSTO010000627.1:0-4610 GCA_041736465.1 Anaerolineales bacterium | reverse complement strand
GCGCTACCGGGTGCTGAGCACGGGGAAGCTGCCCAAGAGCGTGGCGGACATGCTGCGCAACATGGAGCGGCAGGGCAACCCGTGGGGCATCCCGGCGGAGGAGCGGCTGCAGTGGATCGAGGAGCTGGGGCTGCGCGAGCTGGCGCCGGGGGAGAGCACCGACGTGCTGTTTTTCATGGGGTGTGCGGCGACCTTCGACGAGCGCAATAAGAAATCGGCGCGGGCGTTCGTGCACCTGCTGCAAAAGATGGGGGTGGAGGTTGCAGTGCTGGGTTTGGACGAGATGTGCTGCGGGGAAAGCGCGCGGCGCCTGGGGCACGAAGCGCTCTTCCAGGAGCTGGCGCGGCAGAATATCGAGACGCTTTCGAAGGTAAAGTACAACCGTATCGTGACGCAGTGCCCGCACTGCTTCAACACTTTGAAGAATGAGTACCCGCAGTTTGGCGGGAACCTGATTGTGCAGCATTACAGCGAGTACCTGGCGGAACAGGCGGCGGGGCAGAAGGCTGCGGCGAACGGAAGCTCGAACCACCTGGTGACGTATCACGACTCGTGCTACCTGGGGCGGTACAACCAGGTTTACCGGCAGCCGCGGCAGGTGCTGGAGAAGGCAGGCGTTCACCTGGCGGAGATGGAGAGGCACGGCGAAGGCAGTTTTTGCTGCGGCGGCGGGGGCGGGCAGATGTGGATGGAGACCAATCCCAACACGCGCATCAATCACCGCCGGTTGGAGCAGGCGCTGGAGACGAACGCCAGCACGGTGGCGACGGCCTGCCCGTACTGCCTGCTGATGTTCGAGGATGCGATCCGCTCGAAAGGGCTGGGCGACAAGGTAGAGGTGTTCGATATCGCCGAAATCCTGGAGAAGCAGTTGAGTGCGTGAGTGTGTGGGTTTTTTGATTGTAGAGAGTGCTTGATTAGGAATTGAGGGCAGCCAATATGGAAACGACCTGGGCGATTAATACACATGGAGACCCGCTTGGAACGCTGAACAGGCTGGTGGGGGTGGTGTGGAAGGAAAGCGGGCTGGAGGGGATGCTGGTATCTTGCGATACGCTGGAGGACGAGCACGGGGGAGAGCGTATCCTGGATCAGCCCGAGCAGCTTGAGAAGTTCAACCCGTTCCGACCGGCGATGCGCAGCAATGCGGCGGCTTACGTGCCGGGCATCCTGCGGGAGAGGGCTGAGGGGCGCTACGGGGCGGTGCTGCGGCCGTGCGAGATGCGGGCTTTACAGCAGTTGGAGAAGCTCGATCCGTTTCCGCGCGAGCGCCTGGTGACGATCTGTGTGGACTGCCTGGGGACATTTCCGGCGGGGGATTTGGAGTGGCGCACCGAACGGCGAGGCTCGGCGGATGGCCTGGCCAACGATACGCTGAAATTTGCCAGGCAGGGTGGGATTGCGGTGGATCGCTACCGGCCGGCGTGCCAGATTTGCCGTTCTTCGGGTGCGGAAGGGGGGGATGTGAATATCTGGGTGACGGGGCTGCCTGCCAGGCAGGTGATGATGGTGAATATCCCGGGGGAGGGGCTGGCTGGAGCGCTGCACTTCGATGACAGCAGAGGTGTGGATGAGGAGAGTGAGCTGTTGAAGATGCGCCAGCGGGTGTTGGAGCGGGTGGCGGTGCGCAACCAGCACAGCCGCGAGCGCTTTGTGCAGGGGCTGATCGAGACGCTGCCGGCGACGGTGGAGGCGATTGCGAAACGGCTGGAGGAGTGCGGGGAATGCCGGGAGTGCCTGGAGGCGTGCCCGATTTGTTCTGCCCGGCATTTGGAGCGGGGGGCGGATGGGCGCTACAACCGGCGTGAGATCGCGCAGTGGCTGGCGGCGTGCGCGGGCTGCGGGATGTGCGAGCAGGCGTGCGTGAAACATATTCCGCTGAGCGCGGTTTTTGGGGTGATCCACGAGCACGCGCATGCGTGGGTGTAGGGAGGGAGAAAGATTGAAACACAAAGGACACGAAGGAGGCACGAAGGTTGTTTAAGTTAACCGCGAAGGCGCCAAGACGCGAAGGGTTTTTAGTAAAAGAAAATCCATAGATGGGCGCAGCAGTGCGGGGCGCAGATAGTTCGGAGGGCGGTAGACTGAAAGCCTTATCCGCAGATTTCGCAGATTTTCGCAGATAAGGCGGAGGGTGGTGCCCACAGGTTGAAAGGCTTGTCCGCAGATGGCCGCAGCAGTGCGGGGCGCAGATAGTTCGGAGGGGGGGCGGTAGACTGAAAGCCTTATCCGCAGATTGCCGCACCAATGCGGGTGCAGATTTTCGCAGATAGGGCGGAGGGGGGCGGCAGACTGAAAGCTTTATCCGCAGATGGCACAGGTTGAAAAATAATTTACCGCAAGAGCGCGAAGGGTTTTTGGTGAAGAGAGTCGATTGCGGATAAAAAGAGAGCGCCGGTTCGCGGCGCTCTGTGGGGGTGAGGGTGGGGCGTTGGTGGTTTACCAGGCGCCGGTTTGTAATCCACCGGTCTGGAAGTAGCCGGGGAGGGACTTGCACAGGCGGTAGGGGTTACTGCAGATGTGGTCGCTGGCCTGGTTGGAGCTGATGACGGCGCTGCCGATGCGGGCTCCGCCGGAGTTGAACCAGGAGAAGAGCCAGGTGACCCGGAAGATGCCACGGCCAATTTGCGGGGTGAGGGTTAGCGTAGGGAATTGTACGCCGTTCTGATAGGCGCCGATCTGCTTCTGCATGATGGAAGACCTGGCGATGACGGTCCAGGCGGCGCCATTCCACATTTCCAGAACGTACATACCCTGGACAATCTGAGCGCCGGCAGCGGCGGCGCTGCGGTAGACGGTGGGGCCGGTATAGCTAATCAGATGCAGCATGCTGGGGCAAACCATGGTGCCATAGACAGGAAAGCAGGGATCCCGTTTCTCCAAGATGGAGATGACCGGCAGGGTGACATTGCCCCGGACGCCGCTGGCCTGGGAGTAGTACCAGGCGGAGGCCTGACCGACGGGGAGTGCGGCGAAGAGGACGAGCAGCGCTAGTGCAACGATCAAGACTTTCTGAAACTTGCCCAACGAACCATTCGAAACCGATTTTGCGAACATGACTGCCTCCTTTAGGCTTGTGTAATCCGGGTGAGCTGTGCGCTCGTAAGTGTGCATAGTATAGGGCAGGGGGCGAGGCGGCGCATCGGTTGAAGAACTTAATTGGAAACTTAATCTATAATGTGGTCAAATTGGATAAGTTAAGTAGTCTACTTAAGTAGTTCTACCGATGTGTGAAAGGGTTGGCGGTGCAATAATAGGGACAGTTCGATCAACTCAGAGCAAGTTCGACCAAGGAGAACGATGTGAGCAGCAGAACGAACGTCCGGCAATCCGAACCCATTTCACACAAGGAGAATAAAATGAGCACCAATTTGAACTTCCGCAAGTCCCTTATCGTCACCCTGGCAGTCGTGGTCTTTTTGATGGCTACCGCCGTGCTGCTGAGCAGCCGGATGGAAACCGCCAATGGAAACGCCAGCGCGATCGCCGCAAAGACCGATGGCTCTTCGGGCGGCGGATTTATCGCCAAGCCGCGGGTGCGCTTCGCTGCGCTGGAAGGTAGCCGGAAACCGGCGGCTCTGGAAGGCTACCGGAGACCGGCGGCGCTGGATGGGGGGAGACGTCCGGCGGCGCTGGACGGGCGCAAGACCCCGGCATCGTTGGATGGGCGCAAGAGCCCTGCATCGCTGGACGGACGCAAGAGCCCGGCATCGTTAGACGGTCGCAAGAGCCCGGCATCGTTAGACGGTCGCAAGACCCCAGCATCGTTGGACGGACGCAAGACCCCGGCGTCGCTGGACGGTCGCAGGACCCCGGCATCGTTGGACGGACGCAGGACCCCGGCCATGCTGGGCGGGCGTAAACCCCCGGCGGCGCTGGCAGCCCCGATCGCGACGCAGGCGGCTTCCCTGACCCTGATCGACGGCATGATCATCCTGGCGCTGGCAGCCCTGCTGATCATACCTGTCCGCAAGAATAGCACGGCCCACAAGAACAGCCCGGCTGGCAACTGAATTCCTGGGAGAAGCGAATGCCCCTGCGAAGATAAGATGCTCTTCGCAGGGGCAGTGCTGTAAAAAAAGGCTGATCGGGCTGCGTGGGCTGCGCAAAAGGAACCGGTAGGAGATTGCGAGATCAGCACAAGCAGGAAAAAACCACCGACGCCGGTCTCTTAAGAAACAATGACCCGGCGATGCGGCCTGGCAGGCACTCCAGACTCGCGCAGCGGGCGGCATTCGCTGGAGATAGAAAACAACGGGCTGAAGATGCGGCGGCGATTGCTTGCCCCCTACATGGCGATGACAGGTGGCGGGAGATTGCCTCGCAGTATGGAGTGTGCAGGAGCAGCTCAGCGGGTAAAGCATCCGGCTAGAGGTTGAGGCGGATAGGACCGGTTGTGCGTGCCGGATGCTTTACCCCTACGAGTGTGGCGAGCTCTCCGAAGATGGTTTCATCTCGATTGAAGGGCCTTGTGGCGGTGCGTGGTACTGGCAATGACAGTGAAGAGCAATGAAGTGAGTTCCAGAGAGGTTGGTAGATGTCACAGAAGACCAAACGCATCCTGAGCATCCTGATCCTGGCTGGCGCGGCGGCCTGGTTTTTTGGTTTAC
>JBGSTO010000620.1:0-5367 GCA_041736465.1 Anaerolineales bacterium | reverse complement strand
GGTGATGTAGTCGCCATCCGACAGGTGAGCGCAAACACCGGTGGCAACCGCTTCTTCACCGATGTACAGGTGAATGAAGCCGGGCAGCTTGCCCTGGGCAAATAATTCGCTCACACGCGACTCAAATACGCGAATCTTGATCATCGTCCGGTAGAGGGACAGTAAGGTATCTTTTCCTATTTCTGCCATTGTTTATTTCTCCTCAAGTGTTTGTCCGGTTCAAATGCTGATTCTTCGATTCACATTCATGCCGCGCTGCACCTCCTGTGACTGCATTGTTGGTGTCATTGGATACGCTGCGAAGGTTTACTTCCAACGACTGGCTTTGACTTTTGCCGGGGAAACAAAAAGGTATCCGCATCCTGATTCACCAATAAATCAGCACGAGATACCTTCGGATCAACCGGTAAGTTTTTCGCGTTTACGCAGCCTGTAGGAGGGCGGCGGGAGTGTCCCGGCGCAGCCTGTCCGGACGCCGCTGAAACTCCCCTGGTGCGTATAACTCCTATTATTCTACAATAAATTTACGAAGGAAAGTAGTGACAGATGTAATTCATTGCTGTAACACCTTCTCACAGGCAGACTCAGATGACAGCCAGCTCTTGTTTTTATTGTAGGGGTAAAGCATCCGGCATGCACAATCCATTCTCACGCAGCCATCCTCCAGCCAGATGCTTTACCCGCTGTGCGAGTCTCGCATGGCTGCCGCACGGACAACCACTGACGGTAGCGCCAAAAGCATCTTAGGAGCGATGCGAGCGAACCCCATACACCCGCGCCTCGTAGTACCGCAGTGTTACGCTGGCCCCAGCCTCGCCCGCCTCCAGCGGATAATTGCCAATCAGCATCTCAGCCCCCTCCAGCGCCAGCTCTTCTGGCAGCCTGCGTTCCGCAATCTCCGCTCTGAAGTTCAGCAGCACCAGCAGGCGCTCGTCGCCCAGCGTGCGGGTGAAAGCGTAGATCTGCCCGTGATGTTCCAGCAGAAGATCATACCTGCCGTATACAATCACCGGCTGCTGCTTGCGCAGCCGGATCAGCATCTGGTAGTAATAGAATATCGATTCGGGATCCGCCAGCGCCTGGCGCACATTGATCTGCTGGTAATTGGGTTTGAGCTTGATCCAAGGTTTACCGGTCGTGAAACAAGCCCGCTCGCTCTCGTCCCACTGCAGCGGTGTGCGGGCATTGTCCCGGCTCTTGGCGTGCAGAATCGGCAGCACATCCAGGGGGGCGCATTCCTTTTTCCTGCACCAGCTCGCGGTACAGGTTGAGCGTCTCGATATCGCGATAGTCTTCGATGCGCTCGAAAGCCACGTTGGTCATGCCGAGCTCTTCGCCCTGGTATACGTACGGCGTGCCCCGCAGCAGGTGTGTGAACGTCGCCAGCAGCTTGGCGGACTGCACCCGGAAGTGCCGGTCGTCGCCGAAGCGCGACACCGACCGCGGCTGGTCGTGGTTGCACAGGTAGTTGCTGTTCCAAATCTATTTTCCCAATTTCTGGATGCAACCATGAGTAAGTCATTGGTGGCATTATGCTTCTTTTATATACACACCGAGCTAAAAGGTATTGTAAATTGACCAATATTACGCGATAATAATGAGGAATAATTTGTACTTCGCCTTATTTGTCCGGCGAGGCTGTCCAGACATAATTCAGTCGCACTACTGCCCCAATACGCGCACATCTTGCTCTCAATATCAGGCTGAGAATGGCCCGGCCAAGACACATGGGCTTGCCGCGAAATTGTTACCCCCTACAAACAGGTGGTTCCAATTGCTGTCTTGCTCTCATTAAACCCCTAAAGGTTTTTCAACACAACCCGCTCTAGCGCAAGATTTCGGCAGCCCCTGGGCTTTCTGGCCTGTCTGGTGGTTGCAATAATTTTGCTTTCAGGTCTGCATTATCTTGCAACCACGTCGTGGACGCGGCAGTCAATTAAAACTTTGGAGATATTGGAGGGAGGGAATAATGCGCAGGAAAATTTTGCGCACCTGGCTCATCTTCGTCATCATCATGAGCTTCAACCTGCAATCTTGTGTAGAAATCCCGAGTGGAGAACGCCTCCCTCTGGATCTAGCCATTGATACTGGTCAGCATTTGAAGGAATTGATGCAAGCGACACTGGCAGATTTGCATGAAGCCGAAAGAATTGCTGGCGAAGAGATTCGGGCATCAATCGATAAATTACAGGAATTTATCACCTATGTGGACCAGGTATTTGGTGACCGGCTCGAGCGTACAATTGCTTCCCTTGACGCATCCATTCAAGCAAAATTACGGTGGATCCAGAGCTACACCGAGCAAATCCATCGAGCTGCGCTTGATATTATCCATGCCACTGGCGAAGAGGCGCGGCAGGTGATTGACCGGGCGACAGACGATATGCGCCGAGCGATCAATACAACGGAACAGGCCATCCAAAGAACCACCTTCGTAATTTCCCGCAATATGATTTTCCTGGTAGATACTGTAGCCGACCGAAGCCTTGCGATTGGAGGCTTATTAGCTGGATTATTACTATCCTTTATTTGCGCCTATAGCTGGGGGCGCATGTTCTACCAAAAGAATCTACCAGAGCCAGGGTTACGCCGCTCACTGGCAATGGGTTTTTTAGGTTTTACTGTATTAGTTGCCATAGCGCCGTTCAGCCTGCTCTTTCCCATACCGCGAGCTTTGGCACTAACACCATCGGGAAAAAGCGAGGCAATCGATATTCCTGCCAGTAAACCCTCGATCTTCAGATTTGTTCCCGATCCCGTCGTTGTCTCTGCGCAGCCGCCGTACTCAGAATTGTTAACGATTGAGGGAATAAATTTACTTCAAAATGGTGAGCCCAAAATCACTTTTGGCGCCCTCAGTTTGGATATTTTAGGAAGATACGATGACAAAATCTCAGTGGATGTGAAGCCTGTCTGTGAGAATCCCAACCTTGCCCGGAGCATCATTGTACAACTGGGTGAAGGACCTCAACGGATCGTCAATGCCGTACCAGTTTTGACCGCGACACCTGGACCAACACAACCACCCAAAGTACCTGTGCCGGATGTTGTTGGCATGGGATTTGAGGATGCCAGGCGTACTTTGGCTGCTGCACGGCTCCAAATTGCACAGTTGGTTGATGAATCCGGTCGGTTGGTTTTAGAGCGCGAGGCCGAAACGGTGTTAGAAACTTTCCCTCCGGCAGGCGAGCAAGTAACGCCAAATTCGGATGTCAAGGTTGTCGTCTCGGTAGCCGTGATGACACACGTGCCAAATTTAGTTGGCGAAACGATGAGCTCTGCGAGAGCTCTCCTGGGAGGTGCTGGTTTACAAGTTGGGGATATCAAAGATCAAGCCGGAAATCCAGTTGAGGAAGGCCGCGCAAAGCAAGTATTAGCTTCTTCACCCGCCGCCGGTGCCTCGGTCAAGTTGAATACAAAGGTGAACCTGGCGGTCACAGTGTATACCTACGCGCTTGTGCCAGATATAAGCGGGAAAACGTATACCGAAGCCTCTGACGCATTGCGCTCAGTCGGGTTGACGGTGGGAGATATAACCGATAGTTCGGGTACCCTTGTTGGTGTAAACAGTGTGGATAAAGTAATAAAAAGTCAACCGCCCGCTGGAACAGAGGTGCGGGAGAATTCCCGAATCAACTTGATAGTTACCGTTATTCCAATCCCGCCAACACTTACAGTTCCAACCTGCCCGCCGGGAGAGTCATACCGCCCATGTCATCAATGTTGGCCCGTAGGTAATCCATGCCCATGAGTGTTTAGACAATGGAGGTTACCATGAAAACAAATGGGCTTTCCACTTCAATTGCTAGTTTGCTGGTGTTGATCTTGGTGCAGCTTAGCTGCGGGCAAATGCCTACCAAAATTCCGGAGCCTACGCAAGGGATTCTAGAGCCATCTCCCGTTGAGAAGCCCACAGAGTCGATTCCAACAGAGATGCCTGCCCAACCTTCTCCGGAACAATCACCAACAGAACAATCGCCTGAAGTATTTCCCACCTCCATTGTGAATACACCCGCTCCTCCAAAACCTTACGCAACACCGATTAACCCTGGCAGCGGCAGTATTTGGGAATGGTCGGATGGCAGCCAGATGGTTTATATCCCGGCAGGCGAATTCACTATGGGCATCTCGCTTTTCACTTTAGAAACATTGATGCAGCGATGTCCTGGATGTACTCGCGATTGGTACTTAAACGAAACGCCCGATCATAAAGTATCTCTCGACGAGTATTGGATTGACCGCACTGAAGTCAGAAACGCCCATTACCGGAGCTGTGTTTTTGCGAACATATGCACGGAGCCAGTACAGTTATATGCATATTTTACCGCTAATTATTTCTACGAGTTTGAGTACGACGAATATCCAGTTATTTATGTCAGCTATGAGCAGGCTCAAACGTATTGCCAGTGGACAGGGAAACGCCTGCCTACCGAGGCTGAATGGGAAAAAGCTGCTCGAGGGATTGACGGTCGCCTGTTGCCTTGGGGTAGCTTTAGCACGATCAATTGCATATTCGCCAACTATGATGAATGTAATCTACCCCTCGAGGTCGTGGATAGCTACCCTGCAGGCGCCAGCCCCTATGGTGTACTCAACATGGCTGGCAATGTACGTGAATGGGTTTTCGATTGGTACTCAGCGGATTATTACGAACAATCACCAGCTTCCAATCCACTTGGACCAGACATTGGTGAAAGACATGCGGTCAGGGGTGGTTCGTACCTGAATGTTCCCATGATGGTACGCGCAACGGATCGAGATTCTGGTCCTCCTGACCCGGATGGTGCCCTAGGATTTCGTTGCGCAGTTGATGCAAAGTGATCATGCGTGCGTTCCCGAAAACTTAGAACATATTTCTGCCCACTCGATTTGTTAAAGTTTGCTGCATTCGATGCAAGGTGGATCGCAGTGGCGGCTCTAGATGGAAGAAATTCGTATCATGCGTGCCAATATTCGTATTAAGCGTAATGCCAGGCCAACCCCTTCCCTGCCTTCCCATATACACTAACGAAAACGATTGCTTGGGATGCCACCCCCTCCGACCTACGGTTCCTCCCCATCCACGTCAAAATCGGCCACGAGCTCTAAGGTATAATTCCCTCCATCCTTTCCCTCCCAGGAGGCCACTATGTCCACGCTCAGCGACCTGCTCACCAACCCATCCCCCATCCTGCTCGACGGCGCCATGGGCACCATGCTCATGTCTGCCGGACTCAACCCCGGCGAATCCCCCGAGCTGTGGAACGTCGAACGCCCGGATGACGTGCGCCAGGTGCACCGGCAGTACATCCAGGCTGGCTCGCAGCTCGTGCTGACCAACTCCTTCGGCGGCAGCCGCGTGCGCCTGGAGCGCAACGGTCTGGCAGC
>JBGSTO010000619.1:0-31323 GCA_041736465.1 Anaerolineales bacterium | reverse complement strand
TGAGGCTGCTTGCTGGCTGCCGGTGCCCGGGGTGGCAGTGAGCTGCGCCCGAGCCGCTTCCAGCGCTTCAACCAGCCCAGGGACTGCGGGCCAATCCACGCCGCCCTGCGCCAGGTAGGTTTCCACCAGACCTGGAAACTGCTGCGGTATCTCCAGCGAGCCCACCAGGACGATATCATCGATGATCAGCGTGGGCACAGCCTGGCGTTCGGCAGGAATGTTGAACTGCTCAATGGCAGCCTGGAAGAGCGCCTGCCCGCCTTCTGTGTAGGTATCCACGCCCACGATCTGCAGCATCTCGCCGTATTGATCGAACAAGGGCGGCAAATCTTCCACAATCACCTTCTCGCAGTGCGGGCAAGTCGGGGAATAAAACAACACGGCGCGTACAACGGGCTGTTGGGCGCGCACCGCACCGGCCCACCCCAGCGCCATACTACAGCAGGCTAAAAGTATACAGAGAAGGAGGCTTATGCGTTTCATAGCGACTGCTTGCTGCGTTCAGCGTACCATCCGGTGCGGACATCGCTGCGAATGTCGAAATCCGGCACGTAGGGTTTGATATCCAGCAGCGGGGTGCCGTCCAGCATGTCCACGCTCTCGACTTCCAGGGTGCTGCCGTGCAGGCTGATCAGCCGCACAACCGACAAACCGATTGGGTTCGGGCGGCAAGGGTGGCGCGTGGCAAACAGGCCGCGCAGATGGTCATCCAGGAAGGGTTTGACGCGCAAGGAATACCCGCAGGAGTAATTAAACACGTACAGCAGGTGCAGGTGCGAGAACCCCGCCAGGTCGTGCAAGCCATCGGCGAACTCGGCAAATAATTCCACCTGCCCGGTTGCTTCTGAAGTGGAAGCCTGGATAGGCATCTGGCTTTTATCGGTGAACGGGGTGTGGATGATGCCAATCGGGCGCATGATGATTTCCATGAGCTAAATATTCTCCTTTGTATGTACCCAGGTAAGCCGTTTGACCCCTTCGATTTGCTGGAACGTCGCCCCTTGTGCGATGGCGCGCAGCGCCGCGGTTTCATCGATCACTTTGGAACCGGACAGGATATCGACCCCGTGCGCGAACAGCAGGGGGGAGGGCGGCGTGCTCGGACCCAAGACTACCACCAGGGCATCCGGACGGCAAAGCGCAAGCAAGCCGTCCAGTGTGTGATTGATCAAGGCGCTGCCGGTCAGCGCGACCACGTCGGCCCGGGGAATCAGCTCGCCAGCCGCTTCTGCCGGGTATTCGTCTCCGGTTGGGCGCTGCTCGAGCACCCACAGATTTCCCACCGACTGGCGCACTTTTTCGATGAACGGGAAATGCCCGACCAGGGCGACGTTCTTGCCTGCGCCGCGTTGCACCAGCACCTCGGCGGCATTCAGCTCCACGGCGCCTTGCTCGTCGACCTCCAGCAGCGAATTGAGCGCTGCCAGGCCGATGCTGGCTTCCAACGCGATATCGGAGAGCGCATACTCTGCCAATTCTCGAGCGCTCTTCTCGTGAAGCCGCCCCACATCGCGCACTTTGTCATGAGCGTGCGGTTTGTCTCCTATGATGGTGGAGGCCAGCCCGCAGCCCCGGCTGCACACCACCGTCCAGTGCGCACCGACCAGCAGGGCGCGCACCGGTTGATTGTCGTCTGGAAGGCTGGAAAGTAGCTCAGTGATGATTGTCATAGTCTTCTCCCATTAGCAATAATCCACTCTCAAAATACGAACGGCACCAAACGCCATGATTTGCTGCAGTAATGCGTCCATACTTCTCCAAACTCTCTGCCCATCAATGCCTCTTCATCGTTGATGCGGAACAGAATGATGAGCACAAATACGAATGTCAGGGCAAACCCAATCCACGAGCGAAAGAGCAGCGACAACCCGATGCCCTGCAGCATACCGCCCAGGTAGCGCGGGTGGCGAATAAAGCGATACGCTCCGGAGGTGATCAGTTGGTGATCTTTCTGAAGGGTCACCTCCGGGCTGTACAGCCTTCCCAGCTCCAACCCCGACCAGAAGATCAATCCCATCCCCAGGGTTGCCAAAATCAAACCGGTCCAACGCATCGCCTGGCTGACAGCCATGACGCCAATGCTGCGGCGGTCGGCAAAGGGCACAAACACCAGCGCAGCCAATAACATCGCAGTCACAAAAATGCGCACAATTCGCTGGCGTGAGACGAATTTATCTTCCTGACCCTTCCCGCGATCGCCCAGCCCTCCCGGGCGCTGCACAGCGTACGCGGCGACCAGGCCAAACGCAGCAATGCTCATGGAGTAGACGAACAGCTGTGGTGAGGAAAAAAATCCAGATAAGTCGTCGAGCCCCCAGCCGAGCAGCGGCAGGCCCACATAGATGAGTAAGGTGTACAGGAAGGAGGCGAGACCGCGGATGGTCTTCATGTGCTGTTCTCTTGCTGCTCGCATTAATCTACTGCAACCGGGCCGCGCGACCGCCAGCTTACCAGGTACAGCAGCCCGGCGATTAAAAAGGGCACGCCAGACGCCAGCACCGAAACAAGCCTGTGGGTCTTACTATCAATTGCGGCAAATACGGTAAAAACAATGCCCCAGCCGAGCATAACCCACACACCCGCGCCTTCACCCCGCCAGGCGAGGATCACGCTGACCAGCGAGATAAGCACCAGCGCCGCCAGCAATGCTAATTCCCAGTTCAAGCAGACAAATCCTACCAGCACATCGCAGGCAACGATATCCAGCAAGATGAGCAGCCAGAATCCCGCTGCCAGCGCGCTGATCCCCCGCGCCAGCCAGCGCAGCCAGTTCTGGATTGCGGTCTTATCAGACATGATCACCTCCCGAACCGCCAACCGGTTTGGGATGGTACTCCTCCATCAGCTGGCGCAGCAGCTCGGTTAATTCTTCCGCCTGAAGATAGCCGACAATCTGCAGATCCTGACCGGTGACACCCTCGACTTCACTCACTGCTTGTTTGATTTCCAGGGAGAGAGGCACAGCGATAGGGCAAAGCGGTGAGGAGGGCCGGAACTTATAGGTAACATGGCCGCTCTCATCCACCGCCAGGTCTTCGATCAGACGCATACGCACCACATCCACCCCGGTTTCCGGGTCGATCACCCTGGACAGACGTTCCAAAATGGCAGCGCGCAGCTCGTCCATCCTTTACCTCAATTATATGCCGTACGTGTGGCTTCGTCTGCCATCGTGGGTTCAAGCAGCGGCTTCCAGGAAGCATCCTCCCACGTGCCCAGTTGCGTGTGCATTTCCAGGTATTTCTGCGGTATGGGATGGGTACCTGCGACCACGGTCACGCCATAACGTTTCTCAAGGTAGGTCTTGAAGGTTTGGATGTAAGGACAGGGCGGATAACCCACCAACATGCCGGTTGCCAGGTGGATCACCTGGGCGCCGTTCTTTACCATTTCATCGGCTGTATATTCGACATTGCCGCCCGGACAGCCATCACAGGTGGTGTAGCCGACCAGCTCCACTTCGCTGCCTGCGTAGATGCTGAAAGCGCCCTGCCTGTTTCGCATGGCGCGCAGGCATTTTCCGCCTGCACAGGTACGGTAGCGATCACAGATGATTATTCCAATCTTTACCTTCGCCGTCATGAGCATTCCTCCACCTTCTCTTGGATGGGTTGGGCAGGGCACCCCAGACTGGCTGCCAATATCTCCCACAGCTCCACCATTGCCCGGCTGGCAGCTGAGGCGGGGCGGTATGCTGTCACCGGCTCGCCATGAACCATCGCACGCATCACTTCTTCATCGTAGGGTATGCTGCCAATTACCTCAATGCCGCTTTTTTTACAGTAATCCTTGATTTCGTTCGTGCCTTGTGGATAAATGTCGGCCTTGTTTATACAAACCATAGCCGGCAAGCGGAAATGCTGCACCATCTGCAGCACTCGCTCCAGATCATAGATCCCGGCTTGAGTTGGCTCCGTCACAATCAGCGCCAGGTCAGCGCCTGCAGCGGCGGAAATCACCGGACAGCCAATACCCGGTGGACCGTCAACAATAACAAGCTCGGCGCCGGAATCGAGCCCCAGCAGGCGCGCCTGCTGCTTCACCATGGTCACCAATTTGCCTGAGTTCTCCTGGGCAGGTTTTAGTTCTGCATGGATAAAAGCCCCATAACGGCTGTGTGAGCGGAACCAGTGTCCGGCGAGTTGAACTTCCATGTGAATTGCCTGTTCCGGGCACTGGTATACGCAGGCTGCGCAGCCATCACAGGCGATCGGATCGACGATATACCCGGCAGCCTCATGCCTGCCATCCCCATCTTGAGCGTGTGAAGGCAATGGTTGGTAGCTGATCGCTTCAAAACGGCAGGTTTCCAGGCATGTCCCGCAGGCCTGGCAGCGCGCTTGATCGATGATCGCTACTGCCCCACCGAAAAATTCGTGCTCTTCGATCTGGCGCGAGTGCAGCACCAATTCCAGATTAGGTGCGTCAACGTCTGCATCTGCCAGGACGGCATGCACCCGGTTCTTATCCACCAGGTGGGCAAGCGCCGCCGCAACGCTGGTTTTACCTGTGCCGCCTTTTCCGCTAAGGATGACAAGCTGCTTCATGTTTCGCACCCGATACTCGATTGGTGATATGGATGTATACCTGTTGAAACAGCGGGATGCTTTCCGGATGGATTTCAACCAGGGATTTCCCCTGGGCAATCCCTGCGGCGATTTCCCTTTTGAATGGGATGCGCAGCAAGATTGGCAGACCGTGCTCTCGGCAGTAAGCTTCCACTTCGGGACTGTAGCCGTCACCCTGTGACTGGTCATCGCACCGGTTCAGCACCACGCCAGCCGGTAAACCCAGCTCGCCAGCCACCTGCACCATCAGCTTTAAATCGTGCAAACCGAACGGCGTCGGCTCGGTGACCAGCAGCAGGAAATCAGCGCCGCGCACTGCTTCAACCACCGGGCAAGATGTGCCAGGTGAGACATCTATGATCACCACCTGGTCTGGCTTCGGGATCACACGGTGTTTGAGCTGGCGGATGATGGGCACTGCCATCGGCTCGCCAATATTCAGGATGCCGCGGGCAAACTCGATCCCTTGAAGCGTGATGCCGCGCTCAACTATTCCGATCACCTGCAAGGTTTCCGTGATGGCGCCCTCCGGGCACATCAGCGTGCAGCTCCCGCAGCCATGGCAGAGCTGGGGAAATACCAGAGTCTTTTTTCCCAGGCTGGCAATGGCATGATACTGGCACACCTCAGCGCACTTTCCGCAATGCGTGCACTTCTCCTCGTCCACCAGCGGGATCAGGATGCCAACCTCCTGGCGCTCACCGAAGATAGGCTTGAGAAAGATGTGCCCATTGGGCGATTCCACGTCACAATCCAGGAAGAGCGGCGGCGCGGAGCCAGGCGGTTCGAGTGCTTGACCTGCTGCCAGGCTAAGGACCAGGCTGGTAGCAACCGTCGTTTTACCGGTGCCGCCCTTACCACTTGCGACCGCGATCCTCATCGAGACGGCCTGCCGCGGCCCAATCGCCTGCCTCCCCTGCCCGCCATTCCCGATGGAGCCGAGAGCGGCTCGAGCTGCCCTGAATTGTAGCGCTCGATCACCTGGCGTGCCGTGCGGCAGGATCCAAACAAGTACATCGCCAGTCCGGCTGTCTTGAAAGTCTCAAATGCGTAAGGCCCGAAATCGCCGCTGACGACAGCGTCACAATTTTGCCGGGTGACGAACTGAGCCGCCTCGATGCCGGCTCCACCGAGTGCAGCCGCTCCCGGGTTGGAAAGCGCCTGCCACTCCAGCGTATCCGAATCCACTACCAGAAAATATCCAGACCGTCCAAATCGAGGGTCAACATCCGAGTCGAGGGCGGGAGATTGTGTGCTCAGGATGATCTTCATGGTCTTGACCGCCTCAATGCAGCCGGTCGACCCGGTCGATGATCTTGCCATCGACGTAGTCGCGCACAGCCTGCTCGATATCCATATGGTCGGTTACTACCGGCTTGATGCCGCGCGCGACCATGCTCTGGTATGCGCCCATGCCCATCCCGCCGCACAGCAGCGCCTCACAATCTGCAATCACTTCTGACATCATTAAATGCTTGTTGTGCGAGGTGGCGTCCATACCGTGCGGCTGCCCGGGTACATCGGCTGCATGCGGCTGGTCAGCGAACTGCACATGACCGAGCTTGCTGCGCAGCTCCCGATCGACAACCTGTCCATTTTCAACCGTCACCACCACATAGTACGGCGCTCGTCCGAAATGCCGGCTGATCGTTGTCCCATCTTCGGTAATTACTGCGATTTTCATTGTATGCTCCTTGAGTTTATGGTTTTTTAAAGGCTGATTCTTGGGTGAAGTGACGTTCGGTTGGATCGTCACGATCATCAGTGGGATAGAGCACCAGGACCGATCGCGATTGCCCGGGCCCCAGGTTTTGCCAGCGATGAGGCAGGTGAGCTTCAAACAGCAGGCTGTCACCTGGCTCCAGCAAATACGTATGTCCCTCGATGGCGTATGCGATGCGACCCTCCAGGCAGTAGACAAACTCATACCCGGTATGTACGATCTCCTGCGGCCCGCTGGCAGCATTTGGCTCCAAAGTGACGATAAATGGCTCGACAGCTTGAATAATGGAACCGGCTCCCAGGTCTTCTAAATATCCGTGGTCGAAAGCGGCGCGCGGTCGCAGGTTAGATTTGAGGTAGGCAACATTTCTTTGCGGCTCTCCGCTTTCAAAAAAGGTTGTAATGGGCACATCCAGCGCTACCGCCAGCTGCTGGAGCGTGCTCACACTGGGGGAACTCTTGCCATTTTCGATCAGGCTGAGTGTATTGATCGCCAGGCCGCTTTTCTCCGCCAACGCGCGAATGGTTAAGCTGCGCACCTCCCGCAATCGACGCAGGCTGCCGCCGATGTCTATGTCCATTGCCGCAGCGGTGCAGTTTTCCGACATGACGTGCTCTGGCTGCAGGTACTGCCAGCGCAGGGTGCGCCGGCTGCCGAATGGCAAACCCTTTCTTGGCATAGGCTTCTCCCAATCCAACATTGTTCGTACAAAAATTATAGTTGTTTAACGCCTTTTGTCAAGTAATTATTACCATATTTTTAGTACAAGGACACATTGAAATGATATATGGGCAGCGATAGAAGATTTCAATAGCGTTTGTGATAAACGTCACTTACGGAGCTGTATCTCCCAGGTTTATAGTTAAGCCAGCAATTAATTAAGTGGTCTTGAAACCGATGAGCAAGCATCAGGTTCTGTCCATGGATGACATACAGGAAGAAACAACCCTCGAGCGGCTTGCGGAAGAGCAGGCAAAATTCTGCGGCGTGTTCAGCAATACCAGGCGGATTATGATTTTGTGGGTGTTGGCAGACAGAGAATTGTCTGCTGGCGCGATTGCCGAAGCAGTTTGCTCATCTCCGCAGAACGTTTCACAGCACCTTAGCAAAATGAAAGATTTTAATATTGTGACTTCTCGCCGGGAAGGGCAAACGATTTTCTACCGTGTAGATGAGAGGGCGCTGGCAGGTCACTGCCTGGGCTTAAGCCGGGCATACCTGTCCAGGATAATCGAGAAAAATCAAGGCTAGAGTAGAACGAAAGGAGCAATACCATGTCCGTAATCGATCTTTCCACTGTTCAGGCTGCAAAAACCGTTGACGCACGCGCCATGTCATGCCCGGGTCCACTGCTGGAGGCCAAGAAGTCCATTGGTATGGTGAAGGTTGGTGAAATATTGGAGATTTGGTCGGGCGATGCCAACACCAAAAACGATATGCCGCGCTGGTGCGAGAAGGTGGGGCATGAATTTCTGGGCAGCCTGCCCGGCGAGGGCTACGAGCGCCTGCTGATCCGGCGAAAGAAATGAACTTTACGTGGAATTCCGCGCCGGTTATGCGCAAGAAGCTCAGGGCATTCCCCGAAATCTGGACGAGGCAACCATGGAAACAAGTGCACGAGATCAAAAACCCAAAATATTGATCCTCGCCACCCTGGCGGGGGGGTACGCCGGCGCGGATGCCACCGGGCAAGTTCATGCCGAGTACCCAGCCAACACCTTCATCCTGCCGGTAATGTGCCCCTGCCTGTTCCCACCCGAGTTTTACCTGCGCGCCTTCGATCGCGGCATCGATGGCATCCTGGTATTGTACAGCGGCACGGATAGTCCATACAAAGTGGAAGCCGATGGAACCGCCAGACTCATCCAGAGCACTTACACTTTGATGAAAGCACGCGGCATCGATATCCGCCGCCTGCGCCTGGCGGCGATCTGTACCGTGTGCGTCAAACCCTTCCTGAAAGAAATCAATCAGATGGATGAGCTGCTCAAAGGGATCGGCCGGGTAAAAGATGAGCTTACTGCCTTTACGGCCAATCAAGCCCAGGTGGCGCCGGCATGAAAGGAGCACAGATCATGGAGAAGATTCATGTGGACGCCCTGGTGGTTGGCGGAGGGATTACTGGCATGCAGGCCGCGCTGGATCTGGCCGATCAGGGCTTCCAGGTGGCTCTGGTTGAGAAGGAAGCAAGCATCGGCGGGAAGATGATCACCCTCAGCAAGGTTTTTCCCACGCTGGACTGCTGCAGCTGCATCACCACCCCCAAGATGTCTGCCGTCGCCCACCATCCCAACATCCACCTGCTGACCTGCTGTGAGATCCAGGCTGTCCGGGACGAAAGTGTTGGCTTTACTGCCAGCGTGTTAAAAAAACCACGCTACGTGGACGAAAATCTGTGCACAGGCTGCCGGCAGTGCGAGTACGAATGCCCGATCACGATCCCCAATCCATTCGACCGCAACCTGGGCGCCTATCGCGCCATTCGTGTTCCTTTCTCAACCGCAGTGCCTCAAAAAGCAGTGCTAGACATCGACAACTGCCTGCTGTGCGGCAAGTGCGAGAAGGTTTGCCCGGTGCACGCGGTAGATTTTACCCAGCAGCCAGAGAGCTTCGAGATCGAAGCCGGGACAATCTTGCTGGCAACCGGTTTTGAGCTCACCCCTTGCGGCGCTAAAAAGGAATTTGGGGCCGGCAAACTGCACAACGTCGTCGACCCATTGATGATGGAACGTTTCCTGGCACCGACAGGGCCGTATGGTCGCATCCTGCGCCCAGGAGACGGCAAGGAACCCGGCTCGATCGCCTATATCCAGTGCGCGGGATCACGCGATCAGACCCAGGGGGTGGAATACTGCTCACGGGTATGCTGCATGTACGCCATCAAACAGGCGATGTTGATCAACGGCGCCTTACCCATTGCCGATGTCACCATCTACTATATGGACATCCGTACGTTCGGTAAAGGCTACGAGCAGTTCTACCAGAATGCCAAGGCGATGGGTATCGAGTTCATCCGCGGCAAAGTGGCCTCTATCCACGAAGATGACCAACAAAATCCGGTCGTGAGGGTTGAGGTGACCGAAGAGGGGCGCATCATAGAGCGTACCCACGATATTGTCGTGCTTTCGCTCGGGATGCTTCCGGCTGGCGGGCTGGAGGGCGTGTACCGCGTCGCGCTCGGCATCGACGGTTTCGTCGCCATCCCCTCGCCTAACAGCGACCCCTGCAATACCGACCGCCGCGGAATCTTCGCAGCCGGAGTTGCCCTCGGACCAATGGATATTGTCGACAGCATCATCTCAGCCGGCGCAGCAGCCTCGGCGGCCTCCGCGTACCTGCGCGAGCACCACATCGAGCCGCAAGCCGCAGAGCGTATGGAGCCAGAGAAGGAGATGGCATATGCCTGAAGAACTCCACCCTCAAGACGAAACCAGCCCCGCAGCACCTGAGGGTGCACGCATTGGGGTGTATGTGTGCTACTGCGGCGGGAATATCAGCCACGTGGTGCAGTGCGAAAAGGTTGCCAAGAATTTGGCAAAACAGCCAGACGTGGTCGTCTCTCGCACGGATATGTCGCTGTGTTCCGATGCCGGGCAGGCAATGATCGAACAGGATATTCGTGAGCATGGCATCAACCGCGTGGTCATCGGTGCATGTGCACCATCGCTGCACGAGCAGACGTTTCGCGGCACGGTGATGCGCGCCGGGCTGAACCCCTACCTGTACTATCACGTTGGGCTGCGCGAGCAGGATAGCTGGGTGCATGCCTGCGATCATGAGGGCGCGACCTGCAAGGCCTGCACGCTGATGGCTGCCGGCATCGCCAAGGCGCGCTTGCTGGAACCATTGGAGCCAATCCGGCTGAATGCGGAGCGCCGCGCCCTGGTCATCGGCGGCGGAGCCGCCGGCTTGCGAGCCGCGCTGGATCTGGCGCGCCAGGGGCTGCACGTCAGCCTGGTCGAGAAATCACCCTTCCTGGGCGGACGCATGGCGCAGTTAGAGAATATCTTCCCGACTGGCGAAGAAGCCCTGCCGCTGCTCCACCAGCTCATCCAGCAGGTGGGAGAGCATCCCAATATCGAACTTCGCACCCTGTGCGAAGTGACCGGCGTTTCTGGCTACGTAGGCAATTTCAACATCCAGCTACGCCAGCATTCGCGCGGCGTGCAAGCCGCCGATGCTGAAAAACTGATGGCAGCCTGCACCCAGGAAACACCAGATGATTTCAACTACGGATTGACCCGCCGCAAGGTGATTTACCGCCCGTATGCGGGCTGTTTTCCTGCCTTGCCTGCCGTGGATTGGAAGAATTACAACGGCGAGCCTATCCGGCTAAACGGGAATGCTGTCACACTGCAAGACGAACCGCTGACTGTCGAGCTCAATGTTGGCGGGATCGTGATGGCTACCGGCTTCGATCCATACGAGCCTCGCAAGGGCGAATACGGCTATGGCGAGATACCCGAGGTGATCACGCTGCCTGAATTAATCCGCCACCTGGCGCTGCTTAAGACAGGCGAACCCCTGGTCTGGAATGGTCACCCGGTGAGAGACATTGCCCTGATCCACTGCGTGGGCAGCCGCCAGATCGAGGGCATCGACGAGCCGCAGGCCGATGGGCAGGTCAACGATTACTGCTCACGCGTGTGCTGCACCACTGCGCTGCACGCAGCCCTGGAACTGCGCCGGCGTTTCCCGGACAGCAACGTGTATGAGCTTTACCAGGATATCCGCACCTACGGGCGCGGTCATGAAGAATATTACCGCGGCGCTCAAGAGGCCATGGTGCGCTTTATTCGCTACACCGGCGAACAACGCCCACAAGTGCTGCCATCGCCCGCAGGCGATTCCCATCCCGCCCTGGTGCGAGTCAGCGACACCCTGACCTACGGCGAAGAGCTGGAAGTGCCAGTCGATCTGGTCGTGCTGGCGGTGGGTATGATGCCCCATCCGATTGACGATCTGGTACAGATGCTCAAAATCTCACGCGGCAACGATCGTTTTCTGCTGGAAGTGCACCCCAAACTGCGCCCGGTGGAAATGGCAGTCAACGGCATCGTGCTGGCGGGCACGGCGCAAAGCCCGATGAACATTCAAGAAAGCATGGCGGCTGCTTCGGCGGCTGCAGCCAAGCTGATCTCACTGCTGGGCAAGGGCCAGGTGGAGCTGCCTCCATTTGTCGCCCGGGTAGATGAGCAAAAATGCGAGGGCAGCGGTGCATGTGTGCAGGTGTGCCAGTGTGAGGGGGCGATCCGGCTGCAAACTTTTAACACGAATGGCAGCCAGTTCCAACGCGCGGTGATTGAACCCGCCAACTGCTGCGGCTGCGGCGCCTGCGTCAGCGCCTGTCCCAACCGCGCCATCGATGTGCAGGGTTGGAGCCTGGCGCAGTACGAAGCCATGGTGGACGCCATTGCCATGCAAATGCCGGAGTTCGAGGAGGTGCAGTGATGGTTGATCAATCAGCAGCCCGCATGCGTACGGAAAAACTCAAAAAGCTGCGCGAAGCGCACGCCACAACGGTCGAAAAAACTCAGGCTCTTTTACGCGAGCAAAAGCAGATGCAGCAGCAAATTTGCCAGTTCGTCCGCGACGAGGCTAAGACCGTGCCTGAGATCGCCGCGGCGATTGGGAAGCCCAGCCACGAAGTGCTCTGGTTTCTCGCCGCATTAAAAAAATACAGCATCATCGTTGAGGCAGGTATGTGCGGTGATTACGTGCTGTACCAGCGAGCAAAGGAGGCATGAGCATGGCGACGCGCGTTGATCCTTCCATGGTCGATGAGCTAAAAAGCTACGGAGCAGTGGGGATCGAGAAATGTTTCAACTGCGGCAACTGCACTGCCATTTGTCCGCTGACGACTGACGACCATCCTTTCCCGCGCCGCACCATCCGGTTTATTCAAATGGGCATGCGGGATCAATTAATCGCAAGTATCGATCCTTGGATGTGCTACTTCTGTGGAGACTGTTCGATCACCTGCCCACGCGGCGCAGATCCGGGCGAAAACATGATGGCAACCCGTCGCTGGCTCATCGCTCAGTACGACAAGAGCGGTCAAGCCAAGAAGCTCTATACCTCGGAAAAGAAGGTTCTATTCGCCATTTTGCGCACAGCTCTGCTGCCGCTCGTGCTGCTCGTCATTTACCACTTGCTGACCCAGTGCAGCAAAATCAACACAGATCGGGTGGTGTTGAATGATTTTGCGCCGGTGATGTGGGTGTGGGTGATCGTACTGCTGCATTTTGCCTATCTCGGGTGGCATCTCTTTCGGAATTCCTTGAATATGATTCGATGCACGCTTGGAGCCAAGGCAAGCTTTCTTAACATACCAATCGGCGCGTATTTGGATGGGGCAAAGGATTTTGCCGTTCACTTCGTCTCACAAAGGCAGTGGTGGTCAAAATGCGATCCAGAGGAACGCAAGGTAGAGTTTTCCCGCTGGCTCAAACACCTGCTGCTGATGACGGGCTACGTGATCATGCTGATCCTGATCGTACCGCTGCTGTTGTGGTTCCAAACCGATGAGATCTACCCCTGGTATCACCCGCAGCGCTGGTTGGGATATTACGCCACGATTATCCTGGTTTTCACCTCGGTTGAGATTATCTACAGCCGGATCAAGAAAAAAGAGGAGCTCCACCGTTACTCGCATCCTACCGATTGGCTCTTTCCAGGCTTTCTGCTGGTGGGTTCAATCACCGGCATCATGGTGCATGGCTTCCGCTATATGCAGCTCCCCTGGCCCACTTACATTACGTATACCGTGCACGTAATGGCGATGGTGGCAATGCTGGATACGGAAGTGGGCATCGGCAAATGGACCCACCTGGTATATCGACCGTTAGCGCTATCCCTGGATGCGATGAGGAAAAAAACGGAGGAAATTACCGCTGAGCTTGCACCAGCCGATTGACTGGTTCGCATCATCAAACATGTCTCAAAACGATTGAAAGGAAAAGGATATGGCAGAGAAAATGGTTGTGGTTTGCAACGGAGATGAAGCCAAGAATATCATGCCAACGCTGATCTTTGCGGCATCTGGATTGAGCCTGGATCAGGAGGTGCATGTGTTCTTATGCCCGGCAGGCGCGAGATGGGCCCTCAAAGGCGAACTGGAAAAGCTCGGTGAGCCAAAGGGCCTGCCCAACCCGATCAAACTGTTCAACGACATTTTGGATCTGGGCGGACGGGTAGTGCTGTGCGAATTGGCGCTGGAGAATAAGGGCATCGACCCGAAGGATATGCGCGACAGCCGCATCATCATCGAGAAAGCGCCCCCGTTCCTGATGGCAGCCGAAGGCGCGACCCAGACATTCTCGTTCTGATCTTTGTTCAGGTGGGGAACATGGGTGTATGGGCGGGCACAGCCCACCATACACCCTAAATTTTTTCTCGGTTCAGCGCAGCCTCAGAATGGATGGCGAGACGGGATTACCCTAAGCGCTTGCCATGCGGAGCAAGTCTGCGTTGGATGGATCGTGAATAAAGCCCCAAAACACCTCCTGGGCGCGATTGGGTGCTTCCATGGCGCGGCGCACCATATAAATCTTGCGCTGTAGATCCAGCCCTACCATCGGTACCTCAACTACTCGCCGGCTCTGAAGCGCATACGCAGCCGATAGCCGCGAGACGAATGCCACCCCAAAACCAGCCGCAACCGTCTCCACGATGGCTTCGGCGTTGCCTACTTCCAGAAATATGGTCAAATCATCCAGGTGGATGTCATGCTTGCCCAGCTCTGTAAGCGTTACCCGCCTGGTTCCCGAGGTAGGCTCCCGGATGATGAGGGGCGCATCGATGAGATCAGCGGGCTCCACAGACTGCCTCAAAGACCAGGCGTGTCCGGCAGGAACGATGAAGATGATATTGTCGGTAAAGAATTCTTGAGACTCGAGCCCTTCTTCAAAGGATTCCCGGCTGAGCACGCCGATATTGGCCTCCTCTTCCAGAAGCCGCGGCACCACATGCTCCTGTGTGCAGGAAAGGATCGTAACTTTGACCCATGGATAGCGGTTGTGGAAGCGGGCTGCAAGCTGCGGCAGGATATACTTTCCGGAGGTCGTGCTGCAAGCTATGCGCAGATGACCAACGATCTTGTCCTGCAGCGAGGCCATCATCTCCTGCATCTCAATCGATTCCCGGATCAGCTTGCGCGCCCAGGGCAAGAGCAAACGCCCGGCCTCGGTCAGATGCAGCCCAGGACCCGAGCGATCAAACAACTCCACCCCAAATTCGTGCTCAAGAATTTTGATGTGGTGGCTGATGGTTGGCTGGCTGAGATGCATGTGCTTGGCAGCTTCTGAGAAGCTGAGATACTCAGCAGCGTGCAGAAAAGCTTCAATTTTCAAGAGATCAATCAACGGGGCGGCTCCTGGTAAGCAATAGACGGTTCCTCGTCCATTATAAACCCGCTGCTCAGGATTAGTTGATCTCTTGAATCGCCCGGCGTATGCGCTCCGGAGTCGCGGGGAGCGCTCTAACCCAAACCCCGGCGGCGTCATGTATGGCACTGACCAAGGCAGGCGCCACACCATCGATGGATATCTCAGCTACAGATTTTGCGCCGAATGGCCCGCTGGGTTCATCGGTCTGCACAAAGATCACATCCAAGAGGGGCATTTCGTCAGCTCTCAACACATGATATGCGCCAAAACGGGCATTAACCGGGTGGCCCTTTTGATCGAAGATCATGTCTTCGCAAAGCGCAAAACCCAAAGCCTGCGCCATGCCTCCTTCCACTTGTCCGGCGGCGGTCAAGGGATTGATCACTCGCCCGCAATCAACTACCATGAGCAGTCTCTCAACCTTAACCACCCCTGTCTCAGTATCGACCATGACTTCGGCAAATTGCGCCGCAGTGGGAGGCGGGCTTTTATAGCTCATGTGCGAGGCTGTCGCCATAATCTGGTGTTGCTCTCGCTGGTGCAGGCTGCTGAGCGCTATATCAGCCAGGCTGATTGACCTGCCGTCCGCAGCAATCACCTTGCGATCCTGGAGAATGAGCGTTTCTGCCGGATCGACTGCTAACAGCAAGGCTGCATGAGACCGGACCTGATCGCGGGCCAAAGCTGCCGCTTTGCGTACAGCTTCACCACTGATGTAGGTGGTGCTGCTGGCATAAGCGCCTTTGTCGAACGGCGTGAAGTCGGTGTCCGATGAGTAGACAATTAGATCTTGAATGGGAATCCCAAGGACTTCAGCCGCAATCTGGGCCAGGATCGTATCTGAGCCGGTGCCCAGGTCGGTTGCTCCTACCAACAAATTGAAGGATCCGTCGTCATTCAGCTTCAGTGTGGCTGCAGCCATATCCAATCCGGCGATGCCGCTGCCATGCATCACAACTGCCACCCCGATCCCCCGCCGGTAGCGCCCGTGCTGCTTCCGATTCGCCAGGCGTTTGCCGTAAAAATCTGTAGCTGCCAGGCCAACGCCGACACACTGCTCTAAACCGCTGGACTCAAGAAACTGATCGAAACCCTCCCGCCCCTCGCCCAGGGCGCGTGACAGATACATCGGCTCGCCCAACTTGAGCCAGTTGCCTCGCTTGAAAGCCACCACATCCAGTCCCAATTTTTCGGCAATCTCCTCCATCAACACCTCGATGCCAAACTGGCACTGCATGGCGCCGTAGCCCCTGAAAGCGCCGGCTGGCGGCGTATTGGTGTAAACGACATCACACCTAAAATGTGAGTTCGGCGCATTGTACAGGGTCAGCCCCTTGAAGCCGCCTACCATCTGCACCGTTAGAGCATGACTGCCGTAGGCCCCTGTATCGCCGATCAGATATAACTCCGTCGCCACCACCTTACCATTGGTTACACCGATCTTATATCTGAGAATATTTGGGTGCCGGCTGCGAGAGCTGGTGAATTCTTGCGTGCGGGTGTATTCCATGCACACCGGGCGCCTGGTTTGTATCGTGAGCAGCGCACACAGGTCCTCCAGGATCAGTTCCTGCTTGTTGCCGAATCCACCACCGATGCGCGGCTTGATCACCCTGATTTTCTTGACCGGCATGCCAACCAATGGGGCGACCATCCGGCGGATATGGAAAGGAACCTGCGTGCTCGTGCGAATTATCAGGCGATCATCCTCGTCGAAGTATGTGATGCAGACGTGTGGCTCCAGATGGGCATGCTGCTGTTTGGGTGTGCGATACTCCCCCTCGAAAACATGCTCTGCCGAGGCAAAAGCTGACCGGGTATCACCCACCTGCGCTTCAATGTGGTGCACAATATTGCGCTGTATATCATAGATTCCCTCGGTATCCGCCTCATCATGGATCACCGGTGCGCCATCGCACATGGCTTGCTCCGGATCCAGTACGGCAGGAAGTATTTCATATTCCACATCGATCAAGTGCAATGCCTTCTCAGCGATCTCCAGGGCTTCAGCTGCCACCACCGCCACCCAGTCGCCCACATGGCGCACCTTATTGTCCAGGCATACCTGGTCGTACGGCGGCGGCTGCGGGTAGCTTTGCCCGCCGGAGGCAAATTTGATACGCGGCAGATCTTCATGGGTCAAAACAGCATGCACCCCTGGCAATGCGCGAGCCCGGCTGGCATCGATACGCTCGATGCGCGCATGGGCGTGGGGGCTGGTGAGCAGCGCGCCGTAGAGCATCCCCTCCATATGGACGTCTGCAGTAAACACAGGCTTGCCCTGAGCCAGCTTTGGGGCATCCAGCTTCTCTTCTGGCTTTCCGACAACCCGGGCTGCTTCCATGCCGGGAGGGGTGAGAACCAGCGGCGGCAGCGAGTTTCGATCATCACTTCGCCGGTAGTAGGCCTCAGGTAATCGAAAGTCAGCAGTGTTTTCTGGCAGTGTCATTTCCGGAATGGATACCGGCAGAACAGCTTCGCCGCGCATAATTGCAGCAGCTCGCTGCACCGCTTCGACGGGTCTGACATAGCCTGTGCAGCGGCAGAGCACTTCGCTCAACGCCTGCCGGATCTGGGCTTCCGAAGGGTGTGGGTTTTCGTCCAGGAGTGCTTTGGCAGTCAGGATTTGGGCCGGTGTGCAGTAGCCACACTGGATTGCGCCCGTCTCTATAAATGCCTGCTGAAGCGGATGCAGCTTTCCATCTCTGCTCAACCCTTCCACCGTAGTAATCGACTTTCCATCCGCCTTGATCGCCCGAACTGTACAACTTCTCACCGGCAGACCATCCAGCAGTACGGTGCAGACCCCACAGTCGCCGGTGTCGCAGCCCCGCTTCACACTGAAGCAGGAAGCGCTGCGCAGCGCATCCAGCAGGCTCTCCTCCTTACCCACGTGAAGAAGCGTGTCCGTTCCGTTGATGGTAGCTCGGATGGCAATTTTATTTTCGTTCATTCTTGTCTGCTCCTTGTGGGCATGTTTTTAAGTTCAGAATTCCCCGCCATTCTGCAGCACTGGATTGCATGGCTGGCGACGGGGCTCAGGCAGTACGCGGATACAGTTCCCACATGCGGGCTAATTCATCATCTTCGCAGTGAATTTCTCGATAAACAACTCGCTCGCCACCCCGAAGGAGGTCAACACCATTTCCCAGAGTAATCCGCCCGATGCCGGCCGCTGGCACGCCCAATGCTGCCAGCGCATGAACTGCAGCTTGCAGCTTATCGCCGGGAAGTGTGGCGACCAGGGTTCCTGAAGAGATCATTTTCAATGGATCGAAATGGAATGCACTTGCAAAACGTGAAACCACCGCCGGGATGAGAATTTTTGAAAAGTCCACCTCAATACCAACGTTTGATAAATGAGCGACTTCCAGCAACGTCTCAAGCAGCCCGCCGCGCGTTACATCGTGCATGCTGGTTGCCCCCAGTTCCGCCAGCGCCAGCGCCTCCGGAACAACACTGATCCCACTCAATAAATGCAGAGCCTCCGAAAGGTCCTGATCTTTTAGCCCCAGGCTTGTAGCAACATCGGCGAAGTCCTGGGCCAGAATGGCTGTACCTTCAAGAGCAATACCCTTTGTAACCAAAATTTGATCGCCGGGATGCGCGCCGCGGCTGAGCACCGGTTGGCGCCCACCCAGGGTCGCTAAGGCAGTCACCGCTACCAGAGGCCGGGAGATGCCAGAAGAGTACCCCGTATGGCCGCCGATGATGCTGGCGCCAAGCTCTTCTGCCGCGCAGCTCGCATCTTGCATAATACGCCCCACAAGATCGACATCATCGACAGAGGGCACCAGCACCAGCAGGAGCAGCCAGCGCGGCTTTACTCCGCTGGTGGCGATATCGTTGCAAGATACGTGTACTGCTAGCCAGCCAATATTCCCGATTGCGCCGACGATCGGATCCACATGAGAGACCAGGATATCTCCCCCGACCCGAGATAATGCTACGTCCTCGCCAAAGGCGGACCCCAGCAAAATGTCAGCATCGCGTGCCAGCGCAAATGGGTAAACATATCGTTCCAAAACATCCAAAGAAAATTTAGACATATTGCCTGCTCTAACCTTTCGCACCTGATGCAGCGCGGATTTCCAACTTGCCTGCTGTCGATCAGATCAAACCTTTCTTTTTCATTTGATCGATTACCCGGCGCGCAGCCTGCCGGACAGAAAGTTCTGCAGTATTTGCTACGATTTCTGGCGATGCCGGCGTTTCATAAGGCGCGCCCGCACCTGGTAATGTCTCTATTTCCCCGCTGTCTGCCCTTTGCCAGAGTCCCTTGGCATCTCTCTGGCGGCATATGGCGGGGGGACAGCTCACATATACCTCTGCAAAACGTTCGATGCGCGCACGAACTGCCTGGCGATGTGAGAGGCGCGGCGCAGTGGCTGCGATGATCACGTTTACACCGTTATCCACCAGCAAGCCGGCAATAAAGGTGAGCACCTCGTAAAACCAATCACGCTCTTCGGGCGAGTAGGTAGGATGCGGGGTAAATACACGGCGCATTTCATCAGAATCGAGAATTTGAACAGAGATCCCGCGTTGGGAAAGCATTTCTCGAAGGGCATGCGCCAGAGTCGTCTTGCCCGAGGCAGGCAACCCGGTCAGATAAAGCGCAAAGCCCGGGCGTTTTTCTAAAGGCATCAGCCATCCTCCAGATACCGATTCACCTGTGTGTAATCAAACTCCTCGGAGAGCAGAACTTGCCGGGCGAAGGTCAGCAGCCTGCGCCGGATATCTACTGAGATCGTCGGATACCAAACCGGGCTGGCAACTACCAGCGCGCGCCATGCGAACCAGGGCTGTATGACTCGGGTCAACTCAACGTCATGTGTCTCTTTCAGATATCTATCCCAAAACTGGTTGTACAGCTCTAGAAATGGTCCGTCCAGCCGGGCAGAGCGTTGGAGTGAAAAGAAGAGATAATTGATCGCCATACAGCTCACATCGTCGGCTGGCTCTCCCCATTCGCCGCGACTGCGATCAAGCAGGTTAAAGTAAAGGCCCTCCTCAAATAGCACATTAAAGGGATGAAAATCACCATGAACCTGGCAGAGGCGGTGGCTCATTGGCTTAAGAGCCCAGCGCCAGCGGTTCGCCAGTACTTCGATTTCACGCAGCATCTTTTCATTTACAAACAATTGATCGAGCGGGTAGCTGTCGGTGATCCCCATGATGCCTTCGCCATGACCGACCAGATCTCGCAGCCTGCGGCGCCACAGCCAAACATCCTGGTGCTTATCCTTGTGGATATCTGCCAGGTAGGCTGCCAGGGCAGCTGCTCTTTCGAGATCCAGAGGCTGAAGTTTGCCTTCATCCCGTATCCGCATCAAGTCACTGGCATACAGCTGCCCGGGGGTATATCTCGTCACCAGCAAAATGTCATCTGCCTGACCAATCGATCGCAGTCCGCCCTGGTGAATATGTATAACCTTATCTATTGCCTGTACATGCCCCGGCAGGTGATTGAAGGTCTCAAAATCCAGCCACACTGCCGCAATACGATCATCCTGACGCTCGCGCCCAAAAGCGTTGCGGTTAATGCAGTGAAATACAATCTTCTCTGTACGCCCCCCGGCAACATAGGTGACCAGCATCGGTCGTCCGTAGCCGAATTGCTTCAATGCAGCTGCCCCGGTAGCTTCTCCACTCAGCTCTCGCATTTCAGTAATATTGACATCTACACCGGTTTGCTCCTGTAAATATGCCTGGATCTCAGAGCGTTCAAGCTGGATTGTGTTCATACCCGCACCTTACTACAAACAGGGCTTTTTTTCATTTCCGGTTCGATCGTGACAATGTGCCAAATCAGAATACATCTATACCGCTCGAATTGGGCTATTCAAGCGAGATCGGTTGGACGTCCCGGTCGGAAGGTTCGAATGCACCAAAATAACCGGCACGCTCGCCTCAAACATTACCTGATCCGCAATGGCACCAATCATCCTGTGGCTTAACCCGCTGCAAGCATGAGTGGTCATTACGATCAAATCCGCGCCCTGGTCTTCTACAACATCGAGGATAGCCTTCACTACCGGCCCCTTGCCTATCTTTATTGATACCGCCTGGTTTTGCATCTTGAGCTGCTCCGCCAAATGATTGAGATAACGCAGCGCATTCAGTTGAACTGCTTTTTTCTTTTCACTCAGGCTTCTGATGAATTCTGGATCGGTATGAGGATATTCATGGCATCCAGAATAGAGGTCGGATGAATACTCGACCACGCGCAGCAGGACAATTTCAGCGTTATTACTTTTGGCAAGTACAGTTGCATACGATAGCGCCGCCTCTGCAAGTGGTGACCCATCCACCGGAACCAAAATCCTTTTGAACATAATAGACTCCTTTCTATAATCAGATGCAAGAGGTGATCTATCGCTTATTACCACCCAGATGGAATTCGTGATCGCAGCTATTACCGGATGGGCGCAGCCGGTAATCACGATCAATGTGAGTGGTATTTGTCTTACTACTACTTCGCCGCGCCAAGGCGCAGGTTGAGAATACGCATCATCAATACGCTAATAATCTGCTGTTGAATCGCAAAGCCCAACTGGCAGTCTCTTGCCATCAGCTGGCGCAATGCGTTTAAGTCGATCTCTAACACCTCAACCTCTGTCAGGCTGATCTCGGTGGCAGAGTATGTGTATGGTTCAATCAGGGCGGAGCACCCGATAACCTCCTCATCACCTACGGTGTCCACACGCACTTGACCAGCTTCGCCGATTTGATAGAGTACCTCTACCTTACCCTTCACCAGGAAGAATATGCGCTCCCCTGGTTTGCCCTCTTCGAAGAGTACGTAACCCTCTGGATAACACACTGCGTTGGTTATCTCGGCGATAGAGGCCACCTGCTCATCGGTGAGATTGCGAAAACAGGTAAGCCTCGCAGGAATTTGGGATCGGTTGGCATTGTAAACCTCCTATAGAATGGTTCCAGCTCCGGTCAATGCTCCTGTGGATGAGGCAGCGCCCCACCCAATTTTTCTAGCGCCAGCGTCAACGTGCGATTGACTTGCTGTAAAGCCTCCACCGCATCCAGCAAGTCAGGAGCTGCTGCGCCGGCTGACGCCGCCCAATGCCGGAACTCGCCGGCATGCTCTTCATTGTGCTCGATCCAGTGCGGAATAAGCACGCGAAGCTTCTCTAACTCGTTCATAGTTCTCCTTTCTCATCATAGAGCACCAACTCACGCGACGCATCACATAGAGCGACAAATCAGCGTTTCTTGGCGCCAAAAGGGAGCGGCGGAAGTGCTTCAGCCACGCGAATACGCGCGTCGACCAGCGCAACTCCCTGCCCCTCAGGCAGCACAATCACAGGATTGAGATCTAACTCGGCGATTTCGTGGATGTCCTCCACCAGGGAGCTCACCCTCAGGATGGTTTGCTCAAGCGCAGCCGTGTCGTAGCGAGGCCCGCCGCGGTATCCATTGAGCAGTGGAAATGTCTTCAGCGAACGCACCATTTCACCGGCATCCTGATCGGTCAGCGGCGTAATGCGAATGACAACATCCTTGAGCAGCTCGACCAGAACGCCCCCCGCGCCACAAACCACGATCGGACCAAAAACCGGGTCATGGGTAACACCTACCAGCATCTCGACACCCGGCTGCACCATAGGCTGGACAATGAAACCTGTTCCCTTAACTCCTGCAGACAACAGGTGCACCAACATTTCCTTCGCCGCCTCCCTGGTCTGCTCATCGCCCTTGAGTGCAAGGCGAACTGCGCCAGCTTCGGTTTTATGAACCAGGCCTGTGGCGACCGCTTTCAGGGCGACTTCTCCACCCAGTTCTTGCGCCGCCAGGCCTGCCTCCCGCGGGGTGGTGACCCGCATTGTTCTTACCAACGCAATTCCATAGCAGGCAAGCAAGCGCTCAATCTCTTCGATGGACAGCCAGCGCTCGCCGGCGCGCAGGGCGTGAGCCACCAGCACTGCGGCATCATCCCTGCGGATGTCGGAGAAACTCGGAACCTTCCCTTCAGGGGCAGACAGCCACCTGCCGTACTGCACCGCGCACGCCAGCGCGCGCGCCGCCGCTTCTGGAAACGGGTAGGAGGGAATGCGGCTCTGTCCATCTGAGAGGATTTCAGGTGAGCCGTGGCTCGCCATGAATGTGCTGAGGATCGGGATGCACCCGTCCAGTTCACGCGCTGCTTTCAAGATTTCGCTGGCGATATCTTCGGGGCGGAGAGCCATGGGTGGGATAAAAATTACAATGAGCGCGTCGATATTGGGGTCGCTTGCTACCGCACGTATGGTGTGAGCATAATCACTGGGCGAAGCAGAAGCCACCATATCCACAGGATTCCTGATACCTGCTGCCGGTGAGAGCATTTTTTTGAGCTCTGCCTGCGTAGCGGCGGAGAATTCCGGCACCTTCAGCCCGATATCTTCACAGGCGTCTGCAGCGAGTATCCCTGCGCCCCCTGCATTGGTGATAATCGCCACCCTGTCTCCCTTTGGAACGGGCTGCGTCGTGAGCAGCGCAGCTACATCGAACATCTCTGCCAGGACATCGGTCCTGATCACTCCAGCCTGGCTGAAAAGCGCATCCACAGTCACATCAGAAGCAGCGACCAGGGCGCCGGTGTGCGACTGGGTTGCCCGAAAGCCGGCTGCCGAACGCCCACCCTTCACGGCAATGATGGGCTTTTTTCTGCTCACACGCCGGGTAATTCGGGCAAATTTGCGCGGGTTGCCAAACGACTCCAGGTACAGCAAGACCAGATTGGTGTTGTCGTCACTTTCCCAGTACTGGATCAGATCGTTGCCTGAGATATCCGCTTTGTTCCCAACCGAGACGAAGGTAGACATGCCGAGGCCCAACCGGTTGGCATAATCGATAATGGCTATGCCAAGCGCGCCGGACTGGGATAGAAAACCGATTTTGCCCGCAATTGGTTTGTAGGGAGAAAACTGCCCATTCAGGCTGACCTTCGGGTCGGTATTAACGATTCCCATGCAGTTTGGTCCGATAAGGCGCATACCCGTTTCCCGGCAAACCCTTGCCAGCTCCTGCTGGAGGGCAGCACCGGCCTCATTGACCTCGGCAAAGCCAGCGGTAATGACGACCAGTGCCCGCACCCCTTTTTGGGCGCATTGCCTGGCAACATGCAGTACGGTGGCAGCAGGTGTAACGATGAAGGCAAGATCTACAGGACCCGGACAATCCAGGACAGAGCGGTATGCCTTCACCGACTGTACTGCCTCAGCACTGGCGTTCACAGGGTATACCGGTCCCTGGAAACCAGCCTCTAATATATTGTGGAAGAGTTCACCACTGATGCCGCCGCGCTGGCGCGAAGCACCAATTACCGCAATCCCGCGCGGGCGAAAGAAATTTTCCATGGCGGCTATTGCTGCCACAGTTTCACGCTGCTCGAAGCGCACCAGCGCTTCAGGCAAGAGGGAGGCAGGAAAGGTAACGCGAATAAACCCGGGTTCACTCTTCAGAACCGTTGGGAAGCCCAATTCCCGCAGAACTTGCAGCATCGGAGCGTTCTCCGGAGCCACATGCGCTTCAAGCTCTGTTATTCCCGAGTCGATTGCCGCCTGCGTAAGCTGCCCAAGGAGGATCGTACCCAGCCCCTTGCCTTGATATGCATCGGCAACCACAACAGCCGGTTCCGCTTTGCCCGGGTGCACCGTGGTGTAGATTGCATGTCCGATAACCATCTCATCCCGCAGCGCAAGCAGAGCGAACTGCTCTTTTCTGGGCATTAACCCCTTCACGGCTTCCTCTGGCTTAACTGCGTGGAAGAAGCGCAGATAGAGTGTCTGTGAAGAAAGAGTTTCGGTGAAGCTCAGCAGCAAGGCGCGATCCCCGGTTCCTGCCGGGCGCACATGCACGAGCGAGCCATCCCTCAGCACCACATCGGTCTCAAACCGGTCCATTGCGGACGGGTTCTCCGCTTTGCTCATTGCTCACCTCACTCTGCTGGAGTGATTCCAGCATCACGCGGTGCTTGATCAGGTCGATCTGTCGAATAAACGCCGGTACCACCTGCACAGGCTCGAAGAGAGCGATCAGGCGGACCCCATCTTCAACGGGTTCCACGATCAAGACATCACGCATGATCTCTTTCCCATTCAAATACACAGTTGCCTGGCACATTATCTGATCTCCCGGTCGATCGCTGGCTCGAGCCTGATTATCGGAGCCAGCTCAACTACGCGGTCGGTGATTAGTTCGATTTCAGAGCTGTGAAAGGCCTCAATAGCGCCTTCATCACACAGAATTGAGAGCTGCGGATCGAGGGGAAGATGGCCCAACAATTGAGTTCCAATCAATTGGGCCGTGTAATCGGCACGGCTAGGGCCAAAAATATCGATTCTGACGCCACATTGTGGACACAATGTATAGCTCATGTTTTCCACCATACCGATGATCCTGACTCCCAATCCCGCTGCCATGTTAGCAGCCTTGCGAACAACCATACCGGCAAGGTCCTGAGGTGAGGTAACCAATATGACACCATTCAATGGCAAAGACTGCATGACAGTCAATGCCGCATCCGACGTACCTGGCGGTAAATCCACAACCAGTACATCCAGTTCTCCCCAGGCGATGTCGCTCCAAAACTGTTGGATCGCCCGGCTAATCAGGGGACCGCGCCATACAACAGGCACGTCTTCATTTTGTAAAAGGAAATTGATCGACATTAACTTGATTCCGTGGTGCGATTCGATGGGTAGAATCCTATCAGGACCGCCCTCCAACTCCTGGTGAGCACCAAACATTTTGGGAATGCTCGGACCGGTAATATCCGCATCGAGAATTCCAACCCTCAAACCCCTCCTGCTCAACGATGACGCCAACAATCCAGCAACAGAAGACTTACCTACCCCGCCCTTGCCGCTCATCACTGCCAGCACCAGTTGAATATGGACTCCCGTTCTGGGAGCGACCTGCATTTCTTCCCTGGCAGCGGAATGAAAAGCCGCCTTCTGGGCGCCATCCATTTCCGTTAGCTTAACTTCCACCTGCAGCCCCTCTCCTAATCCAGATACGGTCTGGCGTACAGTGTTGACAAGTTCCTGCTTGATCGGGGCGTCCAGCGAAGGCAATGCCAGGATCACGTAAATCCGGGTTCCATCGACAATCACTTCTGGGATCATACCCAGTTCTACCAGATCACGGCTGTGGATTTCCGGATGCTTGACCTGGCTTAAGGCGTGAAATACTTCTGAACGAGCTATGCGGAATGTCATTCCTGCTCTCCATCTGTGATATTTTCGCTGTCAGGATCTGCGCCAGACTGGTTGCACCTTTACCGGCGCGGTAAAACACACCCAACGCTGCAATGGCTTGCTGCTGCTCATTGTGGTGACAAAAAACATGCTCACTGTTCATCACCAAGATTCTCCACCAGCACTTTCGCTGCTTCTCCACGGCCTAATGAAACGCGGGAGCCGCACACCATGGCGATCAGCGGTCCATGTTTATAGTTTTGGATCACCTTGATTTCAGCGCCTTCGATTAATCCCAGCGCTGCCATGCGGCTGGCAAAATCTTTCCCGCCGTGTAACTGCCGCACCCGGACGCTCCTTTCAGCAGACACATCAGCCAGCAAATCCGCTGGAAATTCTGTCAGGTTTTCCATCAAATCACTTTCACTCTTTCGTTGGTTACTGATTTACAAATCTTTACAACCTACATCTCCAGGTCTCGAAATTTCTGACCGGTGATGGTTTCCGCTTCGTTCATAGCCAGGCATCGTGCGCAGGCTTTGTTCTTCATCCGGATAGTGCGAAGGCGCGGCGCTCCAGAAACGCACCCCGAAGCGCTCGACCACCTGGGCTTGCCCGCTGGCTTCTAATTCAGTCAAGATTTGTTTAACATGCCCCGGCGACCAGCGCGACAGCGCCCGTTCCAGTTCCTCCTGGCGCATGGGATGGCGGGTTATGACCCCAATGATGGCGTCGACCAGATTGTCGAAGCCGCTCAAGTCGAAACTGCCCTCTGCCGGGTGCACCACTTCGGCAATATTGCCAAGGATAGCTAAAGCTTGCATCAGGCTCTCCTCGTGGGGAGGCTGTACCCAGGTTTCAACCGGCGGACGCGATGGCAGGTTGATGTGCACGGCGTCCGGTTTTATTCGCTCCAGCACTTTAGCAATATCCCACAACGCCTGGGGGGTGTCATTCAACCCGCGCACCAGCATGACCTCTACCCACAGGCTGCCATGGTATTCTTCTCGGAAAGCAACCAACCCTTCCACAAGCCGCTCAAAGGTGAGATCCGGGTGGGGACGGTTGAGCTTGCGGTACAGGTCCGCCGTGCCGGCATCCAGGGTTGGCAAGACTGCATTAGCAGCAGCCAACTCCTGGCGGACTTCAGCCAGGTACAGCAGGGATCCATTGGTAATGACTGCCACCGGCAGTTGAGTAATGCCCTTCACCTGGCGAATCAACCAACCAAGTTCGGAGTGCAGCGCAGTCTCACCCGACCCAACAAAGGTTACCCAGTCAATCTCTCCGGGTTTGTGGGAATCAAGCGCCTGCCTGACCTCAACCAGGATTTCTTCGGAAGGATAGTACACTTTGCGTTCGTTCACCAACGGCTGGGTGCGACCGAGCTGGCAGTAGACACAATTCCAATTACAGGTCTTCAGCGGTACGGTGTCGACTCCCAGGGACTGCCCCAAACGCTTTGAAGGAACCGGTCCAAAGACGTATTTCATGCGTTTATCTCCCGAGCTGCTCCAGATCACTTCGAGATAACGATGATCAGTGCAACCAGGTTTCCTATCGTCATCGCTTTTGACCGGACACAACGCCAATCCGGATTTCTGCAGCCTCCAATTTCTCGATGAAACCTGGAATTTCCCGTTGGAGCCTGTTTGCCTCCAGGGGAGTGCCCTTCAGCCACGCGGTAGAGATCCCCGGATCGTCATAAATGACACCCTCCGGCTCGATGCCTCTCTCAGCCAATTTCACCCGCAGATAAGCCTCGGTTTCAGCGTCTTTGATTTTATTCAAGAGGTACAGCACACCCTTAGTTCGGGCTTCACGATACAATCTGTTCGCTATCGCCACCAGATTGATCGTTTCCAGATGCTGAGTTGCCGGCAGCTTACCATTTTTAATCTGGTGAATCATGTCGCGCATATTGACTGCCATCTCTACTGCTGCGATGGTTGGATCTACAACCACAATGACCCAATCCAGACTGGTAACGGCTCCCCTTGCTGAGTCTTCGAAGCCTGCTTTGAAATCAACCAAAGTTACCGGAGGTTCTCCATCCGTTGAGACGCATAGATCGCGGGCAATCTTGGAAATGGGACCATCGCACCCTGCGCCAGGTCCCAGATCCCCAATTTTTCCCGCCACCAGCAGCGTAATTCCCTGTGGGTTTCGGGCGAAGTACTGGTCTGGAAGTGTATCCAGGCGAACGTTTCCGCCGGCAAGCGGTGTCGGGTCATCTACTGGACAGGTAACCGACCCTCCACTAAAAACCATCCCACCAAAGTAGTCCAGCAAAGTAAGCGGAGGTCGTTTGATGCCCAAAGCCAGGGGAAGTCCGATATTGGTTGAATCGGCATCCAGTATGCAGACTTCGTAACTGCGATCCCGCAGGGCTTTTGCAAGCAGCACCAGCGCAGTGCTCTTGCCAGAGCCTCCTTTGCCAAAAATTCCGATCCGTTTTCCAGCCAGGTTGTGATGATCTAATTGCATTTGTGCCTCTCGCATCATCAGTGTTTCTCCGGAGATTGGACTTAAGGGCTACTCTGCACGGACAAGCAGCAGCGGTCGATCCACCCGGTGCAGCACGCCGGCAGTGACACTGCCGTAAAATGCGCGTGAGATTCCGGTGCGCCCATGGCTTGCCATTGCAATTACGTCTGCCTGCTCACGATCAGCAACCTCGAGTATCGTTGGGACCACAGGCCCACTCTCGACAAATGTACGAACCTGAAAGCCCTTGGCGGCGAGGTCAGTCTGATGTGCCGCCAAATACGCCTTTACCTCTTCCTCCATGGTACCTTGCAGGGAGATGTAAAACTCAGGAGAATGGCCATACGAGTCAACCAGGCTGAAGTCAGGTTCGAACACGCGCAGCAAAATTACTTCTGCACCGAAGCACCTGGCGAGTGCTTCCACATGCGGCAGGATTAATTCAGCACGCGTTGATCCATCCAATGGAACCAGGATTCGCTTGTACATGTCAGGTCCTTTCTCCCAGGAGCGCCTTGACTCCCAGGGCGTGCTCCATCAGTAAAAGGTTCTTCACCCGATCCGAGTCCGGATCCGGAACCCGAATGGCAATCACCTTGCCGCCGGTGCGGATGCCCTGCACGTATAGATGGGTATCTTTCTCCGCTTCACCCGCGCCCACCAGGAAGCCGATAGCGCTGCCGACCAGCGTCCCCGCAAGGAGCGCCCCTATGAATACGCCGACGCCGTATTCTCGACCAAACTGCATCAAGCCGCACTCGCACAGCGCGGCTGCCAGGCCAAATACGGCATAGATGCCGACGCCAATCGCCACGCCCCAGGCAGTGTAGTTCTTGATCACGCAGGCAGGGTCGCATCCCAGCAGCTCGGTGACCGTGTTGGTATTGGATACGATCTGGATTTCCTCGCCGGCGATGCCTGCATTTTTTAGGCGTTCAACCGCCGGGGAGACAGCCTGCTCGCGTTCGAATAACCCGATGACGCGTTTCACGATACACCTCCTTCTCACGGACGGATATGGCTTTTGATAATCTCGCGAAACCTGGAGCGCGCCTCGATCTCTGCCAGCTTCAACGTGGCATAGCGGCAGGCCTCTATCATCAGTTTGCGAGACATTTCTCGGGGCAATCGTCTAAGATCAGTAATTCGATAGCCTTTGTCGAGCAAATATTCCGCGATGAATTTTCGCTCAAGCACAGATTCCGGAGTTTCTCTTTTCTCCTGATCATTGAGAACTGGTTTCTCCAACATTTCTCACCTCCAGACCGGCGCGCAGGTTACCGACCCGCTCCGGTAAAGCATGATCACCTGGACAACCCGTGCCCCATTTCGATGCACCGGGTTGCAAAACCTATAAATATTATACCACTATACTTGACAATGTCAATTATTATTGTATAATAAATATGCTTTTCAGCACTACATACGAGGGAGCGAGAAGAGAATGGTTGAAATATTGGAACCCAATGTCGGGCTGCGGCTGCGAACCCTGCGCGACCAGCAAGGCTTATCACTGCGCGCCCTGGCGGAGAAGTGCAGCCTCTCCATTAACGCCATCAGCCTGATCGAGCGCGGCGAGAACTCCCCCACTGTGTCGACGCTGCACCGCCTGGCAACCGCGCTGGAAGTGCCGATCACGGATTTTTTCCGAGAAGAAGCCAGGCAAAAGATTGTCTTCGTGAGACAAAACCAGGGATTACGCTCTCAAAGCAACGGCGTGATGATGGAGAGCCTGGGAATTGGCCTGTTCCAGCAGCAGTTGGAACCTTTCCGCATGAAGATCGAGCCTGGAGTGGAAAATCTCGGTGATCCCGTTTCCCACCCAGGAGAAGAATTCGTGCACTGCTTGCAGGGAGAGATCGAATACTTTGTCGATGGGCGTGCGTACGCGTTGGAGGGCGGGGACAGCGTATTGTTCGATGCTGTCCAACCGCACGCTTACCGCAACAGCTCTGCAGAACCGGCAACCATCCTGATCATCTTTCAGGTATCACGCGACCAGCACCTCGTCCAGCAGCTGCACATGGAGCGGTAAGCGGCTGAGGGGATTGGAGAGGATGTCTCTCCAATCCCTCGAACAAGCGATTACTCGACCAACCCCAGCGGCTCTTCGATCAGCTCCACCAGCGTCTGCAAGAACTGCGCTCCGCGGGCGCCGTCTACTACGCGGTGATCGCAGGACAGGGTCAGCGTCATCATCGGCTGCACTGCGGGCTGCCCATTCAGCGCCACCACTCTGTCGGCTATGCGCCCCACCGCCAGAATAGCTGCCTGGGGCGGGTTGACGATGGCATTGAAGGCGTCGATGCCGTACATGCCCAGGTTGCTGATGGTGAACACACCGCCCACCAGGTCTTCCTGTTTCAGGCGTCCCGCCTGAGCGCGCTCTACCAACTCCTGCCGCCGCGCACTGATCTGCCGCAGCGAGAGCGTACCGGCGCGGTGCACCACCGGCACCGTCAGCCCATCTTCGATCGCCATCGCCAGGCCGATATTCAGCTCTTTGCCTGCCAGCAGCTGCCCGTTTTCCCAGCGCGCCGCCAAACGCGGGTGCTGCGCCAGCGCCGACGCTGCCAGCTTCACCAGCAAATCGGTAATAGTAACCTTTACGCCAAGGCGTTTTTGAGCCATCTCTCGCCAGGCTGCCAGGCGGCTGGCATTGGCCTCGCGAACCAGGTAGAAATGGGGCACTTCTTTCCAGGCATGGCTGATGCGCTCCACCATGACACGCCAGATGCCGCTGAGCGGCATAATTTCAGCAGCCGCATCCTGAGCGGATTCTCTGCTTGCGGCACGGGCGCCCTCAGCAGCCTCCTGCACATGTGCAGCCTGCACGTGTGCAGCCTGCACATCGGCTGCCAGCACGGCGCCCTGCGGCCCGCTGCCGTGGATCGATCCTAGCGATATGCCCTGCTCCAGCGCCAGGCGGCGCGCCTTCGGCGACGCCGGGGTGAGGC
>JBGSTO010000596.1:0-4986 GCA_041736465.1 Anaerolineales bacterium | reverse complement strand
ACCACCACCCAGCTCCCCAGCAGAATGGCATAGATCCACTGGTAATTGCGCCGCAGACGGCGGCCCACGGCTTCCCACCAGGGCATGTGGAAATGAGGCCATTCCATATCGTGGGCCAGCGTTTCTGCCCATTCCGGCGTGGCTGCCTTCGAGCCATCCAGCAGCGGGCGGTAGAAATTGATCTCGATCATGCGGGCGCGTGAGCGCCAGATATCGAAGAAGCGGTAGCGCCGCGCCTCCATCAGCAGCAGGAAGGTGCAGAACAGAGTGATGATCGGGATCAGCACGTGGCGCTCGCTGCTTTTGTCGCTGAAGACGAAGCTCAGGGCTGTGGCGCTCAACACCACCGCCCAATGAGTGGTGGTGTCGATCCGGCTGCGCCAGGCCGTGGCCTCACCCAATTCACCTCGGTAGAGATGCACCATGGCATTGATGAATTCACTGCGGGTGATGTTTTCCAGTTCCAATCGTTGGGCGATGCCGGGAAGAGAAGTTTTGTCCGTCATGGCAAGTTCCCCCTGTAATATTCTACCTACGGACGGGCTTGTTTTCGCCCTGGATTCACAACACGCGCAGGTTTTCCTGGCTTTCCAAATCCCATCACAATAGGACTTACGCAGTAGGCGCGAAGTGCGTAACTCCTACACAATAAATTCCTAAGCCTGAAGGAGTATTTCTCCTCCCGGAAAATCGGCCTGCGGATGTAGCCTGAAACCAATCCTGGGCCGGATGTGTTCGAGGCGATCCAGATGTATCCTGATGCATGAAGCCATGCTTCAACTTATCAAGCCGCAGTGACATATCTGGAGAGACAAATGAACACCAAACTTGGTACCACAACAAGAAGACACGACCTGGACTGGCTGCGCGTGCTGGCAATCCTGACCGTGTTGGTTTTCCATTCCAGCCGGTTCTTCGACCTGGAGGACTGGCACGTAAAGAACGCCGCCCAGTATCTGGGAGTGCAGGTGTGGATCATTATCCTGGCGTCCTGGATGATGCCGTTGATCTTCGCCATTTCTGGAGCCAGCCTTTTTTATGCCCTGGGGAAGGGGAAAACGGGCAAGTTCATCCAGGATAAAGTGCTGCGCCTGCTGGTACCCTGGGTGGTGGGCCTGTTTACCCACATTTCCATCCAGGTCTACCTGGACCGGCTGACGCACGGGCAGTTTCACGGCAGCTACTTCGAATTCCTGCCGCACTACTTCAACGGCCTGGATCTTTTCGGCGGCAACATGCCCTGGACAGGCATGCACCTGTGGTACCTGGTGGTGCTGTTCGTCTTCAGCCTGGCCTTCCTGCCGCTCTTCCGCTGGCTGAAGCTCGGCTCCGGGCGAGAATTACTGGAGCGCACAGGCAGCTTCCTTGCCCGGCCCGGC
Organism: Anaerolineales bacterium; assembly: GCA_041736465.1. Taxonomy (GTDB): domain Bacteria; phylum Chloroflexota; class Anaerolineae; order Anaerolineales; family UBA4823; genus JAJUJL01. The sequence goes on along the minus strand of JBGSTO010000596.1, from coordinate 3,607 downwards.
GCGGCTATCCTGCTGGCGCTGCCGACTGTGGCAATCCTGCTGCTGATCGACCCGGATTCGACCCTGGGCAACTGGGAGAACGGCGGCTGGTACTACATTAACTACATCACTTTCTTCCTGGGCGGTTTCCTGATCTTTGCCCACGAGGGCTTGCAGCGGCGCATTCAGGGACAGCGACGGCTCTGGCTGGCATCGGGCCTGGTCATGCTGGTCGCCGCCTTTGCCGTGTGGCGCGGCAACGATCCGGCTTTCGGCAGCCTGCGCTTCAACGTGATCTACACGCTCTTTGGATTTGGCGCCTGGAGCTTTGTGCTGACCATCCTGGGCTTTGGGATGAAGCACCTGACCGCCAGCACGCCGCTGTTGAAATACGCCAACCAGGCGGTGCTGCCCTTCTACGTGATGCACCAGACTGTGCTGCTGGTGGTGGGCTTCTTCGTGGCGCGCTGGAACATCCCCGACCTGGTGAAATTCCTGATCATCGCTGCCAGCTCGTTCGGCATCATCATGAGCCTGTACGAGTACCTGATCCGCCGGGTGAACGTGCTGCGCATCCTGTTCGGGATGAAGAAAGAAGCGAGAATTCAGCCGGCATCCGCCAGGGAGCAGGTGCTGGCGAGGTAAAACAGAGGTAAACAGGTCGCCGCATGCGGGGTCTGGAGGAAAAACAAACCCGCTGCGGCGACCTTTACCGGTGGAAAAATCACATCTTCTCCACTCCCTCCAAGGTTCTACGATTTCTTTGCAATTCAGGCGGAATGAAAGGCAGCCTTACCCGATACCGCCATCATTGCGGAAAGGGCGATCTACCATGAAGGCATAGATGCTGCGTCCAGTAGCATAGACGACCACCAGAAACAGAAGAAATTTCAATCCAGGGGGAGACAGTAAAAAAAGCAGCCCAAATAATCCGTAAAAGAGCAGAATCGCGCCCAGCATCATCAATGTCAATCGCCGCCAGCGCGGCACGCTCCACCACTCGCCATCCCGAAAAGCTTTCCTCACCCGCCACATGCGCGCCTCATCCGAGAAGCCGGCAGAGATGAATATACCGGAAAAGAACGACCCTGGTCTTTTCAAGATGCCTTTGGCTTTGAACGGTCGAGCCTTAGTCTCCAGCCGCGATTCGGGTACGCGCACCAGGAACTGGGTGAACGCCAGCAGCAGAACGCCAAGAGTGATCATTGCGAGGGTTATTCCGGTCAATGCCTGATTAATCGGCGAATGTGCTTCCTGGAAGCGCTGGACAGCGGGCATCCACGGCAGCCATTCCCCAATAGCAATCAACAGCAGGCACAGCAGAATAATCCCGATCCGGGAGAACAAATCCAGCAAGCTGCGGGCAAATCCAGAGCGCATCTCAGGATTATAATATTTATTTATGCACCAATGGACCGTCTCCCTGTCTTCCGCTCACCCTGAGAGCCTGGTGGGTCGCAAAGCAGCAGCCCTCAGCCGGCTGGTCGAGCAAGGTTTCCCTGTCCCCCCGGGGATATGTATTATCACCGATGCTTTTAATGCTGCAGCAGCCGCCTGGCCCGCAGAGCTGTCGCTGCCGGAGGGGCTGTTAGAAGAGCTTAGCGGTGCATTCCCAGCGACCGTGCCGCTGGCTGTGCGCTCCTCAGCCGTGCTGGAAGATATGCCAGATGCCAGCCTCGCCGGTCTTTACACCACCCACCTCAACGTAAACGGACCCGCGGCACTGGAACGAGCCGTGCTGGACTGCTGGCGATCTTATTTGACCGCGCCTGGCGGCATCAAGCAAGGCGGCATGGCTGTGCTGGTGCAGCCGGTGCTGGATGCCGAATGCGCCGGTGTGTGCTTCACCGTCGATCCTGTCCGGCTGAGGCCCGATCTGCTGCTGGTGGTCTCAGCCTGGGGCCTGGGTGCAGGGGTGGCGGCAGGCTCGGTGCCAACGGATACGGCTCGCCTGAGCCGCAGCGATTTAGGAATTGAGGATCATTCCACGGCGGAAAAGCATACTGCGATACGCCCGGCGCCGTCCGGCGATGGGGTGGCCCCCGTTCCTGTGCCAGGCGACCTCCGCGACATCCCTTGTCTGCCGGAAAGTTGGCTCAAACGGGTCGGGCAGTTCAGCCTGGCGATCGAACAGGTGCTTGGCGCGCCGCAGGATGTGGAATGGGCTGTTGCAGGGGGGCAGTTGTGGATCTTACAGAGCCGCCCGATCACTGCTCTGCCTATCGAGGTGCGCCAGGCGGCTCAGTTTCCCATTGCCTGGGAAAGCGATGAAGAGCCACGCCATTACTGGTGGCTGGAGCGCACAAGAGACAGCTCTGGGACACCGCTGCTGCCCGCTGAGCTTGACTTCGTCCGGATTGACACCCGGGGTGGTCATAATGCCGTTACCTATGGGGGAGGGGCGCATACCCGCTGGCGTAAATCTGCCAACGGGCGGGTGTATATGGCGGCTGCCAGAAGCCCCAATTCCCCGGGTCATGTGCGAGTTTTCGGTGCTGCACTGGAGGATTTGTACGAGCGGTTGAAGCAGCAGAACGTCACCCTGTGGGAGCATTGGGGACCGGAGATCGTGCGGGCAACCAGGCGCCTGGCGGGCTTCGAGGCGCGCCAGGCAGATGGATCTAGCCTGGCGGATCACCTGGAAGATGCGGCAGCCGCCGCTACCCGGCATTGGATGGTGCACACGCTGACCCCGCGTGCCATCCGGTCCAGCAAGCTGCTGGAGGTCTATGCGCGCCTGGCGGGCTTGCCGCAAGAAAGGGCCGCGGCCGAGATCCCCTTCCTGCTGTCCGGCGCGGAGACCATCCAGACGCGTTTGATTGAAGCGCTGTTCGAACTGGCGCACCTGGCGCTGGATTCACCAGAAGAGGCGCGAGCGGTCGCGCTCAGTGATAAGCCCGTCGTCCCTGATGAGTCACGCGAAAGGGATGCTGTCCTGGACGAAGTTCAGGGGATAGATTCTTCGATCGCTGCGCTCCCTCAGAATGACAGGGTAAAAGGCATTCAAGGCTCGTCCGATCTGGGTGCTTTCGCCGCGGCATTCCACCAACTGATCGCCGAATACGGCGACCGGCTGTGCTACCAGCAGGTTCCGGGCTATCCGGTCGAGCTGCCGCTGCCGTGGCGTGAAGCCCCACAGCACGTGTGGAACCTGATCGCCGCCTATCTGCCGCTGGCTCGCCAGGGCGGTCGAGACGGTTCCAGCCCGCGGGAGAGCCGCCTGGAAGCAAAGCGAGTGGCAGACCAGCGCGTCGAATCGTTGTGCATCGCCGCGCTATCCGCCGGGGCTGACCCCGCGCTTGTGGATGAGTTCCGCCATGCGCTGGCATATGCCAGGCGCAATGCAGCCTCCATCGATGAGCAGAACCACTATATCGACCAGATCTCTGAAGGGCAGTACGTGCAGGCGCTGCTGCACGCCGGAAGATGGCTGCAAGTGAGAGGCTGCCTGCCCGCTCGCTACGATGTCTTCTGGCTGACGATCGATGAAGTGCTGGCGGCGCTGCGCGATCCTGCCGCACGCCTGGGGGCAGTCATCGAGGCGCGGCGGGCGCAGTTCGCAGAGTGGCAGGCGATGATCCCGCCCGCCTGCCTGGGACTGCCGGAACCCGCCCTACCTGAGCGACCC
>JBGSTO010000562.1:0-3870 GCA_041736465.1 Anaerolineales bacterium | reverse complement strand
CCGCAGCGCCGCGAGCGCGTGCGGCTGGTGCGCCCCTGCCCCAACCGGCGCGGTCTGCTGGCAGCAGCGACCGAATTCCAGGACGAGCAGGACCAGCTTCGTTCTCCGCTGTATCTCTCGCCTGACTGCGGCGAGTCCTGGTACGCGGCCTTAGGCTCGGTGGATGCGGAAATCGAGGATATGGCCTGGATGCAGTCCGGCGCGGGGCCGGCTCTGCTGCTGGCAACCGACCAGGGCTTGCGCAAAGTGGATGTGCTCATCAACCGGGATGGGCAGTTCGACCTGCTGCCGGTCTCTACTATACCGGTGATCGCCGGACAGCCCAAGCACCCCTTATACGCCGTGGCGGTGATCAGCAGCCAGCGCGGCAGCCAGCGCGTGGCAGTGGCTGCCAAGAGTCGGCAGGGCGTGTACCTGTCCTCCGGCGCCGATCTGGTGCCGCTGACCGATGGGCAAAGCCAGCCTCCAGGCTCGAAGTTCTCTCTCCTGGGTTTGCAGCAGGAAGACATCCGCCACCTGAACGTGCAGGGCAGCGGCAGCGCCGGCGCCTACACCGGGCGCATTTTCCTGTGGGCGGGATCGATGGCGCCTGGCGACCTGGGACATGGCTGCATGCGCTGGCAGCTCGACGAGGTGCTCAACCTGGTGGACCAGGGGCGCTGGGTCAGCAGCGGCTGGACGGGCGGCTCTTGCTATGCGCTCGCATTTTGGGGCAACCGCATCCTGGCAGTGACTGCCTGGGGAGGAGTACTCAGCGCCGATTTCAATCCTTCCCAGCCAGACGTGCTCCCCACCTGGCAGCAGATGCCGCAAGAGGACCTGCCCCGCCGCCGCACGGAGCTGGAAGAGACGCGCGGGCGGCGCGGCCTGTTCCAATCGCTCACCAGCATCGCCTGCAATGCCGGCGCTGGAGACGATAGCGCTTCGACAGCTCTGCTGGTCGGCAGCGAAGACGGCGTCCATCGCAGCCTGGATCAAGGGCAGACCTTCACCAACGTCTCACGCCGCTCGTACGTTCACCTGCGCGATTCCATCACCATCCCGCCAGACTGGTTGTTCGTTTCCGGCGCGCACAAAATTTCCATCCGGCAGGCTCCCGCGGCTGAAGATTTGCCGGCAGGGCACCGGCCCACAGGAGGCAGCGATGCGGCGTGAGCACATCGCCCGCCTGCTTCCGGACGTATTCCAGCGCACTTCGGGCGCAGAACCCGACCTGCTCGGCGCCCTGCTGGGGGTGATGGAAGACCTGCATGCCCCGGTCGAGCTTACCCTGTCCCACATCGAGCAGGCATTCCAGCCCGACGTTACCCCCGAGTCTTTCCTGCCGTACCTGGCGAGCTGGCTCGATCTGGATCGTTTCCTGGATGAAGACGGCAAGTTTCCTCCGGGCAGCGACCGCCTGCGGGTGCTGATCTTGCAAGCTGCCAGCCTTTACCGGCTGCGCGGCACGCGCCAGGGGCTGGAGCGCTTCCTCGAAACCGCCACCGGCATCCCTGGATTTAAAGTTTCTCCATCCAGCGAGCAGCCCTTTCATTTGCTGGTGCGCATCCCGCCCCAGGCCGAACGGCTGCGCCGGTTTATTCACAAGGTCGTGCAGGCCGAAAAGCCCGCTTATACGACCTGCGAGATTCTGCCCCCCGGCGAAAGCACCGCCGGATCCCCACCAGGAGAAGGTGCATGAGCACGGATAAAAAGTTCGAGTTTTTGATCACCCCTGAGCCGCGCGACCCGCTGGTCTCTGTTTCACAGGGGAATTTCGTGGATATCACCTTCACCGTGCAGAATGTCAGCGGGCGGCGGGTGCGTGTGGAAGCGCTGATCAATGCCTTGCAAGGGCCTGCCGGGGCGGATGGGATTCCCCTGCCGGCGTTTGCCTGGCAGCAGCGCCTGCAAATCCTGGAAGAGCCGGAATGGGTTTTTGGCGAAGACGATGTGCGCACGTTCAGCGTGCGTGTGACTGTGCCGGAATACCTGGCGCGCGGCACCTACCGCTTCGAGCTGGTGCTGATCGGCGTGGAAGACCCCGACCACGAGTACGCCGCCAGCGACCCGGTTTCCTTTACCGTGGTAGGAAAAGCCCAGGATGTGCGCCCCTTCGTGTTGGGGGGGCTGGTTGTGCTGGCGGCTGTCATTATTCTGGCTGTGCTGGTGCTGATCCTGGCGCGTCCCACGCCGCGGCTGGCAGTCACACTGCAGGCGCCCGCCTCCGCCGTCGTTGGAGAGAGCACACCGTATACCATCACCGTGCAAAACGCGCGTCCCATTTCTGCTACCAACGTCATCGTCGAGTACCGCCCGCCCGAGGGTATGGTGGCAGCCACAGCTTATATAGACAATGCCCGCCTGCGCTACTGCGATGAATCCTTGACTCTCATCCGCTGCGACCTGGGTACGCTGGCTCCCAACCAGACGGCTACGATCCGGGTGGATGGCGTTGCCGGGCCAGTTGCGACCACCGGCGCTGGCGCCACCATAACCAATACCAACACGGTTTCAACCACGGTGGCGCTGCAGCCTGAGGTGATTCCAGCCGAGGTGGCTCAAGAAACCACTGCGGTCACGGTGGATGCCGCCAACCATCCCTACTCTCTGGTGCTCGATCCGGAAGCCAGCACTGCCCTGGTGGAAGAGCCGCTGACCGTGCGCCTGCTCGCCTGGCGCAATGCCATCACGCTCACCCAGCCGCTGAGCTACACCTTTGCCTATACCCTGCCGGTGGGTCTGCGCTATCAAGAACCGCTGCCGCCCACCTGCAGCCAGCTGGAGGGTGACTATTTCAAGCTGGAGTGCCAGTCGCTGGTGCGCGGGCCAGGCAGCGACCTGCTGGCGCCGCTGGAGATTCAGTTCACGGTTGTGCCGCTCGAGCTGGCCTCGGCGCAGAAGCACCAAACGAGCTTGTGGGTGTCTTCTGCGCCTGCCGTAGAAGCTGCAGCAGTGATTTCCCCCACCCTCGCTCTCGATGCCATGGCGTATGCCGGCGGCGCAGCCAGCCAGATTTCCATCGTGGATAACAGCCTGTATTTCGATGGGCAGGACGATTACGTCGAGCTGGGCTATGCCCAGGCGCCCAAGTCCTTCACCATGGAGATGTGGGTGCAGCCGTATTCGACCGCCGACGCGCAGGCAATGATTGGCGCTCACCGCCAGCTCGAAGATTCCGTGCAGAACATGTTCCTGGTGGGGTATTACAACGGCAGTCTGGATGTCAACGTCGGCGGAACCAACTACACCCTGGACATCGACAAAACCACGCGCCGCTTCCACCTGGCGGTGGTGGTTGAAGGGCAGGGTGATACCAGCCGGGTGACGGTGTACGTCAACGGCGCAGAGCAGCCGTGGCTGGAGCCGGACGAAGAAGGCGCCTGCCCGGGCTGTAAAATTTTTCCCACCGTGCTCGACGATGGCGCTACCCTGCCCTGGGTGCTCGGACAGGATTGGGATTCCTTTGGCAGCTCGCGGCGCACCTCGGATTTCTTCTCCGGCGCTTTGAGTGAAGTGCGCCTGTGGAAAACAGCCCGCAGCCGCGAGCAGATCCGCCAGGGGATGGACCTGCGCCCGCGCAGCGATGACCGCGACCTGCTGGCGTACTGGCGCCTGGATCCGGTCACCCCGCAGAGCCTGGTGATCGCCGACCGGGTTTCGCCCGCCAATAACGGGAGCCGCATCGAAGCCCAGTGGGGCGAACCGGCGCCGCGCTACGGCACCTCACTGGTCTTTGACGGCTGGGATGACGTGCTGGTTGCCGACCAGCTCAGCCTGCAGAAAATGCAGGCCGGTCCGGATGGAAAGGTGGAAGTGACACTGGCAGCCTGGATCTACGTGGAGGCTGTGCCGTCTACCGAACAGTGGGTTCTGGGCAGCGCCGCGCCC
>JBGSTO010000560.1:0-2233 GCA_041736465.1 Anaerolineales bacterium | reverse complement strand
AGGTCGGAAATGCGCAGCTCGGGGATGACCACCAGCCCCAGCAGGCTGAGCTGCATGTTGGGGTTGTTGAGCGTGCAGCCGCACAGGCGAAAGCCTTCCAGCACGCTGCCCGCTTTGCGGGCTACCTCCGGCGCGCGTTCGGTGGACATCAATCCGGCAATGCGCAGCTCGACCTTGCCGGTCACCTGCCCGCCGCGCACCACCACCTGCCCGCCGCCGCAGCGTACCAGTTCGTTGGCAGCCAAAGCCATGTCGGCCTCGCTGGTGCCCACCACGATCATGTGGTGGCTGTCGTGCGCCACGGTCGAGGCAACGGCGCAGTCCGTATCGAAGCCGAAGCCCTGCACCAGGCCCAATTGGATGCGCCCGCTCGCCCGGTGCCGTTCTACCAGGGCGATTTTTGCGAGATCCATACCCGTGCGGCGCTGACCGCCGGCGCCGGTCACCTCACCGCTCACCACCTGCACCGGCAGCTTCAGGCGGCGGGTGGGCGCCTGGTTCTCGATCACCCCGATCACATTGGCGATCCACACGCCATCGGAAACGTCCACCGCCAGGCGAAAGTCCGCTGCTTCGAGCGCCCGCTGCAGGTGCACCGAATCGGACGCCCAGGCGGGGTATGGGAATGCCGGCAAATCCAACAGCATGGCGCCCTGCTCCGCGACCAGCTTCCCCTGGGCGATCACCAGGTCGATGCTCAAATTGGGCAGGTCGCTGACCACCAGGATATCGGCATACCGTCCGGGGGCGATCATGCCCACCTCCCGGCTCACCCCAAAATGCTCGGCGGTGTTCAATGTTGCCATCTGGATGGCGGTCAGCGGGCGCAAACCGTTGGCAATCGCCCGCCGCACAGCCCGGTCGACATGCCCTTCGTTCACCAGCGTCGCCGAATGGCTGTCGTCGGTGCACAAGATGAAGCGCCGCGGGTCCAGACCCAGCTCGGTGACCGCTTTGATCTGCGCGTCCACGTCGTGCCAGGCGGACCCCAGCCGCAGCATGGCTTTCATGCCCTGGCGCACGCGCGCCACCGCATCTTCCAGGCGGGTGCCTTCGTGATCGTCCTCCGGCCCGCCGGCGGCGTAGCCGTGAAACGGCAGCCCCAGGTCTGGCGAGGCGTAATGCCCGCCGATCACCTTACCGGCAGCCCGGGTCTCGCCCATTTCGGCGTGCATCTTCTCGTCGCCCAGGTAAACAGCGGGGAAATTCATCACCTCACCCAGCCCGATCACGCCGGGCCAGGTCATGGCTTCGGCGACCTCTTGCGGACCGATCACCGCGCCGGGCGTTTCGAGCCCCGGGGCAGACGGCACGCAAGACGGCATCTGCACCCACACGTGGATGGGCTGCACGGCGGCCTCATCCACCATCAGGCGCACGCCTTTCAAACCAAACACGTTGCCGATCTCATGCGGATCAATGAACATACCGGTGGTGCCGTGCGGCACCACGGCGCGCACAAACTCGGTGACGGTCAGCATGCCCGATTCGACGTGCATGTGCCCGTCCAGCAGCCCGGGCAGCAGGTAGCGGTCGTTGGCGTCGATGATGCGCGTATCGCTGCCAATGGCGTGGCTTGCATCTGGCCCCACGTAGGCGATGCGCCCGTCCACCACGGCAATGTCGGTGCCTGGGATGATCTCGCCCGACTGCACCGATACCCAGCGCCCGTTGCGAATCACCAGGTCTGCCGGGTGGCGCCCCATAGCGACATCGACCAACCTTCGAGAAATCGCGGCTTCTTCGCGTTCAGGCATAGATTCTCCTCCCTGATATGAACCGCGACGCAAAGGCAAAAGACTGAAACACAAAGATCACAAAGAAAGGATGAACACAAAGATCACAAAGATTTATAAATATTAACCTTTGTGGACTTTGTGCCTTCTTTGTGTCCTTTGTGTTGATCTTTTTTCTTCGCACTTTGGCAACGCGGTTACTCATATTGTTTGGCCTATCCATTCAACAGCCTGTGAGCGGCATGGTTGTGCCGTGAAATCAGCGCGTGCAGATCGAGAGTCTCCAGGTTGCCTTCCCGCACGATCACCCGCCCCCCCACCACGGTGTAATCCACGCGCACCGGCGCACAGAAAACGGCTGCCGCCACCGGGTCGTGAAGGGCGCCGGCGTATTCCAGGCGGTTCATGTCGAGGGCAAAGAAATCGGCGCACTTGCCCGGCTCGAGCGAGCCCAGGTCGGGACGCCCCAGCACGGCCGCGCTGCCCCGCGTGGCAAC
>JBGSTO010000499.1:0-15558 GCA_041736465.1 Anaerolineales bacterium | reverse complement strand
CACGGCTTCGACGGCTTCCCGGATGCCCCACAGCGCCAGACTTCGCTGCCAGAGTCAGTGTTCCGCGAGCTGCTGATCCAGGTGGATCAGGTGAGCGTTTTGAAGCTGATGTTGTATTTTTTTTGGCGGTTGGAGCGGATGGAGGGGGAGTTCCGGTATCTGCGCCGGCAAGATTTTCTGGATGATATGCTATTCACGCGCAGCCTGGGCATAACTGACCAGCAGGTGCAGGCAGTACTAGATGAAGCCTTGCAGGGAGCGGTGCAGCACAAGATTTTGCTGTCCGTACCCGTACTGACCGGGAAAATGGCGGAGCGGGTGTATTTTTTGAACAATGCCCGCGGACGGGCTGCACAGGAAGCAGTGCGCCTGGGCACCTGGCGACCGGGTGACGAACCGGATTCGGAACCTCGCCTGGACGCTGCGCCCAACATCTTTCAGATATACGAACAAAACATCGGCCCGTTGACGCCGATGATTGCGGAAGCGCTTCGCGATGCGGAGCAATCGTACCCTGTGGATTGGATCGAAGAAGCCGTGCAAATTGCTGTGGAAAAGAATGTGCGCAATTGGCGCTACGTGGAAGCAATTTTAGATCGGTGGCAGCAGGAAGGACGCAATGAGCAAAAAGATCGACGAGACACTGCGCAAGATCGCCAGCGGTATGCAGACTGGGACAGCAGGAGAAAGCGAAAATGACCAGGTAGGCGAATTCAAGCCGGAAAATGCAGGCCTGGCTGGGGATCCGAACTGCCCGCACTGCGCTGGGCTGGGGTATTTACGCCGGGAACTGCCCCTCGGTCACCAGGATTTCGGCATGCTGGAGCCGTGCATCTGCCGGCATGCGCAAATCAGCGGTCAAGTTCACCAGCGGTTATTCGCGCTCAGCAATTTGCACCAGTTGAGCAACCTGACCTTTGAAAACTTCAACCCCCGCGGGCGAGTGGGCCTGTACCGCTACCAGGTCGATTCGCTGGAGCGCGCCTACAACCAGGCGCGCATATACGCCGAGAATTTAAAAGGGTGGCTGGTGCTGCTCGGCGGGTACGGCAGCGGAAAAACACACCTGGCAGCGGCGGTCGCCAATTTTGCGGTGAGCATGGGTGTGCCTACACTGTTCATTACGGTTCCCGATTTGTTAGACTCGCTGCGGTTTTCCTACAAGGATGAAGAGACAACCTTCGAGCAGCGTTTCGAGGAGATTCGCTCGGCAAATCTGTTGGTGTTAGATGACTTTGGCACTCAAAATGCCACGCCCTGGGCGCAAGAAAAATTATTTCAGATCATTAATTATCGCTATATCAACAAACTGCCAATTGTGGTGACCAGCAACCTGGAACTGCGTGATATCGAAGGTCGCATTCGCTCGCGCCTTGAAGACCCGGAGTTGAGCACGATCGTGCCGATCAAGGCGCCGGATTACCGGCGACCGGCAGGAGAGAGCGGGCAGTTCGAGCTGGCTTCGTATGGCTTCCTGAGCCGCTGTACGTTCGATAGCTTTGATTTGCGCAAAAAAGAAAGCCTGAAGGCCGAAGAGCAGCTCAGCCTGGACAGGGCATTTCGGGCTGCGCAGGATTTCGCGAAAAATCCACAAGGCTGGTTGGTATTCATGGGAACCTATGGCTGCGGCAAGACCCATCTGGCTGCCGCGATTGCCAATGTCCAGGCCGAGCACGGACATCCACCGCTGTTCGTCGTCGTGCCCGACTTGTTGGATCACCTGCGGGCAACCTTTGCACCCAACAGCGCTGTCACCCTCGACCGCCGCTTCGAAGATGTTCGCTCGGCATCGTTATTGATACTGGATGATCTGGGTACACAGGCGACATCCGACTGGGCGCGCGAAAAGCTGTACCAATTATTCAACCACCGCTATAACGCCGAACTGCCGACAGTGATTACAACTGCCAATTTCCCGAATACCATGGACCCACGCTTGTTGAGCCGGATGGAAGACGCCGAATTATGCACCATCTGTGCCATCACAGCGCCGCCATATCACGGCGCACCGCAAAAAACGGCTCGAGGCTCACGCCGAAAACGTTGATGCTAACGCCAATTTCTCAAGGAGAGCAAACCCATGACTGATCTCACCCCCCGCTGCCTGTACTGTAATGCCGATGAGACTGCACTTCCATTAATTGCTGTGCGCTTCCGGCAAGAAGGGTACTGGATTTGTCCACAGCACCTGCCCATACTGATTCACCAGCCATCGAAGCTAGCTGGAATACTGCCTGGAATCGAGCAGGCTGCGGTGGACAGCGAGCACCATCACGATTGAGTGTTCGAGCCAGTCGTCGATTAACATTATTTATGTGTAAAATATAAGAAATATTATCTTGACATATCCCATCTTGCAGGTAGAATATTCCTGCGCGATGGGATGGGATAAGATCTGGCGCAGCGACCTGCGCCGGATTTTTTTATCCCACGCGTAAAATCCCAATAGGAGGTAGATTGTGATCTCTAGCTTTTTACTTTCACTCAGGGAGGGGCTAGAAGCAGCACTGATTATCGGTATCGTCATCGGCATGCTGAAAAAACTAAACCGCACGCAGCTCAGCCCAGTTGTATGGGCAGGGGTGATCAGTGCTGTCATCGCCAGCCTGCTGGCGGCAGTGACCTTGCAGCTATTCGGAGCCACTCTGGAAGGGACTGCCGAGCAGGTGTTTGAAGGCAGCGCGATGCTGCTTGCAGCCGGCGTACTGACCTGGATGATTTTTTGGATGCAGCGGCAGTCACACACGCTGCGCAGCGAATTGGAGGCAGAGGTGCGCCAGGCCGCGTCGGGAGCGGGAAAGCAGGCGCTTTTCTCATTAGCATTCCTGGCTGTGCTGCGCGAAGGCGTGGAGCTGGCTTTGTTTCTCTCTGCCGCGGCGATCACCGCAGGAGGGCAGGCGACGCTGATTGGCGGTATCCTGGGACTGGTTTTGGCGGCGGTATTGGGCTGGATGTTATTTGCCACCACCATGCGTCTGGACTTACGCCGCTTCTTCCAGGTTTCCAGCATTTTATTGCTGCTATTTGCTGCCGGACTGGTGGCTCATGGGGTGCACGAGTTCAACGAGGCCGGTTGGATACCGCCGGTAGTCGAGCAACTCTGGGATATCAACCCTGTCTTGCCGGAGAATTCAGCCATCGGGCTGCTGCTGAAGGCCTTGTTTGGTTATAACGGCAACCCTTCACTGACAGAAACGCTGGCATACGTCTTGTATATCCTGGGAATTCTTTCTGGTCTGAGGTTGGGCAGTGGACAGCGGGCAGTAGTACAGAAGGTGTGACAGCCCAAATCGGACAGGCTGGCTTTTCGGGTTAGCTTGACAGGTGTGTGCGAACCGGTATAATAAGTGTAGATTATACACTAAATAGCCAGGAGTGTGACATGTACCTACCGGAGCTCGACAAACGTGTGGCGGAGCTGCCAATACCAGGGCATTTTGACGAGTCTAGGGTCAGCGAGATCTGGCGTGTACCTTACCAGCAGCGAGCACAGGAAGCACGCCTTTGGGCAGCACAATATCAGATTCCCGCGGCTGCACAAGACCATCATAAGATCGCACTGATATTGGTTGACCTCCAGAATACTTTCTGTTTGCCGGATTTCGAGCTGTTCGTGCAAGGCAGGTCCGGACGCGGAGCCGTTGATGACAATATCCGCCTATGCCGCTTCATCTATAAGAACCTGGGTATGATCAGCGCAATCACAGTTACCATGGATACGCATCATGCGACCCAGATCTTTCACCCGCTGTTCCTGATTGACGCTCAAGGCCGGCATCCGGAAGCGCTTACCCTGGTTACTCATCAAGATATCGAGCAGGGACGCTGGCAGTTTAATGCTGCAATCGCTCCCAGGCTGGGCATAACGCCCGAGCAGGGCAGGCAGCACCTGCTTTACTATACTCAAACCCTGGCAAACAAAGGGAAGTACGAACTGACGATCTGGCCTTACCACGCCATGCTCGGTGGCATCGGACATGCGCTGGTGCCTTCTATCGAAGAGGCTATCTTCTTTCACGGCATCGCGCGCAGCACTGCTCCGGAATTTCAGATCAAGGGTCAGGATGAGCTTACGGAATTCTACTCTGCGATTGGTCCCGAGGTTCAGGATGACGCCCACGGGCAAAGAATGGCGGAGCACAATCCTGTATTCCTCCAGATGGTCAAGGAGTATGATGCGCTGATCATCGCCGGGCAAGCGAAGAGCCACTGTGTTGCCTGGACTGTATCAGACCTGCTGAGCGATATCCAGGCGGTGGATGAAGGCCTGGCAAGTAAGGTCTATCTGCTGGAGGATTGCACTTCTCCGGTGGTTGTTCCCGGGATCGTTGATTATTCCCAGGAAGCCGATCATATATTTGCTCGCTTTGAGCATGCCGGCATGCACTGCATTCAATCTACGGATTCGATCTCAGACTGGCCATAAGGGTGATTTTATTCCGAGTAATTCAGTCGCTATTGACAGATAGTAACACTTATGTCATACTTTCGTTTGAGATTAAACAGAATAATCTCACTTCCTCTGCTATCCCACCATAGAGGAGGTGATGCCCAATGGCAAGTTGTAGTACGACCTCAGGCGCTGCGGCATCCCTCCTTCTCACTGGATAGGAGCCGCAGCGCCGCAAGAAGCCGTCTAAATGACGGCTTCTTGTCTATACAAATTGTAGTAAAATTCTATTGGGGAATTGGTGTGATGGGGCGCAAAATTCTGACGATTTTGAATGTTGTATTAAAATGAAACTGAATTATAATGAAACAGATATGAAGACGTCAGACCATCCAAAAGCACGTTTGAATACTGTTCCTGAAGACCCCAAAGATTGGGCGGTTCGACTGAGCGAGGGGCTGCTGGCATGGCGCTGGTGGCTGATGGGATTGATCTCTTTGTTGGTTATCCTGGTGGAAGTTGATGAGCATGTGGAGGCGCTTCAATCCGGGTATCCGCCTGATTTTCTGCGCGAAACATTCATATTTGGTATCGTCATACCGCTGCTGAACGGCATGGTGTTGACGCTGCTGGCTCGTACCCGAGCAGATAAGAATATTGCGGAGAGGGATTTAAGCCAGGCTTATTCGTTGAGCCAATCCTTGGCACAGGCGAAAACCTGGGAGGAACTCACCTCGGTAATCGTTGAATTCCCATCCAAAATTCTCTCGGTCGCCGGCGCTTCATTATATGTTGTTGAAAGCGCGGGGGAAAACTATGAGTTAGAAGCGAGCTGGATGCAGGAGGAGCAGCGTCCCCTGAAGCCATTAGCCAGCCTTCACGGGGATCTGTGCAGTTCTTGCGAGCTGAATACGCGCCTGACGGTACGCTACCTGATGCCATGTTCCCATCAGGAGATACCCCAGCTAAACGGTTCATTACGCAGCTACTGCATGCCGTTAATCCACCGCGATATCACCATGGGCTTGCTGATCCTGTACTTCCCGCGTGAGATGACTGTGATGAACAGCCAGGTGAGGCAGCTGCTTGGAGCTTCACCAGAAATTGCTCTGGCATTGGAGAGCGCCCGGCTGCAGAAGACCGCACTCAGCCAGGAGCGTGTGACGGGCGCCGAGCGACGGCGTATTGCACGCAACTTACACGACACGCTCGGGCAAAACATCAGCTACCTGCGGTTCAAGCTGGACCAGCTAACTGCAGGAGACGTGCTTCAGGAGATCAGCGATATCCGGCATGATCTCGAGCGCATGCGTGAGATTGCAGATGAGGCTTATGGTCAGGTACGTGCCACGCTGGAAGATCTGCAAATTGGGTCTAATTTAGATCTTGGCAAAGCTATCCTTGAATACGCAGACCTGTTGGGCAGGCGGGCTGGCTTTCAGGTGCATCTGGCGGTCAATGGGCGCCCGCACAGCTTGAGCGATGATGTGAAACGCCAACTGCTGTATATCGGCAGGGAAGCGCTGAATAATATCGAAAAACATGCTCATGCGCATAATGTGCACATCGAGCTGTTGTGGACGCATGAAGCCCTGTCAATGTCTATCTCAGATGATGGTGCGGGATTTGACAGCAGCGCTGCACCGCCGGAAGGACATTTCGGCATAAAGATCATGAGGGAGAGAGCCAACGAAATTCAAGCTACGCTGCAGATGTCTTCGCGTATTGGATACGGTACACAGGTGAACCTGTGGATGCCTTTCGATGCCAGGGCTGCCGAAACGACCAAGTCAGTTTCTGCTGAAAAATCCGCCAATAAATCATGATAAATATATTGATCGTCGACGACCACGTCTTGTTTCGTGAAGGGCTCTCCAGCCTGTTTCGCTCGCAGCCAGATTTCAATGTGATGGGAGAAGCTGGAACCGTGCGAGATGCCATCACATTGGCGCTGCACCTGCGCCCCGATGTGATCCTGATGGATTTTTCACTGCCAGACGGCACAGGCCTGGATGCAACACGGGAGATTCTTGTGGATCATCCAGGTGCAAAGATCGTCTTTTTGACCATGCACGAGGACGACGAACGCTTATTTGCTGCTATCCGCGGGGGCGCCAAGGGTTATTTGGTAAAAAACATTCCCGTCACCCAGCTGCTCGAGTCTCTGCGAGGGCTGCAGACAGGCGAGGCGCCCATTTCCCGAGTAATGACGGCACGTATTCTGGACGCATTTTCTCAGTCGGATTTTCGTGACGAGAAAGAAGGGGCATCCTTAGAACATCTCACGGAGAGGGAAAAAGAAATACTGGTAGAGTTGGGTAAGGGCGGCACCAACCGAGAGATTGCCAACCGGTTATTTATCTCTGATAACACCGTCAAGAATCATATTCATAATATTTTGGAAAAATTGGGATTGAGCAACCGGCGTGAAGCGATACGCTTCGCCCAGCAGCACGGCCTGGCTGGATCACCCCGGGCGGGGCGTGTTTCGGATAATCCATCAAAATAGCCCGTTTTGACTCGCCAACTCGAGCGCTGCAGCGGTTCTACTCGCTGCAGCGCTCTCTATTTCCCAGGGGCGATTGGCAATAGGAAGATTCTAGTCCGTTTACTAGGTTATGTGGATAAAGATAGTAAATATATAGTCCGTTGATTCGGGTGCCGGTACATGGACACAACCGGCAAATTTCATTATGATCATACTGTTGCAATATTAGCGCAATGTTTGGATGTGGGCAGGATGGCGATCGAATTTCAAGTATTAAGGCAGACATCAAGGCAAATCATGGAAACCCCGAAAAACAAGAAGAAAATCTTGGTGGTAGAGAGTGAACTGCTGCTCTCCCAGGGGTTGATCAGCTTACTCGGTTCCCGGCCGGGGCTGGAAGTGAAAGGAGTGTACTATGCCGGGTTGAGTGGATTGGTCTCTGAGATTGGAGAATTCAGGCCGGACGTAATCTTGATCCGGCAAGAGTGTTTAGAAGAGTACTATTGCGATCTGCTGCCGGTTTTGATGATCCACCCCCTAATCCGACTGGTCAGCTTTAGTCCGGAAAATAATCTCCTGCATGTATATGCAAGGCACGAGGTTCAGGTGAAAGAATCGTCTGATTTCTTCGCCAGCCTGTAAAGAACCGTTGACAACCCATCTGGAGGTAGGCATGAGACATCGATATTCAACACAATCAACACTTCTTCGTTTGGCGATGCTTCTGGTTATGTTGGCCGGGTTCTTCCCGGCAGCGGCGCAGCCAGCGGCAGCCGCCGCCCCTGTGAAGGCGGCGCCCCAGGCACAGCCGGAGGCGGCGCCAGAAGCGGCGCTCGCACTGACCAATACGGTTGCACTGAAAGTGGTCAGCGCACGCACCGAGCCTTACTGGCGAGAAAATCCTGGGACGCCCATCTCCGAAACGGTCGGCATTCAAAAGGGCGATCCGATCTCCGTCTATAACTACATCATCAATGAAGACAACACCGGTAACCCATTTCCGAATATTGATCCGGTTACAGGTGTTGACATGGCGTGTCACCCGTACCTGGATCCACCCGCCAATACGATCGTGAACACTGCATACCCTGACAGCTGCAACTACCCGGGTATTCGCGCGGTGCCGAGCAATGCCCCAATCGTAACACAGGGTGACGAAACGTGGTTGAGCGAGACGCAAACGCTCGCTTTGGCGGACGGCAGCTATCTCGTCTCGGTATCCTCAGAAGATTTCAAAGTCTCGGGCCAGTGGTTCACCCTGCCCATGGAAGAAGATACTCCAGGGTCGGGTGTTGCCACGGTGCTGGTCGAGATGCAGCCCTACCCACTGCCTGTAGCAACCATCCGCGTCAAGGTGTTCAATGATAACACCCCCACCAACTGGGGACCGGATATGCCCGCGGAGGATGGGCTGGAAGGCTTTGTGGGGCATGTAGCCGACTGGGCCGGCGCGGTGACCAACGATATGTTTGGGAACCCGCTGTGTACCGAGTACTACACGGCTACCAATACCTTGCACGGCTACCTGTACGATGCCGATGGCGCCCCGGTGCCGATCGAGGGCAGCGGCGGTATTTGTTTGAGCGACGCCAACGGCGACCTGGTGATCCCGAACATGGGCACCAACCGCTTCGAGGTGTGGGTGGTCCCGCCGGATGGCACAACCTGGACTCAGACCACCACCCTGGAAGGCAACAAGCCTTTTGATACCTGGGTGATGGAAGGCAGCACCGGCTTTGACTATGAGTTCGTCACAGCGGGCGAGCCTTTCCCGGTCACGATCTTCGGCTTTGTCCAGCCAACCGATTTCCTAACCGATACGAACCAGACGGGTGAGATCAATGGTGTGATCGCTGCGGCTGAGGTTTACATCCCCTTTGCCGGCGGTCTGCCATACCTGGGCAGCCTGTGGGGTGGGTTTGCAGGCTCCAAGACTTCCTACATGATCAACCAACCCTGGGTTGCGCTGGCGGATCTGCAAGCCGGCGACACGGCGGTTTACGTTGGGCGCGGGAATGCGGATGGCACTTTCAGCATCAAGAACGTGCCGGATGGCGATTACTTCTTGAGCTGGTGGGATGACGCCAATCTGTACCTGCTGGACTGGATGCAGGTTAGCGTGCGCAACGGCGAAGTCGTCGACCTGGGCCTGCTCTTTTTGACAGGTTGGTTCACGCGCGTGACCGGTCGAGTGTTCATCGACGAGAACGAAAACGGGGTCTTCGATGAGGGTGAACACGGCATCAATGATTATCCCATTCTGATGCGCCGTCGTGAGAACTCCGAAATGGATCGCGGCGCGATATTGGTTACCACGCTTCCAGGTGGTTACTATGAGATGGAAAATGTCTATCCCATCAATCAGTGGATCATTATGGAAGCCTACCTGGACACCTACTATACAACAGGTGTCACTTTCCAGGCCTTCAACCAGGCGGAAGAAACCACGATACTGGGCGCCGGTGTGGATGTCGGCCTGATGCCGGTCATCGGCCAATCGGCAAGGGTCGATTGGGGCGTCAAGCCTTATGCCCCGGGCACCAACGGCGGCATCGCCGGTACGGTGTTCTACGAAACCACACGCAACGAGCTGGAAGGCTACCTGCAGGCAGTAGAACCCTGGTCGGTGGGTATCCCCGGTTTGACGTTGGATCTGTATGCGCCGGTTGCCTGCGGCGTTGGCGACACCTGCGACGCCAGCGGGAAATATAAGCTGGCTGCCGATGGCTCTTTCGAAAAAGGCGCCTGGCTGAACAGTACAACGACCGAGAGCTGGGAGCGCCCGGTGGACTGCACCGCCCGCACTGTGGATGGTGATCCTCTGGTTGGGCCGACTATTCTGCCCCCATACACCGGCGGCTTTGACTGCCTGGAGCCCATCTTGATGGGCACGCAGGTACAGAACGGCTTCGCCTCCGTGGACGGCAACTTCGCTTTTGCCGAGAGGTACTTGCCTTCCTTTGACGACCCAAGCGCTATCTCTGAGACTCTGCCAGTGGGCGACTACCTGGTGGAAGTGACCGTTCCGACTGACACCATCACCGGCGAGCCTGTCTACCAGGTGGTGCGTGAAGAGGATGTGAATGTGTTCGTCGGCGCTTCCTGGGTGCCGCAGATCCCGCCGTCGCCCTGCGCCGGCGCGCTGCATACCGTGGACGTGGCAGGTGTTCTGCCAGACGGCCCAGATGCAGTCTACAACCCGAGCTTCGTAGACGCCGCAGGCGGCAGCCCGTATGAAGGCCAGGAAAAGCATTTGTGCGACATGAAGCTGATCACGGTCAGCGAAGGCCGCTCGATTGCGCCGGCTTTCAACTTCTTCACCAAGGTGCCGCTGCCGGGCCGTCACTGGGGCCTGATCCTGGATGATCTGACGATCTCGGTTGATCCATTCGAGATGACCTACGGCGAGAAGGCCGGCATCCCGAATGCTCCGGTCGGCATCTACGATTTCACCAACAAGCTGGTGAAGGTAACGCACTCCGACCCGCACGGCTACTTCCAGGCGCTGCTGCCCTCGACGGAGAACGTCAACTCGCCCAGCCCGTCTGGTGTATCGGCCAATATGTACTTCTACGTTGGCAATGACCCAGGCCAGCCAGGCGCATTGAACACCTACTATACCCCGCAGTACCGCACCATCGCGGCGCCCTTCGAACTGTATCCGGGAATTGGCATCGTAGCCGACCTGGCTCCAACGCAGATCGGCATCCAGATCCAGGCTCCCGGAGCGCAGGGAACGCATCCTGCCTCCTGTAAGCTGGAGGATACACAGCCGGAGTTCTTTGCCGCCGACAAGGCGCATGCCAGCAACGTTGGCAGCTTAACTGAACGCACGGTTACTATCACGGGCAAAGGTTTTGGCGCCACGCGCGGCACCGGTCGTGTGCGGATGGACACTATCACTATGCCGATCGTGAGCTGGTCGGACACCCAGATTGTTTTCCGGGTTCCATTCAACCTGACCGCCAAGACATACCAGCTGGAAATCAGGGCCAGCAACAATAAGACAACCATCAACGCCCTGACCTTCCACCTGACTGGCGCTAACTACAACCCGACTGTCTTCGAGGTTGGCCCAGGCAAACCGTACGCAACCATCCAGAGCGCACTCGAAGCCGCTGCACCCGTAGCGCAGGCTTTGGTGGTGGTATACCCTGGAGAGACTGCACTGTGGAACCCGTACGGCGTGTACTATGAGAATCTGATCATTCATTCGCCGGTCAAGCTGCAGGGCATTGGCCCTGGCGGCGTGTACGCGAATGGTACGCAGGCGGCAGGCTCTGTCGTGAGCGGCATTGGGTTCGCGGGTGATGGCACCATCGCAGCCGCGTGGGAAGCGCTGATAGCAAGCCTGACCTGGGTAGGCAACCAGTTCGTCTATGAAGGCGCAGTGATGACTGTGTTCGCCGAGTCCAACAACCAGTTCACCGAGGCTTTCAAAGCTTCCATCGACGGCTTCACCATCGAAGGCGGCAACCAGCAGGGCTTCCCGGCGAACATCAACCTGATCGGCGGCACCCAGAATGGCGCCACTCCGAATGCAGTGATGCAGGGCGGCGGCATCTTCGTGAACGGCTACGCCCGCTACCTGCAGATCAAGAACAATAAGCTGCAGAGCAACGGCGGCGCTTACGGCGGCGCGATCCGCCTGGGCACGCCCAACCTGCCAACCGGCGACCCGACCAAGGATGCGCAGAACGATAACATCGTTATCTCTCGCAACCTGATCTTCGCCAACGGCGGCACCAACCTGGCTGGCGGTATCGGCGTCTTCGATGGCGCCCAGAACTACGAGATATCGTACAACGACATCTGCGGCAACTACTCTGCAGAGTATGGCGGCGGCATCAGCCACTACGGATATAGCCCCAACAGCGATATCTTCAACAACCGCATCTACTTCAACCAGTCCTACGACGAGGGCGGCGGTATCATGATCTCTGGCGAGCTGCCGGCTGATCCGGTGACGACCCTCTCCCCGGGCTCTGGGCGGGTATATGTGTACAACAACATCATCCAGGGCAACCTGGCAAATGATGACGGCGGTGGTTTGCGCTTCTTGATGGCGGGCAACTTCCCGTTCCGTGTGTACAACAACATGATCGTGAACAATGTGTCCACGCATGAAGGCGCGGGCGTGTCTCTCAACGATGCCCCTGACGTGCGCTTCTACAATAACACGGTCATGAAGAACCTGACAACCGCCACAGCCCTCACCAGCACCGGCGCCCCTGCTCCGGCAGGCCTGTCGACCAGCCGCAACACCGATCTGATGCAGGCGACGCTGCCCGGTGGATCCCCGATCTTCAGCGAGCCGCTGATGTTCAACAACATCTTCTGGGATAACCGCTCTGGCTCCTGGGATGGTCTGGGCATACACGGCCTCGGGCTGCCAGGTGACACAGCCCCGATCAACTACTGGGATATGGGCTTGAGCGACCTGACTTTCTCCCTGCACCCGGTGTACTCGATCTACTCGAGCACCCTGGGCACCGCTTTCGACCCGACCAACCTGGTTGGCGAAGTGATCGGCGCAGCGGCAGATCCGAATGTGCGCTCGACCTACGACACCTCGGTCGTCATACTACCGTGGCGCGGCAACCCCCGCTTCGTGGGCATCAACCTGGTAGCAGTAGATATGCCGCCAACGCTGATGGGTGACTACCACCTGACCGCCTTAACGGTAGACTCGTCACCTGCGATCGATGCCGGCACGACCTCTTACGATGGGGTGGCTGCCCCGGCTCGAGACATCGATGGCGACCGGCGCATCTATATCCCAGGAGTAGAAGGCTACGAGATCGGCGCCGATGAGCGTGGTATTCTGTCTGGCTACCTGCTGGCGCTGCCTGGCGAAGGGGAACAGAGCCTGTTGAGCGAGCTCTGGCTGCCGTTCGTGGTGGTGAAGTAGGACTGTACTAATCGGATAAGCATTCACTGGGGGAGGGCCGTCAGGCCAGCCATCAGGCTTGTCCTGAGAGCCCTCCCCCCTTCAAGGAGATGTGATCATGTTGATAAGGCGATCGAAATTAACCCGACGCGAGTTTATAAAGTGGAGCGGCGGCCTGATGGCAGGAGTTCTTGCCAACCGGGTCTTCCGCCGGCCGCTGGCGAAATCCGGTGAAGTTGCCCTGGCTGCTTCCCCGGCTGCCCCCACCGCCGTGCCGGATCTACATCTGGCGGCAACGGATGGCTGGATCTATCTACCGGGACAGGTGCCGATTCCAGGTACTACCGGACAAAACTACAACCCGGACACCTGGGCGCCCGATGGTCTGACCACGTATATGTTCGGTTTCCGCAATGTAACCGGCATGACGACAGAGCAGATGTTTTCTCAGAAGATGCGCTCTCAGGCATCGGCCCCGATTTGGTGGGTCAATGAGCTGCAGGATTACCGTATCCGCTTGAGCAACCTGGGCTTGCAGATGCGCCCGGACCTGATCGACGAGCACACCGTGCACTGGCACGGCTTCCGCAATGCCTGGCCGGTCTTCGACGGCGAGCCGCACTCGTCGCTAGCTGTGCCCATCGGTCGAAGCCTGGATTTGTTCTACAAGCCGCGTGACCCGGGTTCCTACATGTACCACTGCCACTTCGAAGAGACAGAGCATGTGCATATGGGCATGACCGGCATGGTGTTTGTCCGCCCTGCACAGGACGGCAACCCCTATACCCACAACGGGCGTGAATACACACGGTTTGCTTATAATGACGGCGATGGCTCGACGGGATTTGACCGTGAGTTCACCATCACCCTGACCGATGTATGGGCAGAGGCTCACTGGGATGACGCGCACATCCAGCTCCCGGATTGGACTCTGTTCAAGGCGGATTACAACCTGATGAACGGGCGGGTCTACCCCGATACCGTGGTGCCGAATGGCAACTCGGAGACACAGCCCTGGGCGTACGACGCCAATGGTTATCTGGTTCCGCCGCCCGGACGTCCAGAGCTGCAGTGGCAGCCGCTCACTTCGCTGATCGAAGCCCAGTCTGGCGAGCGTATCCTGGTGCGCCTGGTGAACCTGTCCTTCTTCACCCACACGATGGCTACACCGGGCTTGAAGATGCGCGTTGTCGGGAAAGATGCTACTTTCATGCGCAGCGCCACGGCAGACTTCAGCTTCGAGACCTCGAACTACATCTTCGGCACCGGCGAGACCGCGGATGTGATCATCCAGATGCCCACGGTCAGCACGACTACCAAGTTCCTGCTGCACAACCGTGACCTGCGACGCCTGAATAACCCCGGCATGAGCGGATTGGGCGGTCATATGACCGAAATCCGCGTTCACCCCACCGGGACCCTGGCGCCACAGACGATCCCGAATACCAACCCGCGCCCATAGATGGCAGTCTTATTGCTGCCAGACAGCGTTGAAAGGAGTTTATCGATGAGACTGACCAACCATCTCAACCAGTTACGGCGAGTGCTGGTGCTAGGGATTGCCCTGATGATGATCTTCGTGCCGATGGGCGGAGCCCTGACAGCACCGGATGACCATGTCGGCCCTGCCCCCTCTGTCGGACTGGTATGCGAAACAGATGCAAATGCAACCTTTACGATCAATGCCCTGCCAGGCTATATCAGCATGGCGGATGGCAACACGGTGTTCATGTGGAGCTATGGCCTCGGCGTGGATGACTTCCAGTTCCCCGGCCCAGTGCTGTGCGTCAATGAAGGCGATACGGTAACGGTCGTGCTGCACAACAATCTTCCAGCCCCGACCTCGATCGTATTTCCGGGCCAGGAAGGTGTTCTGGCAAACGGCGTGCCCTCGGCTGCACAGTTCGATGGCACCGGCAAGCTGACCTCCCTGGCACAGACAGTCGCGCCGGGCGGTATGATCAGCTACAGCTTCGTTGCCGCTCGCCCTGGAACCTTCCTGTACCAGTCGGGCACCAACCCGGGCGTCCAGGTTCAAATGGGTCTGCACGGCGCCCTTGTGGTTCGCCCGGCAATGGGTGCGAGCTTTGCCTACAATGACGCCGAGACCGAGTTCGATCCAGCCGATGAGTACCTGATGCTGCTGGGCGAGATCGATCCACTGCTGCACCAGGCAATCGAGCGCGGCGAAACCTTCGACATGCGCAACTACAAGGCGCGCTATTTCCTGATCAATGGGCGCACCTTCCCGGATACGCTGGCGCCAAACTATGCCTCATGGCTTCCGACACAGCCGTACGGCTCGCTGGCTCACATCTACCCCTATGATCCGGTGAACAACCCGCTGCCGGCTTTGAGCCGCTACCTGGGCGCCGGTATGGAACTGTATCCCTTCCACCCACATGCCTTCAACAGCAGAATCATCGGGCGAGATGGTTTCCCGGTGAAAGGCCCCGGAGGCGAGAACCTGTGGGAGGAGAAGTTCTCAATTCCAATCGGCCCAGTGCAGACGTCTGATGCGCTGTGGAGCTGGAGAGATACCGAGAACTGGTCGGATACCAATCCGGTGCCGATCGATATCCCCAGCGACCAGAACCTGACCTTCGGTTTGTTCTGGGGTGGTACACCGTACCTGGGCAACACCGATACCCTGCCCACCGGAACCACCACCTTCAATCAGTGCGGCGAGTTCTATCACATTGCACACAACCACGCACTGCAGCAGATTACCGGTTGGGGTGTAGTGCTGATCGGGCAGGTAACCTTTACCCGCATCGACCCGCCGCTGCC
>JBGSTO010000465.1:0-4194 GCA_041736465.1 Anaerolineales bacterium | reverse complement strand
GTGGTTCCAGGAACGCCGGCGGACGGGTTTGCCGTCAGGGTCAACACGGAGGCGTCCCCATCGGCGTCGACCGTGCCGCTCTCGGCGCTGAGCGCCAGCCAGGCAGCGCTCTCGCTGGCAGTCCAGTTCATGCTTCCGCTGCCGGCGTTATTAATGGCAATCTGCGCCATCTGCAGGTCGCTGGTACCGGCAGGCACGTGCCAGCCTACCTGAGTGGGACCGGCGGTCAGGGTCGGGCCGGGCAGGTTGAGATCATCGTCCACCAGCACGGTGACGCTGGCGCTGCTGGTGAGGCCCACGGTGTTGGTCGCCTGCAGTGTGATCAGGTTGGCACCTACCGGCAGGTCTACCAGGGAGAGCAGCGGGCCGCTGCCCAGGATGGCGCCCTGGCTGTTTTTCCAGACCAGCCCGGCGCCCTCCACCGCGCCGTCCTGCACGTCGAGCGCCATGCCGCTGAAATTGACCAGCTGGCCCCAGTGAACGGTGTGGTTATTCGCCGGGGTGAGGATAAAGACCTGGGGCGCCTTGTTCGCCATCTGGTAGGCAGGGCTGTTGGCATAGGTCCGGTTAGCGCTGTCGCTAGCGTACACGCGGAAGACTGCGGCGCCGCTGCCGCCGAGTTGGTCGGTATTGATGGCAGTGCTGCTGCCGGTCAGGTTGACCGCCGCAGGTTGGTAGGTAGCGCCATTATCGCGGCTGTAGTACACCTCGAAGAGCAATTGCCCGCCGTCCAGATCGGAGGCTGTCCACGCCAGTGTGACCACGCCGCTGACCGGATTGGGTGGGCTGACCAGGTGCACGTTGCTGACCACCGGCGGGTTGGCGCTGATGGCCTGGCTGGCAAGTATCTTTTGATTGGACAGGTTCACGAGCAGCACCTGGCGCGTCCCGGCAACAAAGTTCACCACTTCCCCAAAGCTCAAGGTGCCAAAATCGTTGATCGCCGCAGGTGTGAAAGGATATTCTGCCAGAACGGCGCTGTTGGCAGCCAGCAGGCGCAGGGTGTAGTTACCCGGCACCCGGGCGGGCACATTGATTACGTCGGTCAGGCGCTGGAAATAGGTGAAGCCGCCCGTATCATCGATAGGATCGATCTCGCCGGCAATTGCCAGGAAGTCGCCGCTGACGCCAACCTGCAGCGGTTCAGCCTGGGCGCTGGGGTGAGCGATCATGTAATTGTACATGGCCTCGTAGGTGTAATCGCTGATCCACTGGTTGTTGCAGTAGCTCATTACGTCGTTCCAGGTATTGCTGGGATACACCCGGCGGGCGATGCTGAAGAACGGGTCGCCAAAATCAAAGCCTTCCATACTGCCATCCGCCGGGCCAATCGGGGTGGTGGCATGGGAGGTATCGCCATAGGGGTAGCTCGGGTCGCTGCGGCTGTGCCCGCAGTTTTCGCGGGCGTCGGTGCTGGGATTGTCCGAGCCAGGATTGGGATGGGCGCGCCCCAGGGTGTGACCGATCTCGTGAGCGGCGTACCAGTCGGCGTAGCTGCCGTCGGTATCCCAGTTACCCGAACCGGGAATACCCGATGGTCCCACCGAGGTGAGGGGCTTGGCAGCCTGGCCGCGCGGGAAAAATCCCGCCCCATCCGAGATCATGCCATAATAAAAGGCGTTGGGGTTCAAGCCGACATCCAGGGCGCCCAGGATGGTCTGGATGCGGTAGGACCACAGCCAACCGTTGGCGAACAGGCTGGCGCACAGGTGGATGTCGTCATCCGGGTCATTGTAGACGAGGCCACAAACCGGGTTCGTCGTATTCACCAGGCCGCCCAACATCGCGCCGCCGTCCACATCCCACAGGCGCGGCTTGAAGTTTTCGCCGACGGCGCCGCCAATGGGGTAGGCGCGCATGATCCAGGAATAGGTTTTCACCACGTCTTGCTGGATGCGGGGCGAGTAGGTGGTGTTGTTCAAGACGTAATTCAGGCGGAAGAACTCCGCCGACAGGGTGGGCGAAGGGTTGAAGCTGACGGTGCGCGAGGTGCTGTTATCGGCGTAGTTCGGCTCCAGCGGAACGGTGTAGGGATTGAGCACTGCCGAAAAGGTCAGGCTGGCGCCTTGGATCCAGGACCAGGGCAGCTCGAACAGGAAGGATTGATCCAGGTCGGTGCGGTCGGGGTTGCTGCGCACAGTGATCTTGGTGCCGGTGGTATTGACCGGCTGCAGCGTCGAGGGGCTCAGGCCGCGGGTGGTGAGCTGGGCGGTAACGCCGGAGACGGAGGCGCCGTCGGATTTAACGTACACGCGCACGAACGTGCGCCGGTTCTGCACCAGAAGAACGCTGTTGGCGGTGTCCTGGATGCCCTGGGTGACCTCCACGCCGGTGATGCGCAGGTTGATGACCGGCAGGGCGGAGGCGTCGTTGGGCAGGCGCTGCACCTTGCCGTCCTCCTGCCAGAACAGGTAGGTATTGTCATCGCTCAAGTTGACCAGGCTGCCGGTGAGGGTGGGCCCGTAGGTGTACAGGGTGGCGAGCGATCCGCCGCTGCGCGTGGTGCGGTTAACCAGGTAGGTATTGCTTTGGAAACACGGCTCGGGGGAACAGGGAATTAGGCGCTTTTCGATGAAAAACAGGTTTCCAGCGTTGAGCAGCGCGCCTGAGCTGCTGGTCACCAATTCAGTGATCGAGGCGGTGCTGTCCGGGGAGGTATAGATCGCCGAGCCGAGCACGCCGGTGAGATTATCGTAGCGGTAGATGTAGCGACCTTTGGCGATGTAGACGTACTCCGTGGGGCAAAATTGGATGGGGTTGATGCCGCACAGGTATGAGCGGTGACCTTCCGGGTAATAGCCGGTGACGCTGCTGGTGAGCAAGACGCCGCTATCCACACCCGGGTTGATGCGGTACAGGCCGCCGCTCTCCATGTAATACACATACTGGTCGTCGGTCTGGATGTTGCGGGCGCCGCTGCTGATGGTTTTCAGGGCGACGCGGGCGTGGTTGGATTTGAGCACATAGCCGATCTTATAGGCGCTGAGCGACTTGTCGTAGTAGATGGCGTAGATGCGCTCGCTGGCGATGGCCAATTCACCGGGGTAATCGACCAGCGCATTGACGATGCCCGGGGCGTCGCCGACATTGGCGTCGGTGGAAAGCCCCATCATGCCCTCGCTGCCCAGCCAGTAGATGAATTCCTGGTCGGCGACGATGTTGGACCACACCGTGCCGCCGTTGCACAGGCGCGTTTCGCTGAGCAGGGTGCGCACCGGGCTGCCGTAGGTAGCGATGCGCTTAATGGATTCAGTGAGGCCAGCCGGTTCATCCGGGCTGCCGGTCGGCGGGCAGGGGTCCACCCCGGTGTACCAGAAGATTTTGGGGGCTGCTAGGTCGTATTTGGTTACCCCGCTGCCGACCAGGGGCGTCGGGGTGTCGTCGACGGCGGAACCTTCCGCCCGCACCGGCGCGGATTCGGGGGCGGCGCCAATTAACGCGAAAAGCACGACCATCAGCAGATAGAAGCGGACTCGACGCATGGGGGCCTCCTGTGGAGAATATGGGGGCGGATGTGGACTGTTCAGGCTGGATGAGTCCCTCCCACGCAGCCTGGGGGACGTATGACGGGATCATTATAAGAGTGTAGCATAAAATGAGAGGGGAAGGCAAGACTGAGGGGGCTTTTTTATGGCAGCACAACACGGATTTGGACACGGAAACACGGAAAAGCTGGTCGCACCACGTGGGCCATTCACAAGGATTTAGATCCTTCGCTCCGCTCAGGATGACAGATCAATAAAGGGTCTTCGCGGCATGTGATCTGGTCCGGTCAAGAGTTTTTCCGTGCATCCGTGTTAAGAATCCGTGTCGTGCTCACTCTTCCTCTTGATGCTGGCTTTTCAACCAGTCGGGGGTGAACAGCCACTGGTGGTTGACCTGAAATTCTTTCGCCTGCGGGGAAGGGAAAACCCGCCGTGGGCGTAGGCTTTTCTCACCGAAGTTGATCAATAGACCAATCTCCAGGCGGGTGAAATTCAGGTAGCTGATCACCTGCCCCAGGTATTTCTGATGCAGCTCGGCGAAGGCTTTCAGTTCGACAATCACTTTGCCTTCCACGATCAGATCTGGGATGTAATAGCCCAGCAGGCGTTCGCCGTCGTAGACGGGCAGGTTCGGTTCGGCTTCGAATCCCAGGCCTGCTTCAGCCAGCCCGTCTTCCATCGCTCTTTGGTAGATGGCTTCTTTGTGACC
>JBGSTO010000428.1:0-3345 GCA_041736465.1 Anaerolineales bacterium | reverse complement strand
TAGCCTGCTCGCGCAGGGCGCGGGTGAAGATCGCACCGGCTTCGGAATCGGTCAGGCGGGCGGTGTAGGGTCTCAGCACGGCGTGATCGGTGGCGGTGGCGCCCATATCCTTGAAGAATTGGCGGCGCTGCTCCAGGGCGGAAATGAATGACGGGTAATCGTGGATGGCGATGCCGCTGGCATCTTCCAACAGGATCAAGTTCTGCCGCCAGCCGGGGGCATCCAGGTTGACCATGCCGTCGGGGCGGAAGGTGGGCAGCAGGCGTCCCTGGAAGCCGGATTGGCGGGCGGCGGTGTGGTATTGCAGGCTGTCCCAGGCGGGATCGGTGGTGCACAAGGTCTCGATCTGGAAGCGTTCGAATAAGGCGCGTGGGCGGTATTCAGGCTGGGCCAGGCAGGCGGCAATCTGGTCGTAAATCGCCTGGGCGTTGACGGCGTTCAGCTTGCGGCGCACACCGAACAGCTCGTACAGCTCGTGCGCCAGCCAGATGCCGGTGGGCGTGCCCTGGAACAGGTAGAATTTCTCGGCAAAGCGCTGCCAGATTCGGCGGTGATCGCTTTCTACGGGTGAACCGTCGCGCCTTGGTACACCCAGCTCTTCCAGGGGGATGCCCTGCGAATACAGCATGCGAAATACATAATGGTCTGGGATGATCAGCAGGTCGACCGGTGAGCCGAAGGAATAATCGGGGTCGGAGAACAGGCGCGGGTCGACATGCCCGTGCGGGCAGAGCAAAGGCAGCGCGGCATCCCGTTCGTACAGCTCGCGGGCGACCTGGCGAATGGACGGTTCGGGATCGAAAAAGCGATCGGGGGAAAGCTCCCAGGGGGCAGATTTGGTCATAGGTTTATCCTGTATACACTCCGTAAGTTTGCAGCGCCTGCCACATGGCAAGTATGTTTTCGGGGGGCACATCGGCCTGGATGTTGTGCACGGTGTTGAAGACGTACCCACCGCCAGGCGCAAGCACTTCGATGGTGCGCATGACCTCATCCTGCACCTGCCGGGTTGTGCCGTGCGGCAGGGTATCCTGGGTGTCCACGCCGCCGCCCCAGAAGACGATGTCAGCGCCGAAATCGCGCTTGAGGGCGATAGGCTCCATTCCGGCGGCGCGCACGTGCACCGGATTGAGGATCTGCACGCCGATCTCGATGAAATCGGGGATCAATGGGCGCACGCTGCCGCAGGAGTGGAAAAAAACGTGCACGTGGGGCGCCAGGTTGTGGATGCGGTCGAAGATGAGCTTCCAGCGCGGCTTGAGCAGCTTGCGGTACATGCGCGGCGAGATGAGCTGCGAGGCCTGGGTGCCGTAGTCGTCGGCGCCGGTGACCACATCCACCAGGTCGCCCAGCCTGGGCAGCGCCATCTCCCAGAAGGACAGCTTCAACTCGGTGAGCCGGTCGAAGAGCGCTTCGGCGCGCGCGGGCTCGGAGGCCATCGCCATCAAGATGGTTTCCATGCCGACGATGCGCTGGGACATCTCGAATACACCGGCATATGGGTCTTTGAGCACCACGGCATAGCCGAGATCGCGGTAGGCCTGGGCTTGCTGGCGCAGTCCCTCGATGCGCAGGGGGTCGGAGAAATCGGGCCAGGCAAAGCGCCGGATGTCCTGGGCGGAGAAATCTGAGCCTAAGGGTGTTTCCCACACGGAGAAGTACAGCCCATCTGGCGCGGGGCGGCGGTGGGTGATGCCCCACTCGTCGTGGTACACGAAGTAATCGCCCTGGAGCGCTTCGCTAACGTTCCAGTTGTGCGAGTTGCGCGGGAACAGGCCGCGCACGTCCACGCCCAGGCGCTGAATCAGATCTTCGCCGGGTAATGCCAGCCCCTGGATGGTATCGCAGAGCTGCAGCGTACCCTCCGGCAGGTGCAGCGCGCGGCGCAGACCCTGGTAGGCGATGCGGTGGATGCCGGTCACCTGGGTGCTGCCCAGGTCGAAGGGCACCCGGTCGGGTTCCTGGTGGTTGAGGCTGGTCAATAAGCGCTGGCGGGAATTCATAGGCTCAGTCCTGCTGTTCTCCGGCGGTTTGCTGGCGGTAGTGGTAAAGGATCTGGTCGATGACGCGGGTGGTGCGCAGGGCACTTTCTCCGCTGCTGGGGCAGAGACCGGTTCCGGTCAGCTCGGCGACGATCGTCTGGATGAGCGGCTGCTGCACATGCAGCGGGTGGGGGATGTGAAAATGTTCGGCGCCTCCAGGCGTAAGCAGCTCGATGGGCTCTTCGCTGAAGGTGGGGAAGCGGATGCTCCCGCCCGTGCCCACAATCTGTGTGCTGTCCCGGATTTCCGACAGCGAGTAGCACCACTGCCCGGTGGCGTGCACACCGTTGGCGTGCTGCCAGGCGGCGCACACGGCGTCTTCGATTGCGTACAGCCCGGTCTGGCTGGATGCGAATCCGGCGGCATGCAGCACCGGCCCGAAGAAAAAGTCGAGCAGATCCAGCAGATGGCAGGCCATATCCACGAAGATGCCGCCGCCGCTGACGGCAGGGCGCAAACGCCAGGGTAAATTTTGCGGATCGGGCGCGGCAGGCAGCGGTTGGGAAAGCACGGTGTGCGTATAGCGGACATCACCAATGGCGCCGGCGTCGAGAAGTTCTTTGATCTTGAGAAAACGGGGCAGTGCCCGGCGGTAATAGGCCACGAAGAGAGGCACGCCTACCTGGCGGCAAGCCTGCAGCATGGCTTCCCCTTCTTGTGTGGTGCGCGCCAGGGGCTTTTCAACGTAGACGGGTTTGCCGGCACGCGCCGACATGCGGGTATATTCGAGGTGGGCATCGGGCGGCGTGGCGATGTAGATGGCGTCCACCTGCGGGTCATCCACCAATGCCTGGGCGTCATCGTACCAGGCAGGCACGCCGTGGCGGGCGGCGTAATCCTGGGCTTTGCTTGACTGTCGGCACATGACCGCCTGGAGAGAGGAGCCAGGTATTTTTTGAAAGGCGGGACCGGATTTGACTTCGGTAACTACGCCACAGGCGATCATGCCCCAGCGAAGGGGACCTAACTCCCCAGCCCTCTTTCCCGGGCGATGCACCGCATCGCTTCGGGAAGGGGGAGAGTTGAAGGAGGAGTCTGGTGGGTCAGTGGCTCTGTTCATCGAGAATGCGCGCTTTCATCCAATCATTGGAATTGTAGAAATCGGCGACGGCGTTGCCAGGGTGGACCAGGGCGTCGAAGTGGGGGATATCGGCAGGGTCCAGGCTGCGCTCGAGCACAAGCAGGGCGTCTTCGAGCTGCTGCATGGTGCGCGGGCCGATGATGGGCGCAGTGACACCGGGCTGGTCTTTGAGCCACAGAAGGGCGAGCTGCGAGGCGGTCAGGCCGCGTTCGGCTGCCATAT
>JBGSTO010000427.1:0-3341 GCA_041736465.1 Anaerolineales bacterium | reverse complement strand
TAGCCTGCTCGCGCAGGGCGCGGGTGAAGATCGCACCGGCTTCGGAATCGGTCAGGCGGGCGGTGTAGGGTCTCAGCACGGCGTGATCGGTGGCGGTGGCGCCCATATCCTTGAAGAATTGGCGGCGCTGCTCCAGGGCGGCGATGAAGGCCGGGTAATCGTGGATGGAGATGTTGCTGGCTGCCTGCAGCAGGCTGAGATTGTGCCGCCAGCCGGGGGCATCCAGGTTGACCACCCCGTCGGGGCGGAAGGTGGGCAGCAGGCGTCCCTGGAAGCCGGATTGGCGGGCGGCAGTGTGGTGCTGTAGGCTGTCCCAGGCGGCGTCGGTGGTGCACAGGGTCTCGATCTGGAAGCGCTCGAACAAGGCGCGCGGGCGGTATTCGGGCTGGGCCAGGCAGGCGGCAATCTGATCGTAGATGGACTGGGCGTTGACTGCGTTCAGCTTGCGGCGCACACCGAACAGCTCGTACAGCTCGTGCGCCAGCCAGATGCCGGTGGGGGTGCCCTGGAACAGGTAGAATTTCTCGGCAAAGCGCTGCCATATGCGGCGGTGATCGCTTTCTACGGATGAACCGTCGCGCCTCGGTACGCCCAGCTCTTCCAGGGGAATGCCCTGCGAATACAGCATGCGAAAGACATAGTGATCGGGGATAATCAGCAGATCGACCGGTGAGCCGAAAGAGTAATCGGGGTCGGAGAACAGGCGCGGGTCGACATGCCCGTGCGGGCAGATCAAAGGCAGGGCGGCATTCCGTTCGTACAGCTCGCGGGCGACCTGGCGAATCGACGGTTCGGGATCGAAAAAGCGATCGGGGGAGAGCTCCCAGGGGGCAGATTTGGTCATCGGTTTATCCTGTATACACTCCGTAGGTTTGCAGCGCCTGCCACATGGCAAGCAAGTTCTCAGGGGGCACATCGGCCTGGATGTTGTGCACGGTGTTGAAGACGTAGCCACCGCCAGGCGCAAGGGCTTCGATGGTGCGCATGACCTCATCCTGCACCTGCCGGGGTGTGCCGTGCGGCAGGGTATCCTGGGTGTCCACGCCGCCGCCCCAGAAGACGATGTCGCCGCCGAAGTCGCGCTTGAGGGCGACCGGCTCCATTCCGGCGGCGCGCACGTGCACCGGGTTGAGAATCTGCACGCCGATCTCGATGAAATCGGGGATCAGTGGGCGCACGCTGCCGCAGGAGTGGAAAAAGATGTGCACGTGGGGCGCCAGGTTGTGGATGCGGTCAAAGATGAGCTTCCAGCGCGGCTTGAGCAAGTTACGGTACATGCGCGGCGAGATGAGCTGCGAGGCCTGGGTGCCGTAGTCGTCAGCGCCGGTGACCACATCCACCAGGTCGCCCAACCTGGGCAGCGCCATCTCCCAGAAAGACAGCTTCAGCTCGGTGAGCCGGTCGAAGAGCGCTTCGGCGCGAGCGGGCTCAGAGGCCATCGCCATCAAAATGGTTTCCATGCCGACGATGCGCTGGGACATCTCGAATACACCGGCGAAGGGGTCTTTGAGCACCACGGCATAACCGGCGTCGCGGTAGGCCTGGGCCTGCTGGCGCAGCCCTACGATGCGCTGGGGATCGGAGAAATCGGGCCAGGCATGGCGCTGGATGTCTGCGGCAGTGAAATCTGAATCTAAGGGTGTTTCCCACACGGAGAAGTACAGCCCATCGGGCGCGGGGCGGCGGTGGGTGATGCCCCACTCATCGTGGTACACGAAGTATTCGCCCTGCAGCGCTTCGCTCACGTTCCAGTTGTGCGAGTTGCGCGGAAACAGACCGCGCACATCCACGCCCAGGCGCTGAATCAGATCTTCGCCGGGCAATGCCAATCCCTGGATGGTATCGCAGAACTGCAGGGGTTCCTCCGGCAGGTGCATTGCACGGCGCAGCCCCTGGTAAGCGATGCGGTGGATGCCGGTCACCTGGGTGCTGCCCAGGTCGAAGGGTACCCGGTCGGGTTCCTGGTGGTTGAGGCTGGACAGTAAGCGTTGGCGGGAATTCATAGGCTCAATCCTGCCGCTGTGCGGCGGTTTGATGGCGATATTGGTAAAGGATCTGGTCGATAACGCGGGTGGTGCGCAGGGCGCTTTCTCCGCTGCTGGGGCAGAGACCGGCGCCGTTCAGCTCGGCGACAATCGTCTGGATGAGCGGCTGTTGGACGTGCAGCGGGTGGGGGATGTGAAAGTGTTGGGTTCCCGCGGGTGTGACCAACTCGATGGGCTCTTCGCTGAAGGTGGGGAAGCGGATGCTCCCGCCCGTGCCCACAATCTGTGTGCTGTCCCGGATTTCCGACAGGGAGTAGCTCCACTGCCCGGTGGCTTGCACACCGCCGGCGTGCTGCCAGGCGGCGCACACGGCGTCTTCGATGGCGTACAGCCCGGTCTGGCTGGAAGCGAAGCCGGCAGCCTGCAGCGCCGGCCCGAAGAAAAAGTCGAGCAGGTCCAGCAGATGGCAGGACATATCCACGAAGACGCCGCCGCCGCTGGCGTCAGGGCGCAGGCGCCAGGGTAAATTGTGTGGATCTGGGGCGGCAGGCAGCGGTTGGGAAAGCACGGTGTGCGTATAGCGGACATCTCCAATGGCGCCGGCGTCGAGCAGTTCTTTGATCTTGAGAAATCGGGGCAGCGCCCGGCGGTAATAGGCGCAGAAGAGAGGCACGCCCCCCTGGCGGCAGGCCTGCAGCATGGCTTCGCCCTCTTCTGCGTTGCGCGCCAGGGGCTTTTCGACGTACACGGGTTTGCCGGCACGCGCCGCCATGCGGGTGTATTCGAGGTGGGCATCCGGCGGCGTGGCGATGTATATGGCGTCCACCTGCGGGTCGTTTACCAGTGCCTGGGCGTCGTCGTACCAGGCAGGCACGCCGTGACGGGCGGCGTAATCCTGGGCTTTGCTTGCCTGGCGGCACATAACCGCCTGGAGGGCGGAGCCAGGTATTTTTTGAAAGGCGGGTCCGGATTTAACCTCGGTGACCACGCCGCAGGCGATCATGCCCCAGCGGAGGGGACCTAACCCCCCAGCCCCCTTTCCCGGGCGATGCACCGCATCGCTTCGGGAAGGGGGAGCGCTGAAGGAGAAGTTTGGTGGGTCAGTGGCTCTGTTCATCGAGAATGCGCGCTTTCATCCAATCATTGGAATTGTAGAAATCGGCGACAGCGTTGCCAGGGTGGACCAGGGCGTCGAAGTGAGGGATATCGGCTGGGTCCAGGCTGCGCTCGAGTACAGGCAGGGCGTCTTCGAGCTGCTGCATGGTGCGCGGGCCGATGATGGGCGCAGTGACACCGGGCTGGTCTTTGAGCCACAGAAGGGCGAGCTGCGAGGCGGTCAGGCCGCGTTCGGCTGCC
>JBGSTO010000395.1:0-2935 GCA_041736465.1 Anaerolineales bacterium | reverse complement strand
GCATCGGCAAGACGCGCCTGGCTGAAGATTTCCTCGCCTGGGTGGAGCAGCAGGGCGGGCGTGTGCTGCGCACGAAGTGCTTCGAGGGCGAGACCAACCTGTCTTACGGGGCAATTCTCGAGGCGCTGCGCGGCGGGCTGGAGCGCTACCCGCTCGCGGAATGGGCGCCTGCACTGGCGAGCCACGAGTTATTTGAAGCCGCGCGCCTGCTGCCGGCGCTGGCAGGCGCAGTACCTAAAAGCGATGCCGACCACCTGCAGGCGGACGGTGGAGACAGCCCGGGCGCGCAGTACCGTTTCTTCGAGGGAGTCAGCCGGGTGGTCTTAGCCATGCTGGGCAGTTTGCCGGGCGGGGCTGCGCCGGGTGTGCTGTTTATCGATGACTTGCAGTGGATCGATAAGGCCTCGCACGAGCTGCTGGCTTATTTGGTGCGGCGGCTGGCTGAGCGCCGCCTGATGCTGCTGGTCACCTGGCAAAGCGACGGCCTGGGTGGGGCGAATAAGCTGCACAGCCTGCTGGCGGATGCCGTACGCCAGGAGCTGGCTGAAACTATACCCCTGGAGCGGCTGACCACCAAACAGGTGAACGAGCTGCTGCAGGCTGTCGAGTCGAGGGGAAGCGCCATCCCTGTACGTTGGCGTTCGCGGCTGGCGGCTGAAACGGAAGGGCTGCCTTTGTATCTGGTGGCTTACCTGCACGCGGCGATACGCGATGAGCAGGATGCAACCAGCCGCGACCAACCGCCCGCCAGCGTGGGGGAGATCATGCAGTCCCGCCTGGCGCTGCTGGGAGCGGCAGAAATCCAGGTGCTGCAGTCGGCGGCGGTGATTGGACGCTCGTTCGATTTCGATACGCTGCTGGAAGCCTGCGGGCGGGTGGAAGAGGAGACCGTCGCGGCGCTGGAAATATTGATGCAGCGCGGCCTGGTGCGCGAGCTTACACCAGTCCCCAATCCGCCGGAACGCTACTTGCTGTACGATTTCAATCACGAGCAGATGCGTGTGCTGGTGTATGAAAGCCTGAGCATGGCACGCCGCCGCCTGCTGCACCGGCGCGTTGGGGAAAGCCTGGAGCGCCGCACACAGCACGAGCGTGAGCAGCTTCCCGGTGCACCGTTTTCGGGACAGATCGCTTACCATTACCGCCAGGCCGGCATTACCGGTAAAGCGGCGCACTACTACCGCCTGGCTGGTGAGTATGCGCGCCGCCTGTATGCCAACCAGGAAGCGACCGAGTACTTTAAGAATGCCCTGGCGCTTGGCGACGTGGAGCGGGGAGGCCTGCACCAGGCGATCGGCGATCTGGAGACGCTGCAGGGCAACTATGCTTCGGCGATTCACCATTACGATGCGGCTGCCGCGTACAGCAGCCCGGCGCAGCTGGTGGATCTGGAGCGGCGTTTAGGGCTGGTATACGATCGCCTGGGCGATTTCGAGCAGGCGGTGCAGCATTACCAATCTGCTCTGGCAGCCATCGAACCCACGGGGCAGTCCGGATTGAAGGCGCGCCTGCTGGCAGATTGGAGCCTGACCTGCCACCGCAGCGGGGACCTGGAACAGGCGGTTGCGCTGGCAGACCAGGCGCGGCGCTCTGTCGAAGTCTCTCCGGAAGAGTGCAGCATCCTGGCGCAGATCAACAACCTGTTGGGCATTCTGGCGCGCAGCCGGGGCGCATTCAGCGAAGCGCGCCGTTTTCTGGAAGAAAGCCTGGAATTGGCAGAGGGGCTGGAGAGCTTGCCCATGCGCGCCGCGGCGCTGAATAATATGGCGCTGGTCTATGGCGATTTGCGCGACTATCCTGCCGCCATCGAGCGGGCAGAGCAAGCCCTCAGCCTATGCGCGGCGATGGGCGACCGCCACCGGGCGGCTGCCATCCACAACAACCTGGCGGATCTGCTGCAGGCTGCCGGGCAGCGTGAAGCGGCGCTGCAGCAGGTGAAGCAAGCAGTGCAGTTGTTTGCCGAGACCGGGGTGGAGCTGGGGCAGTGGCAGCCGGAAATATGGAAGCTGGTGGAGTGGTAAGCGGTTCATCGCAGCAGACAATGGGCAGCGGCGCGATGCGACTGGCATTCGCTTTTAACAATAGCGATTAGCCGCTCACCGCCACACGATTCCTGCCGCTTTCTTTGGCTGAATACAAGGCCTGGTCGGCACGTTCCACCAGGGTTTCCAGGGTGTCGTCCGGGTAGCTCAGGGCGGCTACGCCAATGCTGACGGTAAGCGGCAGCATTTCTGCCTGGGCATTCGCTTCCGGCGGGGGCAGGAAAGAGGCTTCGACACAGCCGCGCAAACGCTCGGCTACCTGCTGCGAGCGCGCCAGATCAGTTTCCGGAAGCAGCGCCAGGAATTCGTCTCCCCCATAACGTCCCAACGTATCTACCTGTCTAAGCTCGTGCGACAACTGCGCCGCCAGGCGGGCAAGCACCCGGTCGCCGATGGTGTGTCCCAGGGTATCGTTGACCTGTTTGAAGTGATCGGCGTCGATCATCAGGATGGATAAGGGGCGGTGGAAGCGGCGGGCGCGCTCCACCTCGCGAAAACCCATTTCGAAGAAGACACGACGGTTGTAGGTGCCCGTGAGGGCGTCGATGGTAGCCTGCTGCTGGACTTCGGCATGAAGCTGGGCGTTGCGGATGGCGGTGGTGGCAGTGGCCGCGAAGCTGACCAGCAGATTGAGGTCGTCGGGGGTAAAGGCGTAGCGGTGATAGGACTCGAGCGAGATGGCGCCCAGGGCTTGATCTCCCAGGAGTAAGGGGGCTACGATCAGCGAGGCGATGGCGCGCAGCTCGGGGATGTCCGACTTGTGGTGTTCCGGGTCGGTTTGGGCGTCGACGATGATCAACGGTGCGCGGTTACGCACGGCGCGCGCCGGAAAACTGGCGCTGTTGGTGGGGTTGAAGATTTGAATGCGGGGATCGTGGTAGCCGTAGACGGCG
>JBGSTO010000393.1:0-5559 GCA_041736465.1 Anaerolineales bacterium | reverse complement strand
CGCGCCAGGAACAGCGCCACAAGCCGCAGCACTGCGCCGGTCACCGCCAGGCTCGCCCCCACCACAAACAGCCAGAGCAGGCGTACTTCTCCAAAAAACAACCCCAGGTACCCCCACAGCGTCACCCCCGCCAGGATATACACCCAACCCGACAGCACGCTGAGCTTGTGGGGAGTGTCCCACGGTTTCTCCTGGTTCAGCATCGCCAGGCGGTAGCTTTCGATTGCCATCCACAGCAGCAGCGCCGGGCTGGAAAAGTAGCTGGCGATTTCTGCCGGGTGGTTGATGCGGTTGGCGACGATCAGCGCAGCCACCGCTGCCGGCAGCAGGATGAAGATTCCCAGCGCGATCACGCTGGCAGGCAGTGGGAAAATGTCGTCGCTGTCGTCTGGCGCTAAAGCGGCCTCGTTGAGAATTTGGCCTGCCTGCAGGCTGAACTGCCGCTGGCTGATCCAGCCGGCTTCCAGGCTGGCGCGCAGCGCCGCCAGGCGCGGATTCGAAAATAACAGCTCCGGGCTGAGCCTGGGTTCCCGGTGCACCTGCACGGATAGCGCTGCGGTGGAGGTTTCCAGCAGCAGCCGGTCGCGCTGCAGCTCGAGGCGCTTGCGGCGCAGCTTGCGATCTTCGTTCAAGGAAAGCGCTGCACCCAGCAGCAGCAGCACGCCGCCTGCCAGCATGCCTGCCAACCAGAACCATCCGGTGCGGCTGTATAGCAGTGGGCTTAACCCAAGACCAGCGATTATGCCCAGCAGCTTGAGCAGCTCTGCGGTGATCGTGCCTGTGTCATTTTCCCGGTGGGTAGATTCAGCCATTAATTTGATTGCAGGGGGTGAGGATTAATCCCGGATTAATTTTACCATAATAGATCATAATAGACCGATCGCATGGTGATGGAATGACCGTATCAAGTTGACCATCCAGCCGCCGCGGCGGCACGCTCCTTGCAACAAGCAGCGTATCCTCGCAAATGGCGATCGCCGTGAGCAACGTTCATGGGGCTTGATCCTTCACTGCGTTCAGGATGACAGATCAAAAAGGAGTAGCTGAAGTATGCGAATTATCCTTAAAAACTTGATCTTAATTGCCAGCTTGTTGGTGTGGCTGGTAGGATGCACGCTTCCGGTAAGCCTGGACCTGGGTTTTATGGAAAATGCGCCGCTCAGCGCCACACCCCTGGAAAGCGCCTCTCAGCCAGAACCGGCGTTCCCAGACCCGGCGGCCCCGCAGGTGGTGGAAGCCGCCCCTGCGGAAAGCGCCGCCTCCACGCCGGAGCTGGCACTACCGGCAGCCGGCGCAGACCTGCCGGTGAAGCCATCCGCTGGCATCTCCTCCACGCTGGCTTCAGCCCCGAGCGTGCCCAGGCCGGTATTCGCCCCTCAGTTGGGCACACCTGTGGCGACCGCCAATTTCGTTCAGCCGCAGGCAGCCTGCGCCTGGATGGGTGTCGCCGGGCAGGTGTTCTATCCTGACGGCGTGCCCGCCACCACCCTGGTGGTGGAGGTGACCGGTTCGCTGGCGGGGAAAGCCGTGCTCCTATTGGCGCTTACCGGAAACTCCCCGGTGCTTGGCCCGGGCGGGTTCGAGCTGCAGCTTGCCAGCTCGCCGCAGGCTTCGCAGGGCACGCTCACCATTCAGATCTTTGATCTGCTGGGTACGGCGCTCTCTGATAAGATCGCCTTCGACACCTACAGCGGTGCGGATGCCTGCAGCCGCAACCTGATCTTGATCAATTTTTCCGCCCTGCGCTCGGACGCGGTCTACGAACACATCCTGCCGCTTATGTACCAATCTGCGCCGTCGCGGTGAGCGTCTGGTAATATTTGCCGATTAATTTGTGGGGGTCCCGCCAATACCCACCCCTCTGATAGACGTAGGGGCAAAGCATCCGGCACGCTCAACCGGCTTGCATCGCGCCAACCTCCAGCCGGATGCTGTGCATTCGCCACCGATTCTACTGCTCGTGAAGTTGCCCCTCCAGCGAATGCCGCCCGCTGCGCGAGTCTGAAATAGCGCCACCTGCGGGTAAAGCATTTGTCTGGAGCGACGCACCTCCCAGCCGGAGGGGTTGTGACAAATGCTTTACCTCTACGCAAACAATCTCGATAGATGCTTTGCCCGCCGCGCGAGTCTCGCAACGCGCCGCCTGGGAGTAAAGCATTTGTCTGGAGCAGTTTGGCTCTCACGTGGTGTGGCTGTGGCACATGCTTTCCCCTACGCAAACCTAAAATCAGATATAATTTGGGGAAGGCTGCAGGATTTGATCTTGCAGCCTTTTGAGGCCGCGATGGACTTATTGAATATCGAAAACGGTAAATGGGTGCGCGTACTGGCTTACAAGGGAGGCCATAA
This sequence comes from Anaerolineales bacterium, assembly GCA_041736465.1. Taxonomy (GTDB): domain Bacteria; phylum Chloroflexota; class Anaerolineae; order Anaerolineales; family UBA4823; genus JAJUJL01. The sequence goes on along the minus strand of JBGSTO010000393.1, from coordinate 3,210 downwards.
TTTCGAGCACAAACTGCGCCAGATGGGGCTGCTGCCCGGGCAGTGCGCCCGGGTAGTTCGCCACGCGCCTTTCGGGGGTCCGCTGCTGATCGAAGTACATAACCGGATGCTGGCCCTGGGCAGAGGGGTGGCAGCCCGCATCGAAGTGGAAGAAGCAGAGCCCCCATGCGATTCGCACTGATCGGACAGCCCAACTGCGGCAAAAGCACATTATTCAACCAGGTCGCCGGTTACAAGGCGGAAACGGGCAATTTTACCGGCACCACCGTTACCTTTACTGAGAGCAAAGTTCGCATTCAGGGCATTATCGTTGAGCTGGTCGACCTGCCTGGAACCTACACCCTGACCGGCACCAACCCGGCAGAGCGTGAATCGCTGCGCTACCTGGCATCTCACGATATCGACTTGATTATCAACGTGTTGGATGCCTCGCACCTGGCGCAAGGGCTGACCCTCACCCTGGAGCTGCTGGAGCTGGGCCGCCCGATGGTGGTGGCGCTCAACATGATGGACGAAGCCGCCCGTATGGGCATGTCCATCGACGGCGAAAAGCTGCAGGGCCTGCTGGGCGCCCCGACTGCGCCGCTTATCGCCAGCAAAGGCCGCGGCGTGCGCAACCTGTTCATCACTGCCCTGCGCACCGCTGAGGCTGGGAAGCCGCCGCAGCGCCCGCTGTACGACCCGGCATTGGAGCAGGCTATTCACAACCTGGCTTCTCACTTGAACGGGGGCGGAAATCAGGCTGCCGCCTCGAAACCTCCCGCTGCATCTACCGCTGCCATCCCGCTGCAGCCGGTGCCGCTGGCGATCAAGCTGCTGGAGGGCGATGAGACTTTGCTCCACCAGGCTGCCCTGGCGCACCCCGGTCTGGAGGCGTGGGTTGAGAACGCTCAGGCGCAGTTGTTGGCTGGGTTGGGCAGGCAGGCAGTGTGGGCGGTCAGCTCAGCCCGCAACGCCCTGGCAGAAGCCCTGGCGCGCCAGGTGCTGCGGCAGGGCGAACGGCGCTACACCTGGCGCGACCGCCTGGATGATGTGCTGCTGCATCCGCTGTGGGGCTACCTGACCCTGGTCTTGATCTTGCTGGCATTGTTCCAGGTGATCTACGGTATCGGCTCGGCAACCGAGAAGCCCCTGTTAGCCTTCTTCGACGGCCTCAACGCCTGGGTGGAAACGCTCAGCGGCGGCAGCACCCTGCTGGCGGGCATCCTGTACGGAACGCTGCAGGGCATCGCCGGCGGCGTTGCCATCGTGCTGCCCTACCTGCTGCCTTTCCTGTTCGGCCTGGGCTTATTAGAAGATATCGGCTACCTGCCGCGCGTGGCTTTCCTGATGGACGCGCTGATGCACCGCATGGGTTTGCACGGCAAAGCCGTGGTGCCTTTCATCCTGGGCTACGGCTGCAACGTGCCGGCTGTCATGTCCACCCGCATGATGGAAGAACCGCGCGATCGCTTCCTGGCAGCCACACTGGCGACTCTGGTGCCGTGCGCCGCGCGCCTGGCGGTGGTCTTTGGGCTGGTCGCCTTCTACCTGGGACCGGGCGTGGCGCTGATCCTGTACCTGTTCAACCTGTTCGTCATCGCCCTGACGGGACGGGTGATCTCGGCCCTGCTGCCCGAAGACACGCCGGGCATGATCCTGGAGATGCCCGTTTACCGCACACCCACGCTAAAGTCGGTCGCCAGCAAAGCCTGGTTCCGCGCCCGCGAATTCGTGATTGAGGCCTGGCCGATCTTGATTATCGGCAGCGTCGTGCTGGCGCTGTTGAACTATTACGGGCTGAGCGGTTTCTTCAACACCCTCACCCGACCTTTCACCTGGGCGCTGGATCTGCCCAGCGAGGTGGGCATGCCGCTCATCTTTGGTGTGCTGCGCAAAGAGCTGTCGCTGATCATGCTGCGCCAGGCGCTGGGGGTGCAGGAGTTCTCTGCCGCGCTCAGTGCGGTGCAGATGATCACCTTTGCCGTGTTTGTCATGTTCTACGTGCCCTGCCTGGCAACGCTGGCGATGCTCAAACGCGAGCTGGGCTGGCGCAGCATGCTGGTGATCGCCGGGCTTACTGTGGTGATTGCCATGCTGGCGGCGCTGGCGGCGCGTTTCGTCGCCCTGCCATTCTTTGGATAACGGAGACCTTCGCATGCCCTTATTCGACCACTTTGGCTTTATCGCACCCTTCTACGAGCGCGCCATCCCGCTGCGCACGGTTGAGCATCTGCTGGAGCACCTGGCGCTGCCGGTAAACGGGCGCTTGCTGGATGCCGGCGGCGGCACCGGGCGGGTAGCGCAGGCGCTGCGCCAGTACGCCAGCCAGGTGGTGGTGGCAGATGAGTCGCTGGGCATGCTCAAACAGGCGCGGCGCAAAGACGGCTTGCGGCTGGCTCAATCTCACACCGAGCGCCTGCCGTTCCCGGACGCCAGCTTCGAGCGCGTACTGATGGTGGACGCCCTGCACCACGTCGCCGGACACGCCGCCACTGCCGCAGAATTGTGGCGCGTGCTCCAGCCGGGCGGGCGCATCGTGATCGAAGAGCCAGACGTGCGCACGCTGGCGGTCAAGCTGGTGGCGCTTGCCGAGAAGCTGGCGCTGATGCGCACGTATTTCCTCTCGCCGCCGCAGATCTGTGCTTTGTTCCCGTACCCCGAGGCGCGCGCCAGCATTGAACGGGACGGTTTCAACGCCTGGGTGATTGTGGAAAAAAACATCGTATGACGTATTGGCGCCTGGGCGACCCGTACCCCGCCTGCAGGATGGCTCGCAGGATCGGAAGCCTGTGCTGACCGGGTTGTTCCACTTGCTCGCATGGGTCGCCCCTACCGGGGATGCGATGATACCATTGCTCAACTTTTTGCTCATTCCACTTGCCTATCTCAGCGGTTCGCTGCCCTGGTCGATCTGGATTACCCGCCGGGTGAAAGGTGTGGACGTGCGCGATTCCGGCTCGGGACATGCCACCACCACCAACACCTTCCGCCAGGCGGGGCTGCTGCCTGCGCTGCTGGTCTTGACCCTGGATATCGCCAAGGGCTGGCTGCCGGTATGGCTGGCGCTGCGCCTGGACGCGCCGGGCTTCATCCTGGCGCTGATCGCCCTGGCAGCCGTGGCGGGGCACTGCTGGCCTGTCTTTGCCGGATTGCGCGGCGGTATGGGGCTGGCGACTGCCGGCGGCGCCATCCTGGCGCTCTCGCCGCTTGGCTTCCTGCTGGGATTGG
>JBGSTO010000384.1:0-2262 GCA_041736465.1 Anaerolineales bacterium | reverse complement strand
CTGCTGGTGCGCCGCCTGGGCGCCAGCCTGGAGCAGCAGGCCGCGGCCCTGCTGCATGATGTCAGCCACACCGCTTTCAGCCATGTGATTGATTACGTTTTTGACGGGCACGACACCCAGGATTATCACGACCAGCACAAGAGCGCGTTTGTAGCCACCACCGATGTACCGCAGGTGCTGCAGCGGCATGGCTATGACTGGTGCAGCCTCGTCTGCCTGGACGATGAAGAAACGGCCCAGCGCTATCCGCTTCTCGAACAGCCTGCTCCCAGCCTGTGCGCTGATCGTCTCGACTATTTTTTGCGCGACAGCCACGACCTGGGCCTCGCCAGCCTGCAGCAGGTGCAGCGTGTGCTGCGTCACCTGCAGGTGCACCAGGATCGGATCGTCGTTACGGGTGTGCGCACCGCTCGCTGGATGGGCGAGACGTTCATTGCGGCAGACCGGGCCTCCTGGGCTAATTTTCGCGAGGTGGGCATTTATGAGCTGGCAGCCCAGGCCATCCGCCGCGCCCTGGCGTTGGGTGTGTTGAGCGAGCAGGATTTATGGGGCACCGACCAGCCAGCGTGGCAGAAGCTGCAAGACTGCCGCGACGCAGAAATCCAGCGCCTGGTGAGTCAGGTCGCTCCCGCCACGCGTTTTGCCTGGGACGAAACCCAACCCACTTTTCGGGTGAGCACCAAGCTGCGCACCATTGACCCGCCGGTACTGGTCAATGGAAGTGTGCGCCGGCTGTCCGAGATCGAGCCTGCTTTCGAGCGCCTGCGCCTGAATTACCTGTCCAGCAATTCGGGGAAATGGCCTATGCGCGTCATCCCAGACAAGTAACCTGAAAGAAGCTGCCTTCGCCCATTATTGGTCGAATTGGGTAACGTTGTATTTCAGCAGCAGGTTATCCAGCGCTTCACGCAGCAGCACCGCCTCGCCTACACCTTCGCGTTCCGCCAGCTGCGCCAGGCGCTCCAGCTGCGTCTGAGTGTAGTGGGAGGTCTTGGGCAGCATGCGTTCTTCGTAAGCCAGGCGCACCTGGTTGCGCCCCATCTGCTTGCCGCGGTACAGCGCCTGGTCGGCTTTGCGCAGCAGCTCAGTCTCGGTATGGGCATCGATTGGGAACGATGCCACACCAACCGACACGGTCGCCTGAAGCGAGATCGTTTGCTCGCCAACCACCAGGGATTTCATCTGTTCTACCGCACTGCGCACCTTCTCCATGGTCAGAAAAGCCTGCTCTCGCTCGGTGTATAAAAAGAGAACCACAAACTCATCCCCACCGTAGCGCCCCACGAGAGCATCTCCTGCGGCGATGCTCTCGATGGTGCGCGCCAGGCTGATCAGCAGCGCGTCACCGGCGGAGTGCCCGAATGTTTCGTTGATGCGCGAAAACCCATCCAGATCCAAAAACGCCAATGTGAAGGGGAATTGCTCGACTTCGGCCCTGGTGAATGCTTCGCGCAGGCGTTCATCGAAGCTTTTGCGGCTCAATACGCCGGTCAGGGTATCTTTCTGAATGGCCTCAGGTGTCATTTCGTCCTCCTACAGCAGACTTGTGCGGGATTCTATACACATATAATATGTATACATATTATATGTGTATATTATAACTCTATATGTTTTTTGTCAATTACAAAATTGTCAGGTGGTCAGGCGCATCACGCGCAAATCTTCGCCAGCCAATCCCCCAACCCTCATCACGCGAAACAGCCTGGATATGCGGCGAAAGTAGGGCGGCATCTCCGAGAGTGTGATGGTCTCGAAGCCGAACCGTTGGTAGTAGGTTTCTAAGCTCGCCCGGCAGGTCAGGTAAATGGGGCGCGGTGCGGCTTGCAGAAGGTGCTCGATCACTGCTCGCCCGATCCCGCGGCTGCGCCATTCCGGCAGCACGGCGATAGAGGCAAGCTCCAGGGATTTGTCCTTGTGCGGCTTGAGCTGCCCGCAGCCGAGCACAAGCTGCCCAGACGTGACCGCAACCACAAACCGGTTCCATTCCAATCCGGTTGGGTTGATCCTGGCCTGCCAGATCAACTCGCGAATGGCAGGGAAATCGTTTTCCAATGCCGGGCGTAGATCAAAAACCGGCGCCCTGTCAAGCGTGCTCATCGCAGCTCCCTGATTCCAAACCGAGATGGTTTACCCTGAGATTATAAGCGACTGGCCGGAGTATTTCAGAGATAATCATGTAAAACTCCCTTGACATTTAGCAAAGCTCGCTTTACAATTGTGTAAAGTAAGCTTTACACTCAAGGAGTTTGGTTAAATGGAGAA
>JBGSTO010000374.1:0-2587 GCA_041736465.1 Anaerolineales bacterium | reverse complement strand
GCGCTGCCGCCCTGGCGCAGCGCCTCCAGCCCGGCAGCGGTCGCCAGCGGCTGGGAGGTGGCTACCATGCCGCTCTGCCCATACACGGCAGAGCGGCGCGATTGGTATACCGGCTGTTCAGCTGCAGAGGCGCTCATGCCTGCAGCACCTGGATGGCATCGCCACGGGTGACTTCGCCCACCACCCACAGCTCCTGGTTGAGCTGCCCGGCTTTGCGCAGCAGACCTGGCAGCACCTCGGGGGAGGCTGCCAGCAGCAGACCGCCGGAGGTCTGGGCATCGAACAGCAGCATCTGCGAGGCTTCGTCGATGCCAGTCTCGAAGTGTACGTGCTCGCCATAGTACAGGCGGTTGTCGGAAGAGCCGCCGGGGAAGATGAACTCATCCGCATAGCGCCGCGCGCCACGCGTGAAGGGGATGCGCTCCAGGTGGAAGCGCAGGCCCACGCCGGAGGCGGCTGCCATCTCCCAGGCGTGACCCAGCAGGCTGAAACCGGTGATGTCGGTGCCGCCGCGCAGCTCGAATTCCACTGCCAGCTCGGAGGCGGTCTTGTTCAGGCGCTTCATCCATTCCACCACTTCGGCAACGTCTTCGGGCTGCGCCACGCCGCGCTTGAGCGCGGTGGTGATAGTGCCGAAGCCGAGCGGCTTGCTCAACACCAGCAGATCGCCGGGGCGGGCGCCGCCTTTGGTCAGCATGCGCCGCGGGTTGGCGAAGCCCACCACGATCAGCCCGTACTTGGGTTCTTTATCCTGGATGGTGTGCCCGCCGGCGATGACCACGCCCGCCTGGCGCGCCTTCTCGGCGCCGCCGCGCAGGATCTCGCCCAGCAGCTCGTGGGGCAGGTCTGGCGGCAGGGCGGCTACATTGAGAGCCAGAAAAGGCTGCCCGCCCATGGCGTACACATCCGACAGGGCGTTGGCTGCGGCAATAGCGCCGTAGTCGTAGGGGTCGTCCACCACCGGGGTGAAGAAGTCGGTGGTGACCACCAGGGCTTTATCATCGTCCAGGCGCCAGACGGCGGCGTCGTCCGGATCGCCTAAACCCACCAGCAAATCGGGATAGTCCACCGGATTGAAAATGTTTTGGATAGGGCGCAGAACCTGCGCCAGCGCTTCAGCGCTCAGCTTGGATGCTCAGCCGGCGCAGTTTGACAGGCTGGTCAGGCGGATCTCGCGCCCGCTGGAAGCGTGCTCGTTCATGTAAGAATTCCTGACGGCGGTAAGGATACTGATCCCGGCGGCAGCCACAGGCTGCGCACCGGGATCAGGCGAAAGACTATCGTTAAGGCGAGGGCTGATTGGGCAGTGTCACCGTTGGGGTGGTCTGCTGCAGGTCTGGCAGCGGCAGCAGGTAAGGGGCGTTGTTGGGCACCAGCATCACCTGGATTCCGGGAGCCAGCCTGGTGATGTACTGGTAGGAGAGCAGGTCGGGGTTGTCCTGCAGAGCATCGGCGATCTTGAGCAGCGCCTCGGATTCGGCTTCGGCCTGAATGATGCGCGCCTCGGCGTCGCCTTGCGCTTCGATCACGACGGAATCGGCGCGCCCCTGGGCTACCTGGCGGGCCTGTTCGGCTTCCTGCTTGCGCTGTTCTACGACAAAGAACGCCTGTTGAGCCAGCTGCTCGGCGATCTGCTTCTGCTCAACCGAGGCGGCGTACTCCGGTGAGAAGGTGATGTTGCGCAGCACGAACTCCACCAGCACCAGGCCGTTTTCCGACATCCGGGTTGACATGTCCTCGCGGATCTGGGCAGCCATCTCGGCGCGCTGACTGCTGTAGACCTCTTCCACACCGAACTGCGAGATGGCGTCGCGGATCACGCCGCGCGCCAGCGGGCGCACCAGGTCATTGGCGTAGCGGTTCTGCCACTCGATGTGCACCTGCACCACTTTGGATGGGTCAACCGAATAGATCACTGAAGCGTCCACGAACACTTCCTGTCCATCGGAGGTGCGGGCGGTAATCGAGTCGTCGCCTTGAATCTGCCCCTCACTCTGGGCGATCGACATGGTGTAGGTCTGGCGAGAAATCGGGTAGCGCACCACGTTTTCAAAGAACGGTACGATCCAGCGCAGTCCAGGCTGCAGCGGCTCCTCACGGTAGCCTTTGGGTGCAACGGCTGAGATGACAACGCCGCGCTCTTCCGGGTTGATGAACACCAGCCCGGCGCTCAGGGAGGACAGGACGATGGATAGTACGCCCATCACCACCAGCAGGGTAGTGGCGCCGCCCACGGTTTGCCGGCGGGAAGCACGCGTTACGACCAGTACGATGGAGCCAATGAATAACAGCCAGGCAGCGCTGGCTAAGATCTGTACGGCACTTGCGACATTCATGAGTTTCTCCAGATGGATCGAGGGATACGGTTATGGGTATTACGGGGATACCCGTTGATTACCTGGATGAAATTATACCTGTCTTTATCCGGTTGTGATTGGCAGGTGCGGGGTTCTAACACGAATCTTAGGTCGAATTGCGATGCGCTTCGAAATATGGTACGATCACCCCCATGAAAATGTGCGCGGCGCGGGTGAGCGCTCTGGATTTAGACGAACGCGGCCGGCTGGCGGCCCGGCTGGAGACGGCT
>JBGSTO010000373.1:0-4108 GCA_041736465.1 Anaerolineales bacterium | reverse complement strand
GATGAATAAGGATAACACAAAACCAAAGAACGTAAACTTTCACCAGGTTCCAGGCAGACTTTGGCGTAAGCTGAAGAAGCACATCCCGAAACCAGCCCAAGGGATAAAGTCTGGGCGGCCTCGGGTCAATAACCGAGATGTGATCAACGGCATCTGGTATGTCTTGTGGACCGGCTGCCAGTGGAAAGCCGTCAAGCGAGAATGGTTCCAGGTATCCAGCAGTGTTTTGCATGAGCGCTTTCAGACCTGGAAAGAAGCCGGTGTGTTTGACAAGTTGTTCACCATCCTGGTCAAGTTCTATGCTCAGGAACGGAAAATTGGCTGGAAATGGCAATCGGCGGATAGCAAATCCTGTGCGGCTCCCTTGGGTGGGGAGCAAACAGGCAAGAATCCAACCGATCGCGGCAAGTTGGGCAGCAAAATCCATCTGTTGGTGGACCAGTATGGCGCTCCTTTAGCCATTTACATTAGCGGTGCCAACCAACATGACAAGTGGTCTGTGGATGATTTGGTGGTTTCCATCGTCGTCAAGCGACCTTATCAAGAACAGCATTTCTGTGGTGACAAAGGCTACGATTACGACGATGTTCACGAGATCATCCACCTGGCAGGATACATGGATCATATCAAGCATCGGCGACGCCGTAATGAACCTAAGGAAGAAGAATGTCCGCTCCCAGGAGAGCACAGCTTCCCAGCTCGTCGCTGGGTCGTTGAAAGGACCCTCTCCTGGTTAGTCCGGCGACGCAGTTTGCGTACTCGCTGGTGTAAGAAACCCAGTAACTGGATGGCTTTTGTCAAGCTGGCCTGTGCTCATATCCTGCTTGACTTGGCACTTTTCGGATAGGCTCTAAGATAAATCACCAAAAGGTAAAAACTCGTCCGCAGACTGCGCCGGAGTACCGGCGTACGCAGATTGGCGCAGATAGAACCTGGAAAACAGATGGCAGAGATCAGAGATCCGGAAACATACAGCATTATTGGCGCAGCGCTGGAAGTTCACAACCAGTTAGGGCACGGTTTTCTAGAAGCGGTTTATCAAGAAGCTCTGGCCCGAGAATTATCCCTTCGGAGCATTCACTATGTTCGGGAAAGTGACCTGGTAATCTACTACAAGGGCGAACCATTGGCCTGCACCTATCGCGCCGATTTTATTTGCTTCGATGACGTTATCGTCGAAGTAAAAGCCCTCAAGGCTATCGGCTCAGTAGAAGAAGCGCAGATCATCAATTACCTGAAAGCCACCGGCATGACCCGAGCCTTGCTGGTCAACTTCGGCGCGCCATCCCTGCAGCACAAACGGATCGTCATGAACTACACCCGCTAACCCCAAAATCGGCGCCTACTACAGATGATTACAGCCTGGAGTAACCTCATATTCTTAGAAAATTCCAACAAAATCCTGGTATTATCTGCGAAAATCTGCGCAATCTGCGGACGAGCTTTGTGCCTTTCGGTAGTATATTCTTAGTACTATCTGCGAAAATCTGCGCAATCTGCGGACAGCTTTTTCTTGCATTATTCTGAACAATCTGTGCAATCTGTGGAAAAAAGTCTTTCAGGAGCTATCTATGGAATCCCAACCCATCCCATTCCGTGCAGAAACCCGCCAACTGCTCAACATCCTCATCCACTCCCTGTACACCGAGCGCGAGATCTTCCTGCGCGAGCTCATCTCCAACGCCGCCGACGCCCTCACCCGCCTGGACTTCGAAACACTCACCAACCGCGACGTGCACACCCCCGATATCCCGCTCGAGATCCGCATCACCGCCGACTCCAGCACCAACACCCTCACCATCTCCGACTCCGGTCTGGGCATGACCGCCGAAGAGCTGGCAGAGAACCTGGGCACCATCGCCCATTCCGGGGCGCGCGCCTTCGTCGAGGCCGCGAAATCATCCGGCGCAAACGGCGCCCCCTCCCACCTCTCGGACGTCATCGGGCAGTTCGGCGTCGGCTTCTACTCGGCCTTCATGGTCGCAGAATCGATCCGCGTCGTCTCGCGCTCCTACCGCCCCGATGCTGAGGCTGCCGGATGGCAGTGCGACGGCTCCGACTCCTTCACCGTGGCTCCTGCCGAGCGCGAGCAGCGCGGCACGGACGTCATCATCCAATTGAAAGAAGACGCCAAAGAGTTCGCCCAGGAATACCGCCTGCGCGAGATCATCAAAAAACACTCCGATTTCATCCCCTATCCCATCTACCTGGGCAGCGCCAAAGACCAGACCAACCGCCAATCAGCCCTGTGGCGCCAGATGCCGCGCCAGGTGGAGGCCAAGGATTACGAAGATTTCTACCGCCAGCTCACCCTGGATTGGGAAGCGCCCCTGGCGCACATGCACCTGAACGTGGATGCGCCGGTGCAGATGTACGCCCTGCTCTACCTGCCCGGCAAAGCAGAGCGCAGCCCCTTATCCATCCGCAAGGAAGACGGGCTGAAGCTGTACACCCGCAAGGTGCTCATCCAGGAATACTGCCGCGACCTGCTGCCCGAGTACCTGTCCTTCGTGCAGGGCGTGGTCGATTCCGAAGACCTGCCGCTCAACGTCTCGCGCGAAAGCGTGCAGGCCAACCGCATCATAGCCACCCTCAAAAAACTGGTCACCGGCAAGGTGATCGACACGCTCAAAGAGATGGCTGCCAACGATGCCCCCAAATACGCCGATTTCTGGCAGTCCTTCGGGCGCTACATCCGCCAGGGGGCGGCGGTGGAGCAGCAGGATTGGGAACGGCTGCTGCCCTTGCTGCGCTTCCGCAGCCTGGAGAAGCCCGGCGAGTGGGTGTCGTTGGACGACTATCTGGCGCGTATGAAACCCGGTCAGGAGCGCATCTACTACCTGCTGGGCGACGACGAGCGCTCGCTGCGCTACTCGCCGCACCTGGACCTGGTGCGCCCCTACGGCTATGAAGTGCTGCTGATGGCAGACCCGATCGATCCCTTCGTGCTCTCGCGCCTGCGCGAGTATGAAGGCCGCCAGCTTTCCAACCTTGCCTCCCCCGACCTGCAGATCGAGCCGCCCGCCGGCGAGGTGGATGCCGCCGCAGATGAAAAGAAAGCAGAAGGCGAGGCGCAGGAACAGCCGCAGGATGCCGGCGCTAACGCCGAGCTGGCGCAGCGCTTCCAGGCGCAGTTGGGCGAGCGCATCTCCGAGGTGCGCGCCAATACCCGCCTGTCCTCCGCTCCCGCCCGCATTGTGGATGCACAGGGAGCCCTGAATCCCGAGCTGCAGCGCGTCTACCGCCTGCTGGACCGCGAGTTCGAAGCCCCCAAGAAGGTGCTGGAGATCAACCCGGCGCACGCCATCCTGCTGCGCATCGCCGCCCTGCCGCAAGACGACGCGCTCGCCCAGGCTGCCATCGAGCAGATCTACGAAAACGCTCTGCTGATCGAAGGTCTGCACCCCGACCCGGCGGGTATGATCCCGCGCCTGCAGCAGCTCATCGAGGCCGCGCTGGGGAAGGGATAGATTTAAGAAAGTTCTTAATCCGCAGATTTCGCAGATGGACGCAGATAATGCTTTTCATCCACAATGTACTATCTGCGAAAAATCTGCGTAATCTGCGGAAAGTTTTTCATCGTCTCCCGATGGTTACTTATCGCTTAATCACAGGCAGGTACAGCGGGATGCGCACCGTCAGGTCCACTACCGCCCAGTTGTCCTCCAGCTCGATCTCATCTGTGCCGCCAAGAATGTCTGCGCGCACCGGCAGCAGTTCCATCCGTGCTGCGTTCTCCGTCACCAGCACCTGAATCGTGAGCTGGCCCGCTGCCCCTGGAGCCAGGTCGCCCGGCGCCCACACGATCTGACTGCCAGTTGCGCTCTGCGGGCTGAGGCTGGCTTGCAAGAAGTCCAGCCCTTGCGGCAGGGTCAATGTGATGTGCGTCCCGGCAGATAACCCTCCGCCCTGGTTAGCATAATCCAGGGTGTAAGTAATGGCGTCGCCAGGCTCCGTCAGTGCTGGCCCATCCATCCAGACCCCAAGACCCGGGTAAGCCTGCCCGACCGACACCTCGTCCACCAGCACGTACGCCGGCGGGTCGCCCGCCTGCTGGCTGAGGCGCAGGGTGAGCGTGATGGTCTCTCCCGCCCAGGCAGCCAGGCTG
>JBGSTO010000368.1:0-3879 GCA_041736465.1 Anaerolineales bacterium | reverse complement strand
CTGGGAATCGCCATGCTGCGCTACCGGCTGTGGGACATCGACATCCTCATCCGCCGCACGCTGCAGTACGGTGTGATCAGCGTGCTGCTGGCGATCGTTTACTTCGGCAGCGTCACCCTGCTGCAAGCCGTCTTCGCTTTCCTGGGCGGGTCGCAATCCACCGCCGCCACCGTCATCTCCACCCTGGCGATCGCCGCCCTGTTCAACCCGCTGCGCCGCAGGATTCAGGAGCTCATCGACCGGCGTTTCTACCGCCAGAAGTACGATGCCGAACAGGCCCTGGCAGAGTTCGCCACCGTCGCCCGCAGCGAAACCAACCTGGAGCAGCTCTCAGCGCTTCTGACCGGCACCGTGCAGCGCACCCTCCAGCCTGACCGGGTAAGCCTGTTGTTGAAATTGGAGAAACACGCAAGATCAAACTTTCCGGGAGCAGGTCCCAGGCAATGAATCCCTCCATTCGTGACCGTTTTTTACAATTTCTGGCGACCGCAATTTGGTTCGGTATGGTTGCCGCCTACGGCGTCCTTTTTTTGCGAGGACTGCCCGCCTATTGGCAGCAGCTTAACACCTTCTCCGGTTTTGTGATCACCAACGGTTTCACCGGCGGCTGGGACAGCACAGCCGCGTTTCGCGCCGCCATGCATGCCTCCGGGTTTCCGCCCGCTCTGTACATTGGCTGGACGCTGCTGCGCGACGGCCTTTCTTTGGCGATGTACATGGGCGTCGGCCTGGTCATTTATTGGCGGCGTGGGCGGGAGCTGATGGGCTGGTACAGCTCGCTGATGCTGGTTCTCTTCGGTCTGGCTTACGCCTCCAGTATCAGCGCACCGGATTACGGCGCCCTGCAGCAGTGGATCGGTTTACTCATCGGTGTGCCCTGGCTGGCTTTTTATGCCTTTTTCTACATCTTTCCGGATGGTCGCTTCGTGCCCGGCTGGACGCGCTTCACACTCATCCTTGTCATCCTGCTCATCGTCTATGCTGCGCTATTCTTACCTTCCAACAGTTCCATAGCTGACACCCCCTGGATCGCCCTGGCGATCCCGCTCACATTTGGGATTTCCCTGGCTGCCCAGGTATACCGCTACCGGCGGATTTCCACACCCCTGCAGCGCCAGCAAACCAAATGGCCGCTGTGGTCATTGGTGGTCCTGGCAGTCGGGATCTTATTGATTGGCGTATTGATCCCTGCGCTGGCGCCTGAGGTGCGCACGCACGCTCCCACCCGGCTGGTCTACGACTGGGGTTCCAGCGTCGTCTCGGGTGTGAGTGCGCTTCTGCTTCCGTTGGGATTGGGCTTTTCGATTCTGCGCTACCGGCTGTGAGATATCGACATCCTCATCCGGCGCACGCTGCAATACAGCCTGGTTTCCGCTTTGCTGGTAGGAGTATATTTTGGCAGCGTCACCGTGCTGCAAGGCATCTTCACCTCCCTGGGCGGCTCGCAGTCCACCGCCGCTACCGTCATCTCCACCCTGGCAATCGCCGCCCTGTTCAACCCGCTGCGCCGCAGGGTGCAGGCGGCTGTCGACCGGCGTTTCTACCGCCAGAAATATGATGCCGAGCTGGCAATGCAAGCCTTCGCCACCACCACCCGCGGCGATGTGGATATGCACCGGCTGGAAGGCGCGCTGCTCGAGGTCGTAGAAGATACTGTGCAGCCTCAAAGTGCTGTGCTTTGGATGCGCAAGCAATGAAAATTGGTCGGAGGAACACATTCCGTAACGCCGTCCGTAACGATTTCAGGACGCGCCATCCATAAAATAGTGAGGCAATCTTGTGCACTTCTTAAACCCTGCGTACCTATGTCATCCTGAGTGCCAAGCCTGCGGATTGGTCAGCGAAGGATCTAGATTCTTCGGTCGCGGAGTTTATCCTGAGCGGCAACCCGTAGAGTTGGTCAGCGAAGGGCTCCCTCAGAATGACAAACTATTGGAGTTTGAATGAGCCAGGTCACCACACCACCAGGCCAAATGATCGATATCGGCGGCTACCACCTGCACCTGCAGGTACAGGGCAGCGGCAACCCGGCGGCGGTGATGGATTCCGGGCTGGCCGGCAACTCGCTGGCGTGGGGTAACGCCCTGCCGGCAGTTGCCGAGGTCACCCAGGCAGCCGCCTTCGACCGCGCCGGCTACGCCTGGAGCGAGCCTGCCCCGCCAGGGACTCCGCGCCACAGCGGGCAGCTGGTTTCCGAGCTGCGCCGCCTGCTAATATTCGCCGGAATCAACCCGCCTTATATTCTGCTGGGCCATTCTGCCGGTGCGATCCATGCGCTCGTATTTGCCAAAACCTACCCGCAGGAAATCGCCGGGCTGGTGCTGGTCGATCCCTCTCACCCCGAAATGATGGAACGTATCCCCGGGGTGCCTTCGGCCCAAACGGTGAAGCGCAGCATGAGCGCCATCGCCTTCCTGGGACGGTTGGGCTTGCTGCGCCTGCTTGGCCCGCTGATACTGCGCCAATTATTCCCAAATGGCGAGCGCCAGTTTCCCCCCGCCATCTGGCAGGCGCTGCGAGGGTTTGCCTCCCGCTCGCAAGATTACGCCAATGCCGCCCGCGAGGCCAGCGATGGCGCGCAGAGCTTCGCCATGGCGCGCGCCACGCCGGGCAGCCTGGGTGATCTGCCCATCGATGTACTGATTGCTGAGTGGTGGGTTAGCGGCAGGCAGACGGCGATGAAAAAAGCAGCCGCACCGCTGCATGCCGAGCTGGCAGCACTATCCAGCCGCGGACGGCAGCGCATCGTCTCCGGCTGCTCCCATGGCGACCTGCCGGCTGCCCGTCCGGACGAGATCGCCAACGCCGTGCGCTGGGTGCTCGCCCAGCGAGATCATTCAGGATCAAAATCAGGAAAGAATGCATAGAAACCTCCCCTCGATAGACAACGAACGGCGCTGGAGCACGGGCGCCTGGGTCGCAGCCGCGTTCGCGCTGCTCATCTTCGTATACAATTTCGGTATGGGTCTGTACAGCACCACCTGGCCCACAGATGGCTGGGCGATCACCGGCAGTATCGATACCGGGCTCGCGCAAATAATATTTACCCAGCAGTTCAACCAGGATTCCAGCCCTATACAGGCTGGCGACGAGTTGCTGGCGATCAACGGGCAGACGCTGGATGCGCTGCTGGAAGCGCAGCACAATATCTTCCGGCTGGATGCGCCGGATTGGCCGGACGGCACCGTGCTGCACTACGACGTGCTGCGCGGCGGAACGCCTCTGTCTTTAGCAGTGCCCATCCGGCGCATGTCAATTTGGAGCTACTACGGCCAATTGGGTGAGCTCGATCTCGCTTCGCTGACCCAATTGGCCGGCAGCCTGTTTTTCTTCATTGCCGGCTTGATCGTTTTTCTGCTGCGCCCGGGAAACCGCGCCGCCCACGCTCTATTGTTTATCGGCGTGGGTTTCTTTTTCAACGCCGTGCCCGCCAATTTCACCGCCCCAACCCTGTTTTACCCCGAAACGCCGCCATCCGTCCCCATCGATACCTGGACCCTGGTGATCAACCCCAGCCTGATGTACCTGGCGCTGGCTTTTCCCCGGCTCAAGCTGCCCCTGCGGCGCTTCCCGCGCCTGGGCGTGCTGCTGCTCTACCTGCCCTGGCCGCTGGCGTTCAACCTGGCCTACCTGTTCAATCTGGATAACCGGCAGGGCTACCTGCAAACTGCCTTCGCCATCTACCCGGTGCAGGTGATCCTGATGATGCTGGTCGTTCTGGTGAGCCTGGTGCACAGCGCCATCACCGTGCGTGACCCGGTGGGGCGCAGCCAGTTCAAGTGGATGCTGGCAGGCATTTCCAGCTTTGTATTTCTGGGCGTCGGCGGCTGGCTGGTCAGCGCCTATATCTTTCCAGACACGATGCAGCAGGGCAACTGG
>JBGSTO010000342.1:0-10254 GCA_041736465.1 Anaerolineales bacterium | reverse complement strand
TAGGGGTTCCTTTGCCACATTGTCGGGAGGGCTTCGAACGCGGTTCTACCTCGGGTCCCCGCGCCCGCCTCCCTAGCCACTCTGCATACTCCTTGCAGGGTTCTTTGGAGAACTCTCTATCTACATGCTTCTTGTCGCACCGCTGGGGTGGTTGTGCGCCACGACGATCGCCGTAGCATTGCGCCGGATGGCGGCTTTGAACAGCTCACCCACCCGCACCTGAGAAGAGTTCACCGACCCGCGGTACACCGTCTCCATTTGCAGCACCCGGTTGCGGGTATCGAGCAGCAGGACGCGCAGCTCTTCCTGCTCCAGGGCGCTCATCGGAAACTGCAGCAGCGCGGCTGCGTCCGCCGGGCTGTGAATGGACGAGCGCTCATTGTTCGTTTCGAGGCTCAAACGGTGCGCCAGCTCCAGAGCTGCCTTGAGCTGGGCGGCTTTGGCAACCCCCATACCGTGCTGGGCGCACAGCTCTTCGAAGGAGGCGCGGTGCAGCCCCGGCAAACCCTCGAAGGTGTTCAGCAGCCGTTCGCCCAGGCGCACCACGTTCTCTCCGGCGACGCCCACACGCAACAGGATCGCCAGCAGCTCACTGGTGCTGAGCGACTGCGCTCCCAGCCGCGCCAGGCGCTCGCGCGGCCGCTCTTCTTGCTGCATATCGCTGATGCGGTAAGTGATTTTTTGCTCGTCCATGTGCGCTCCTTGATAAGCTTAATTGTAGTCAAATCCGGCTGCCGCGCCATAATCGCCTGCTCGAATCGGGGCAATTCTCGCGCCTCAATGCTATAATCGGCTGCAAGGAGCATTCCATGACCCTCGACGCCTCCACCTTGAGCAATTTGATCTTGATCCTGACCGCATGGGGCGGCGCCTTTTTGGCAGCCCTGTGGTTAAGTCTGGTGATCTGGACGTACAGAGATATCCGCCGGCGGGCGCGGGATCCCCTGGCGCGCATCCTGGCATCCCTGGTCGTAGCCGTGCTGTTCCTGCCCGGGCTGGTGATCTACCTGATCCTGCGCCCGTCGCGCACGCTGGAAGACGAATACCAGCACACGCTGGAAGAAGAAGCCCTGCTGCAGACAATCGAAGACGTTGCTTTGTGTCCAGGCTGCAGCCGGCGCGTGAAAGAAAACTGGCAGGTGTGCCCCAACTGCCACACCCGCCTGAAGAAGAACTGCCACCAGTGCGGCAAGCTGATCGAGCTGCCCTGGAACCTGTGCCCGTACTGCGGCACGCCTGCCCCCGGCATGCGCCGCGAGGGCACGACCATGGATGAAGCCCTGCGCCCCATGCCTGCCACAGATGAGGAAGAGCAAGCCGAAGCTACCCCAGAAGCTTCGGAAAGTTGAATTGTTTCTTTTAAATCGAAACACAAAGGACTCGAAGAAGACGCAAAGACCACAAAGATATACAATTCAACTTTGTGTTCCTTGTGCTTCCTTCGTGCTCTTTGTGTTTCGCTCTTTTTTACTCGTAAACGATCAACTGGTTGGTTTGAAACAGAAAGCGCCGGTACACCGCCATACGGTAGCCGCAGCGCCCCGCCAGCTCGATCAAATCACCCCGCCCAAAGATCTTTACGTGCCCCACAAATTCCTCGGAGTAGAATAACCCCATGCGGCTGCCAGCCTGGTGCACCCAATCGCCAAAGGGAGACGGTGTGGTCATCACCAGCCGCCCCCCGGGAGCCAGGCAGCGGCGCGCCTCACCCAGCACGTGCTCGGGATTGTGCAGGTGCTCCAGCACCGCCGTCATCAAGATGGTATCGAAGCGCTGCTCGCCCAACGCCAGCGCTTCCTGATCAAGATCGCGTTTGTGAAAGCTGTATTGGGGATAGCGCTGCCGGTTATACGCCAGAGCCTCGTCCCAGCCGTCCACGCCAACGTAAGCCTGGCCCGCAGCCAATACCAGTGGCATGCGGGTGAATCCGCAGCCTAAGTCTAGCAGCGCGCCGTGCAGGTAAGGCAGTACGGCGCGCTGCCGGGCGCGCATGGCATAGCCAGATAAAATCGGTGGCATGGATTGCTGCGCATGCCACCCTGAGGAGCGCCCAAACGTTCACCTGTCATCCTGAGCGAAGCGAAGGATCTCCACCACCGGGTAGCGAGATCCTTCGTCGCAAAGAACGCTCCTCAGGATGACAATTTATGTAGAGTCTAGCGTCTGATGGCAGCCCAGCCCGCATAGCTGGCGGTATCGCCCAGCTCGGCCTCGATGCGCAAGAGCTGGTTGTACTTCGCCACGCGGTCGGAGCTCGCCGGAGCGCCGGTCTTGATCTGCCCCATGTTGAGCGCCACCACCAGGTCGGCGATGGTGGCGTCCTCGGTCTCGCCCGAGCGGTGCGAGGTGACCGCCCGCCAGCCGGCGCGGTGACAGACCTCTACGGCTTCGATCGTCTCCGTCAGCGTGCCGATCTGGTTCAGCTTGACCAGCAGAGCATTGGAAGCTTTTTCATTGATGGCGCGGCGTACACGAGTCGGGTTAGTCACCAGCAGGTCATCGCCCACAATCTGGACGCGATCGCCAAACTCGGCAACCATCAGCTTCCAGCTCTCCCAATCGTCCTGAGCCAGCCCGTCTTCGAGAGACACAATCGGGTACTGATCCACCCACGACTTCCAAAAAGCCACCATTTGCTCGCCGGTGAGCTTCTTGCCCTCGCGGCGCAGATTGTACAACCCGGTCTCCTCTTCGTACAGCTCGGAAGCTGCCGGGTCCAGGGCGATCGCCACCTGCTCACCTGCCTTATAACCGGCCTTCTCGATCGCCTCCAGGATCACTTCCACGGCCTCGGCGTTGGCCTTCAAAGCGGGTGCATACCCGCCTTCGTCGCCTACCAGGGTGGTATAACCGCGGGCTTTGAGCACACCCTTCAAGGCATGATAGATCTCCGCGCCCCAGCGCAGGCCTTCGGCAAAGCTGGACGCGCCCAGGGGCATCACCATGAACTCCTGCGCGTCGGTGGACTGCCAGCCGGTATGCGCGCCGCCGTTGAGGATGTTCATCATCGGCACTGGCAGCACGTGGGCGTACACGCCGCCGATATAGCGATATAGCGGCAGGCCCAGCGAATTCGCCGCTGCCTTCGCCACCGCCAGGCTGGCGCCCAGCACGGCGTTGGCGCCAAGGCTGGATTTATTGGGCGTGCCGTCCAGCTCCAGCATGGCCATATCGATGGCATACTGCTCGCTGGCATCCCAGCCAACCAGCATATCGGCGATCGGGCCGTTGACGTTTTCGACCGCCTGGGTGACGCCCTTTCCCAGATAGCGCGATTTATCGCCATCGCGCATTTCCAGGGCCTCGTGAACGCCGGTGGAAGCGCCCGATGGCACCGCAGCTCGCCCCCAGCTGCCATCCATCAGCGTGACCTCGACCTCTACGGTCGGGTTGCCGCGCGAATCCAGGATCTCACGCGCCACGATATCTTCGATGATCGTATCCATTTTTCACCTCACAGAGTTTTTGAAAATTTTATTTGAATGTGCCCCTCCGCAATAGCGGAGATTAATCTTTAATCCGCGTGCCCCTATGTGCAAGTATAATCCAAAACCATGACCCTCGAAACCCAGATCGAAGATTCGGATCCCCGGCAGCACAAGCACTACTACTTCGAGGACACACAGCTGCGCCGCTTCACCACCATCGCGTTCACAGCCCTGTTTCGCGGCCTGGCAGTGATCCACGCCCGCGGCCTGGAGAAGCTGCCCCTCAGCGGGCCGGTCATCCTGGCAGCCAACCATTTGACCAACTTCGACGTATTCCCGCTGCAGATCGTCCTGCCGCGCCTGATCTTCTACATGGGCAAAGCCGAGCTGTTCAAGAACCCGCTGCTGGATGCCTACCTGCGCCGCCTGGGGGGCTTCCCGGTGCAGCGCGGCGCCAAAGACGAATGGGCGCTGCAGCATGCCCGCAAAGTGCTGGAGCACGGGCAGGTGCTGGGCATGTTCCCGGAGGGTACTCGCTCCAAAGGAAACGGCTTACGCCCCGCCAAGACCGGCATCGCCCGCCTGTCGCTGGCGACCGGCGCGCCCATCATCCCCCTGGCGCTTACCGGCACACAGCGCATGTTCCGGCGCTTTCCCCGGCGCACGCGCATCACCATCACCCTGGGTGAGCCCATCTTTCCTAAGCCGCACGATACCGTGCTGGGTCTCACCGATCAGAGCATGTTCGCCTTGGCGAGCCTGCTGCCCCCCAAGCTGCGCGGTGTGTATGCCCAGCACCCGGCTGGATTCGATTAAAACCAACCCCCAAAGGCTTCAGAATCCTTTGGGGTTTTTATTTTCTTAGCCTTGCTCCAAAACCTTTGATGTTTCCATTTTCCGAGTCTCGCCGGGCTGCACCCCGGCCCGCTCGCTGACCGCCTTGATCAAGCCAACGAACAGCGGGTGCGGGCGGTTGGGCCGCGACAGGAACTCCGGGTGAAACTGAGTGCCGACCATAAAGGGGTGATCTGCCATCTCTGCGATCTCAACCAGGCGTCCATCCGGCGACAACCCAGAATACACCATGCCGGCTTTGGCTAAAATCTCCCGGTAGGCGTTGTTGAATTCGAAGCGATGGCGGTGGCGCTCCTGCACAACCGGCGTGCCATAAGCTTCAGCCGCGCGCGTCCCTGGCTGCAGGTGGCAGGGGTACAGCCCGAGGCGCATCGTGCCGCCCATATCTACCACACCGCGCTGGTCGGGCATCAGATCGATCACCGGGTGGCGTGTGCTGCGATCGAACTCGGTCGAGTTGGCATCCTCGACGCCCAGCACGTGGCGCGCCAGGTCGATCACCATGAGCTGCATACCCAGGCACAGCCCCAGGTAAGGCACCTTATTTTCACGCGCAAAGCGCGCCGCCCGGATCTTACCTTCGATGCCGCGGCTGCCGAAGCCGCCCGGCACGATAATGCCATCTACCGACTGAATCACCTCCCAGCCGCGCTCCTTTTCCAGCTCTGCCGAATGCACCCAGGCGATGTCCACCTCGACGCCCACCGCCAGGGCGGCGTGCTTCACCGCCTCGCGCACGCTCATGTAGGCGTCGCGCAGCTCCACGTACTTGCCCACCAGGGCAATGCGCACGGTCGGCTTGGGCTGCTTAACCTCTTCCACCAGGCGCTGCCAATCGGAGAAATCCGGACGCCGCCGCGCTTTCAGCCCCAGGCGCTCCAGCAGGTAATCGCCCACCGACATTTTCTCCAGCATCAAGGGCACCTCGTACAGCACGCCGGTGGTCACCAATGGGATGACCGCCTTACGCTCCACGTCGCAGAACAGGGCGATTTTCTCGCACAGGTCGTCCGGTACGGGGTAATCCGAGCGCGGCACGATCACGTCTGGCGAGATACCGATCGAGCGCAGCTCGCGCACCGAGTGCTGGGTAGGCTTGGTCTTTAACTCGCCGGTAGCGCCGATGTACGGCAGCCAGGTGACGTGAATGTACAGGCTGTTTTCCTTCCCCAAATCCGAGCGCATCTGGCGCAGTGCCTCCAGGAAGGGCAGCGACTCGATGTCGCCCACCGTACCGCCGATCTCCACCAGCACGATCTCGGCGCCGGTGGTGCGCGCCACCAGACCGATGCGCCGTTTGATCTCGTTGGTGATGTGCGGGATGACTTGGATGGTGCCGCCCAGGTAATCGCCGCGCCGCTCCTTGCCGATTACGTCGGCGTACACCTGCCCGGTGGTCACATTGCACACCCGGTTCAGGCTGATGTCGATGAAGCGCTCGTAGTGTCCCAGATCCAGGTCGGTCTCTGCGCCGTCATCCAGCACGAACACTTCGCCGTGCTGGTAGGGGCTCATCGTCCCGGGGTCGACGTTAATGTACGGGTCGAGCTTCTGCACCGCCACCTTGAAACCGCGCTCCTTGAGCAGCCTGCCGAGGGCTGCCGCCGTGACACCCTTGCCCACCGAGCTGACCACACCGCCGGTAAAAAAGATATACTTCGTCTCCATCGCGCCTCCCGATAACGTCAGGTATATAAAGGCAGTGGGGAGGGCCGTTTACCGGCTCCTCCCCACGAGGTTCCTGCTGAGTTGAGTGTGCGACCTTGTGACCTGGGATGGCTCATCCCACCACCCTCGCCAGGTCTTCGGCAGCGCGGCGCATTTCCAGGAAGATCAATCCCAGCTTGGCGCCTTCGCGCGCCAGGGCGGTGAGCACCGCCTCCTGACCGACGGCGGTCAGGATTACGTAGCCCATCGAGCCGCGGATATACACCTGTTCCAGCCCGCCGCGTCCCAGCTCGCCGGCGATGCGCTCGCCCAGGCTGAGCATGGCAGCCGACATCGCCGACACCCGGTCTTCTTCCGCCTCCGCCGGCAGGGCCGAGGCCATAATCAGGCCGTCCACCGAGACCACCGCCGAAGCTTCGATCTCCGGAGAGGCAGCCTGCATCTCTCGCAAACGAGCGACCATCTGTTCCACGCGTGACAATGCCATGATTCCCAGGCCTCCGCCGGCGCACTCGCCGCGCCGGCTAACAGGCAGAGTTTACCACAAATTTGGCGGGGAAAAGGCGATGATTGGGCAAGCTGCTGCCGGCTTACATCCGCAGCCAGACGTGGTAGGTGCCAGGCTGGCGGATGTCCACCTCAAAAGGGTTCCCTGGTTCAATCGTTCGGTTTCCGGGGGATAGGGCTACGCAGAGGTGGCACCCGTGCGCCTGCGAGTTATCGTCGACAGGGCAGAGACTGGCGCCTACCGCTCTCTGCCCTTCGGCTTATCACGCAATCGGTTGGAGTGTGCTGCTCCAACTGCTCTTTCGACGCGCCTCGCTCACTATTCATCTATTGACAAAACGTATCCTACGACTTCTGAAATAGCATCCTTATTTTTCCGGGAGCGGCCACAGGTGTGCAGGTGTTACCAGGCATTTTTCAGTCGGTTGCCGATATAACTGGTAGAACTCGTCAATGCTCAGTGAAGTAACATCTTCAAGCGATTTATAGTAAGCCAAACTCCCTTTCCAATCCGTAGGAGCTAAATACTCCTCAAAAGCCGCGGCATTCCCTGATGGGAATAGATCCATCTCAACATGGGCGTTCGCCAGGCAACCTTCCACATTCTCGCCAACGATGCGCATTTCTGTGGTGTAATTCACCAGTATTCCTTGCTCTGGATATAGGATGAGTAGTTTAAAATGCCCTTGACCATAGCGTGAAGGAGGAAATTCACCCATGGTTAGAAGCAGTACCGAGTCGGGGCGGCCATTGGTTGCGAGAACCTGGGGAAGCATATAGAAATCCAGTTTTTCTCCAAAGTCGGGTGAGTCGAAGACATCTTGAAAAGCATATCCTCCACTTTGTTGATCTACCAGTTTTTTCCTATCTCGCGCCTCAAAAGAAACCCTATAAACACTGTCCTGATTTTCCAGGTAATTAATAAATATATCCAACAATTGATCGTATTTCAATCCATCATTTAGGAGGATCGTACCCGATTCCGGATGAAAAACTTTGAATTCCGACAGGCTACTCAGGGGTGCAAGAATATCGCTCGCTTGTTGAGCTGTGGTTGTGCCCGGTGTAATTCCCCAAAGACAGGGCAAACGGCAGCCTCCATTATTCGCCAGCAGATCGATCAACCTGGCGCGGGCATCTTCAACAGCCAGGGTGGGAATTGCGCTAACAGTCGCTGAGGGAACGGGTATCGGAGTAGTCTTTTTTGTCGATGTTGGGACAGATGTGACCACCATTGTTGGTGTAGCGCTGCTAACAATCTGGGTCGATGTGGACGTTGGCAAAGAATTCGCAGGAGTTGTGGCGGCCGCGATTGTCGTTGTCGCTATATTATCTGGTATCTCACAATTGCTGGTCAACAGGACGACCAGAATCAAGCCAAACCAAATAATGTGTTTGTTTGATTTCATATCAGTATCCTAAAATCATCCTCCAAAAAATCGACCTTTTTTGCATCTGCAAGTTCATCCATGCCTGGGCAGCAATGACTAAGTCTGAATTCTCAGGGCTGGTGTTCCAAGCAGCGTACACCCATGCGGGGGTCATACCATCTCGAGTTATACCAGTATAAGTTAATGTAACTGTCCGCTCTCTGTCCGGTATATCGGAAGCTGGTCGGGATGGGTGGGCTGCTGCTGTAGCGCGACGCGCCCCACGCCAGGTACAGCTCCCGCGACTGCGCAGAGGAGGCTGCCAGGTAGCTCAACGTGGTCGAGCCGAGATGGTCGCCAAACAGGGAGTAGAGACCGAGATTTAATTAAGGAGCTTACCAACTTGCAGCCGATTATGGCCTCCATAGGGACACAGGTGTCCGAACGCAGCTTTTCACGGTTGGATCGATAAAGGCATCATAAAAATCATCCAGAGTCATAGAATTAGCGGTTTCTAGCGGTTTAAACCAGCTTACATTCAACGAGTTAATCCCGCCCATGCTAGTTCCATCGGGCTTCTTTATGATATCTTCTACTCCTAATCCGTCTTGGTTTGAGACAAACCACCCATTTATGTACCGGGAATCTTCAAGGCATCCAATAAAATATTCTCCAGATGATTTTCCATTCATCAGGTATTCCACCACAAATCCTGATTCAGAATAATCCAATACCAAACTGAATAGCCAATCCGCTTTAGTCGGCGGGAGTCGATCATCGTAAAAACCAGCTATCAATACCCTGGAGGGACGCCCATAATTCTTTAGAATATTCGATGGAAGATAATATTTTACAATGCTCGTTGTGGGCAATGCACCGAACACTTTGGTAACTTCTAGATAGGGATCCTCTTCTAATTGACGGAACCCGAAGGAGTTCACGACAAACTTGTCCACATAATCATGTTGTTGATAGTATGCAAGTTCAACAAGGACCTTTTGGGTATCTTGGGGGAGTTCAAATGCAGAGCTACCAGAATTGTCAAAAGTATAGCTCGTTGCAATATTAGCTAATCTGTCCTGAAAAGCTTGAATTGATGCTAGGTCGGTTTCTCCTGGAACCATACCCCACACACAGGGAAATTGACAACCTCCATTGTCGCGAAGCAAATCAAGGACAAGCGAAGTCGAATCACTCACAGACAATGTTGCCTGAGGCGTCGCTCTTAGTGGCTCATTTGTTGCTGTAAATATCGCCGTGGATATCTTATTTTCACTCGTTGGGGTAGAGGTGTTTGTCTCCGTCGGTATTATCGGGGATTGTGTTGGCAAGACAGGTTGAACGGTATCTGTTGAATTTGGTATCTCGGCGCTCTGCACGTAGCAACCCTCCAGTAAGCCACATATCATGAATATCAAGGAAACCAGGAGCCTGTTAACTTTTGGTTTCATCCTCCCCTCCGAGAAATGATTTATCGGTTCACCAAATATATGGAGCCTGATTTGGCCCTTCAGGTTGTAAACGCGTATCTGCAGGAGATGCAATTTTCCATATTTCGTCCCCTTCAATGTTGATCGCTATTACCGCATCTTGAGTACGTAGGATTATCTTATGATCTAATTCCCTGATACTCGAGACAATCTTTTTATCGGCCCGATAAACCCAGGCAGTGCTCTCGGGAAAAGCGCCTCGCGCGATCGGATCTAGCGGATAGACATATTGATCAAAGTAATACCAGGCAATTGTAGATCCACAGGCCACCACAAGGATGCCTGTGAGCCAAATCAAAACTATGAGACAGGACGGTATTTTTCTTCGACTCATATACATAGCGTAGCACAATTTTTCCGGCAACGCTATCAACACACCCTGATAGCCGGCGGTCGATAACGGTTAATGAATCGCTACCGTTCGTTGATGCTCATGCCCCAGTCTCAATTCTGATATAATCAGTCTTGATACTCTTCTTTGCAGATTTCATTGCATCCTCACAAACTCATTCTCCGGAGGCTCCCCCATGACTTCTACCAGCCCTCACGCGCCGGGCGCAGGTAAGCACATCTACCAGCCGGGCGAGCTGGCCTCACCAAACTGCTCGCACCTGGACCAAATTCAGCCGGTTGCCCCCAGCGCCCCGGGCTGCGAGGACTGCCTGAAAACCGGCGGCTTCTGGGTGCGCCTGCGCATCTGCCTGACCTGCGGGCATGTGGGTTGCTGCGACCTGTCTGTCAACCGGCATGCTACCCGGCACTATCACGATAGCGGGCACCCGCTGGTGCAATCGCTGGAAACAAACGAAGATTGGGTGTGGTGTTATGTGGATGATAGGCTCGTCGTAGAGTAGGGGCACGCCGGTCATACTGGCGAGCCCCACCAGGCCAACATGCCGTGTATGCTTTCTTGAAAAAGGTCCCGTTGTTTGCACA
>JBGSTO010000285.1:0-3461 GCA_041736465.1 Anaerolineales bacterium | reverse complement strand
CGCGACCGCTCCTTCCGCACGCTGGCGCTGCCCGACGCGCAGCTTCCGCTGGTCAGCTTGATTTTCCCCCCAACCATCACCCAGACCGTGCAGGTGGAAGCGCAAGCCAGCGACAACCAGGGTGTGGACCTGGTGCGCTTCTTCCTGGATGGCGTGCTGCAGTACAGCGACTATGCCCCGCCCTATGTCTACCCGCTCGATTCCACCCTGTTTGCCAACGGCGACCACAGCCTCTCGGCGCAGGCGGTGGACCTGGCGCGCCAGTCGGGCGTCGCCCAGGCGCCGGCTTCGATCGCCAACCCGGTGGACGCCACTGTGCCCAAAGTGACCTTTATCACCCCGGCAGCCGGCGCCACCGTGACCGGCAAAGTGCAGGTCAGCGCCGCGCTGCAGGACGACCTGGGCTTGCAGGGCGCCTATTTCTACGTGCAGGGCGAGTGGCAGGAGTTCACGCCCATCCCCAACAAACCCAAGAACTACACGGTCAACTTCGAATGGGACTCGACCGGCGTCAACGGCAACGTCACCCTGGCGGTGATGGCCTTCGATATGCAGGGCAAATCCGCCGTGGGCACGCGCAACGTCAGCGCTAACAACCCGCCGCCCCCGCCGCCGCCCAAGCTTTCGGTGGTCTCGCACAAAGCCACACGCAGCGGCAATACCTTCACCATCACCATTGCGGTGCGCAACGATGGCGGCAGCGAGGCGCGCAGCCTGTATATCACCGATTATCTGAAAGGCTTTCAGCCCATTTCCGAGGTGACCATCCTGCCCGCCATCGCCGACGTCCAGGCGGGCTATATCCCCTCCACGCGCACGGCCTATGCCCAGATCCACGATCCTTTCTGGCTGTATCCCGGAACTACCCGCACGTATTCCTTCAAAGCCGTGCCGGTGATGCACCCTCCCACCGCAGGCACGATCGCCGCTTCCATCGGCGACCCGCTGGTGATCGATTACCAGCTCCCCGACGGCAGCGATGAGCAGCTTTCATTGAACGTCAAATTGCTGCAAACCGAAGATGCTGTGCCGCTCTCCCAGGCGCACGCCGCGGCGCTGAAAGCCAGCGATTACCTGCTGGCGACCAACCCCGCCTACCTGCACTACTACAACCTGAGCGGCGACAGCTTCGAGAACCTGCTGTCTGCTATGGCGGAGCTGGCCAGCCTGAAGAAAGGCGCCCTGGGCTACCTGGAAGCGCACACCAACAGCGAGCTGCGCGACTTGGTGCAGTCCACGGGAAGCTGGAGCCAGCGGCTGGCGGCGGGCTGGGCTTCCAACGGCTACCTGCTGATCGTGGGCGAGACCGAGATAGTGCCCACTTTCTTCCGCAAAATTGCCAGCGCCGAAACGGTGTCGCACGGCTACTATTACTGGCAAACCGAGACCGATTACCCCTTCTCCAGCACCAACGGCGACGAGCGCGTGCCCGAAATTTGCCTGGGGCGCGCCATCGGCAACAACGCCGCTCTGCTCGAGAAAGTGCTGCGCACCAGCATCAACGTGGCGCTGGGTAAAAGCGGCTACGGCTTCGACCGCTCGTTCAACTTTGCCATGAGCGGCTTCCCGGCGACCATCGGCGGCGGCTCGGACAGCCTGGATTTCTTCCACGAAGCCGGGCAGGCGGCCCTGGCGATGCGCAACAAGGGCATCGACGGGATTGTGATGATCAACCCCAACTACACCATCCTGGATCCCATCACCAACCAGATCGATATTACCGCCACCAGCACCCTGATCACTACCACTTTCTACGCCCACACCGCGGGCAACGACGTCCTTTTCCTGGCAGGGCACGGCAACTCCGGCTCGGTGGATGTGATCAATACCACCAACCTGAACAAGCAGCCCGATCCGCTGGGAAATACCAACCCGGTGGTCTACGCTTCGGCCTGCGACGCCGGCGATTACATCAATCGCACCGGCTTCAGCGAGCTGTGGCTGCAGAAGGGCGCCGGCAATTACCTGGGGGCGATGATGCCCGGCGCCTGCGGCGAGACCTGGTGCTACCACTCGCCCGGCGTGTTCAACCAGTGGGACGGCGGCGAATCGTTTGGGCTGGCTTTCAAGCAGGCCCGCCAGTCCCTAGATCTGGATGACATCCTGGATCGCATCTACAACGGCATCTACAACCTGTTCGGCGATCCGAAGTACGGCTCGGAAGGGCCGCCGCCGCTGGCGCAGGCGCAAGCCCTGGAATATCCTGGCGCGCCCACCACCATCGAGATCAGCATCCCACCGCTCTCGATCACCCATACCCTAAACGGCGATGTGGTCAGCATACCCGGCGGCTTCACCTCCTTCACGCCCGATCGCCCGGATATGCCTGCCTACCGGGTCGCAGTGCCCTATCCCGCCGGGACGCAGATTCAAGATGTGCTGCTGCTGGAGAAGAGCGTGGAATCCAACGGCGAGGGCTTGCTGCTGGGCGGCGGGCAGATCTATTTCACCGGTGAGCGGCGGGCGCAGCCGGAGCTGCCCACCTTCGATATCGAAGATTGGCCCGCAGCGGACTTTGAGTGGTGGGTGAACCGCGCTGCGGATGAAAATGTGCTGGTGATTTCAATCTACCCGCTGCGCTACCACCCGCTGACAACCCTGTACAGCTACTTTCAGCGCTACGTGTTTGCCGTGGAGGCGGTCGCTGCTCCGGCAGCCATCGCCCGCCTGGAGCTGGGCGCCTCGCAGATTGCCCTGGGAGAAGCACTGCAGGTTTCGCTCGAGCTGGACGGCGGCGCTGCTCCCGGCGGTGACGTGTACCTGCACATGCAGGTGCTGGATGAAGCCACCCGCCAGCAGGCTGCCGCTTTTGCAGTGCGCGAATTGTACGCGCTGCAAGGGGCGTCCTCCTACACCGCCGGGCTGTCCACGGTGGGGCTGGCGCCGGGCAGCTACTGCCTGGTCGTGCAGGCGCGCCAGCCCGACGGCGCGCTGCTGGATGACGAGCAGGCCTGCTTCAGGCTGGGCGTGATGCAGGCCGAAGCCACGCTGCTGGCGGCATCGCAGCACAATTTCGTGCCCGGCGATATGCTCACCCTGAGCCTGCACTACGCCAATACCGGCGAGCTGCCCCTGGTCGGGCAGGCGGTGCTGCAGGTGCGCGACGCGCAGGGAACGCTGCTGTATACCTGGACGCGGGCGATCGACGACCTGCCGCCAGATGGCAGCGGGCTGTTTTCCCTGGTGTGGGATACGGAAGGCGTTCCGGGCGGCAGCCTGCAGGTGTACGGCTATCTCAGCTACGATGGGCAGACCACCATCCCGCTGGTGGAGGTGCTGTATGCGCAGGCGCGGCTGTACCTGCCGCAGGTGACGCGCTAGCACAACACGGACCGCTTTGTCAAGAGGAAAAAAAACGAGAGGCGAGCGGGCAGAACGGCGTCGAAAACGGTTCGAGCCGGAGAGGAGAAGATGTAGCAGGACGAGGATCGACCAACCTCGAGCTCCAGGAGATACGCGAA
>JBGSTO010000274.1:0-4136 GCA_041736465.1 Anaerolineales bacterium | reverse complement strand
GCGGGCGCACCTTCACCCCCGAATTCCGCACCTTCAATTTCAACGGCTCCAGCCTGGACAGCCTGGTGATCTACTATAAGCCCGGAGCGGGACGCTGCCTGTGGGTGCTGGCGCCCGAGGACGTTGATAATCCCGAGCTGCCGGAGATTACCCGGCAGGCGCTTCCGGTCTCGAACCTGAGCCGCATACAGCCGGAGCCCGTTCCCGGCGATTACCCGCCCACCGACCTGTTTGGGGATGAGCCTGACCATACCTGGTGCTACTACTACCAGAAGGCCGAGCTTGAGCGCCAGCTCGGCGACTGGCAGGGGGTGCTCCGGTTGGAAGAGCAGGCTGCTCAAGCAGGCTTTGAACCCGGCAACGCCAATGAGCGGCTGGTGTTCATCGAAGCCTATGCCCGCACGGGCAGGTGGCAGGTTGCCCTGGAGCAGAGTGCGGAAGTATTCGCTGCAGATAATGACTTCGCCCCGCGCCTGTGCCGCCTGTGGGAGCGCATTGACAACGCAATGACTATCCCCGAAGAAGAACGCTCCTCACTGGAATCGCTGCGCTCCGAGCTGCAGTGCCAACCGGCTCAGTAGGTTGCACGGGAGGCGATCTCTTCGTAATAAACTCTCCCTCAGCGCCGCGTACTTTACAGAAATCCGATCTATAATTAACTGAACAGTGCAACCAGCCTGTTTCCATTGGCTCTTCTCACTAAAAGGCAGGCGAAAAAATGAAAATCCTAAAGCTTCTCACGCTTACAATCCTGTGCGCGGGTGTGCTGGTGTCGTGTACGCAGCCGGCAGCTACCCAACCACCGAGCAGCCCAACTCCAATCCCACCCACCTCGACATCTTCGCCCATCCCACCCACCCCAACCATCCCAACCACTGCTCCCCCGACTCCTACTGTCGAAGCCATCGAACAGGGAGTCAAGCCAGGAGACGTGATACAGGGCATGCGCATCGCCACAGCAGCCGATGAGGGTGCAGTTAACGCGAACATCTGGGATTACTGCGATCCGATCGTCAGCGATGTCCGGGATACCCGAGTGCGTGAGTGTGATGTCCCGGCATTCGCCACGCTGTTTATTGGCAACGGGGTAGGTGTCATCGCGTCAGCCAATGCCGCAGCGGAATTGGATAAAACCTGGTCCGCGCTTTACTGGCAGTTATACCTGGATGACCAGCTCATCGATCTGCCAGCCTTTGGCTCGGTCGATGTGTGGGATGGCACCTTCCGCCTGTGGAATGTGGTCATCGAGCAGCCCAGCTTGGGCACGCATACCCTGCGCTATGTCGCCGCCACCAGCCCCGATTTCCTCGATCCAGGGGAGGCAAGCTGGGCCTTCACAGTCAAAGAGCTGGCTGAATTTCCCGAGCTGAGCGTGCAGCTTCCGCCCCAGCCCACGCCCCTGCCTGAACCCAGCCAGGAACCGTCACTGGGCAGCGGCGATCTGCCGTGGTGGAACGATCATGTGTTTTATGAGGTCTTTGTGCGCAGCTTCAAGGACAGCGACGGCGATGGCACCGGCGACCTGCAGGGGCTGATCTCTCAACTCGACTACCTGAACGACGGCAACCCGGAGACCGACGACGACCTGGGCGTCACCGGTTTGTGGCTGATGCCGGTGGCGCAGTCGCCCAGCTACCACGGCTACGACGTGACCGACTACAAGACGATCGAAGCCGACTACGGCAGCAATGAGGATTTCAGGCAGCTCATGGCGGAAGCGCACGAGCGCGGCATGGTGGTCATCGTCGACCTGGTGATGAACCATACCTCCAGCGAGCACCCCTGGTTTCTGGAGTCGCAGACGGCAGGATCGGAGTATGAAACCTGGTATATCTGGGATGACAGCCCGATCCCCTTCCCCAGCCCGTGGGGCTCGCAGGTTTGGCACCCGCGCGGCGACAGCTTTTACTACGGCTTGTTCTGGGAGGGCATGCCCGACCTGAACTACCGCAACGGCGACGTCACGCTGGCGATGCGCGATATCATCCAGTTTTGGCTCGAGGAAATGGATGTAGACGGCTTCCGCCTGGACGCGGTGCGCCACCTGGTCGAAAACGGTGCAGTGCAGCAGAATACCCCGGAAACGCACGCCTGGCTGGAGGATTTTTACCGCTATGTGCACACCATCTCGCCGCAGGCGCTGACCGTCGGTGAGGTGTGGGATACCAGCGCGGCAGTGGTACCTTACATCGGGGATGAGCTGGATATCTGCTTCGAGTTCGACCTGGCAACTGCGATCCTGGAAGCTGTTAAGAGGGGTGAAAACAATAATTTGATGGAAGTGCAGCAGCGCGTGCTGGGGGCGTACCCGCGCGGGCAGTATGCCTCTTTCTTGACCAACCACGATCAGAATCGCGTGATCAATCAACTGTTGAAGAATATCGACCAGGCGAAAATTGCTGCCACGCTGCTGCTGACCAATCCGGGGGTACCGTTTATCTACTACGGGGAAGAGATCGGCATGCGCGGCGTCAAGCCGGACGAGCGCATCCGCACGCCCATGCAGTGGGACGGCTCAGCCAACGCCGGCTTTACCACAGGCACACCCTGGGAAGCACTGAACAACGATACCAGCACGGTCAACGTGGCTGCCCTGGAAGAAGATCCGGACTCGCTCTTCAACCACTACCGCAGCTTGGTCCACCTGCGCGAGGATTACGAGGCGCTGCGCAGCGGTGAGATGGCGCTGGTGGAGAGCAGTACGACCCAGGTGTACGCCTTCCTGCGGTACACTGAGGGTGAGGCTGTGCTGGTGCTGGTAAATCTGTCGTCCGCAGCCATAGGTGATTACAAATTATCGCTGGCTGAGAGCCCATTGAGCGGCAGCCTGCAGGCGTCCTTGTCGCTCGGCGAGGGTGAGGTTACAGTCCCTTCGCTGAACGCATCCGGCGGCTTCGACGCCTACCAGCCGCTGCCCGAGCTGGCGCCGTACGGCAGCTATGTCATCCGGTTGGTGGCGAGCGGCGAGTAAAGCAAGCTGGCAGAGTCGAGATCAAGCCGGTGTGTAGGCGAAATCCAGCACTACCGGCTTAACCAACCGGGCGAAAACTTCGAAAGCCATCTGCACCAGCGCGGTGTGGCTGCCGTCCAGCATGACAGGTGTGGGTGGTCACCCTGAACGAGCTGTCCTGAGCGAGCTGTCATCCTGAACGAAGTGAAGGATCTGGCGACTGCCGTGGGAGATGCTTCGCTAGCAGTTCTGCGAACTGCCGCTCAGCATGCCAGTCCGCCTGTCATCCTGAACGAAGTGAAGGATCTGGCGACTGCCGGGGAGATTCTTCGCTGCGCTCAGAATGACAGGGATTGACAGTCATATGACCCCGGACATGACCGGCGGCACTACGAAATATGACCTCGAACGCTTAAGATAGGTACAGTTGGAACACAAACACCAAACCCTATCGTATGAGTGATTGAAAGGATCTTCCCATGAAAACCTCAAATAAGTTTCTCGCAGTATTCAGCCTGGTGCTGCTGGCATCATTGATCTTCGCACCGGTAGCACTGGCCTTCGACGGTCGCAGCGGCGACCGGGTGGTCATCGGCGCCAATGAAGTCATCAACGACGACCTTTACCTGAGCGGCCGCGAAGTGATCGTCGATGGCACGATCAACGGCGATCTGGTTACCGCCGCTGAAAATGTGGTGATCAACGGTACAGTGACCGGCGACCTTTGGGCTGCCGGCAGCAGTGTGTTCGTCAACGGCGAGATAGGCGACGATCTGTTCGCCGCCGGCGCTGCCGTTACCCTCGGCCCAGATGCCCGCATCGGCGACGACGCCTTCGGTGGGGCGGGCAGCGTGGAAAGCAAATCCGGCAGCCAGGTGGGCGGTTCATTCCTGATCGGCGCCGGTCAGACGCTGCTCTCCGGCGAGATCGCTGAAGACCTGCTCGCAGGGACGAGCCGTCTGCGCCTGGAAGGCACAGTCGGCGGCGATGCCACCCTGGCAGTGGACACCAGGAACTCCTCCTGGTCGCCATCCTCCATGTACTTTGGCCCCGATGCCCCTGCAATGCCCTCCGTACCGGCTGGCCTGACCTTCGCCGAAGGCGCCAAGATCTCAGGTCGCCTGGAATATACCAGCGCCGAGCCGCAGAGCGTGCCCTCCAGCGTAGCCTCGCAGGTGCAGCACCA
>JBGSTO010000244.1:0-25686 GCA_041736465.1 Anaerolineales bacterium | reverse complement strand
GTTCGTGCTGTCGGCGCGCAATCTTGGTTTGAGCGAAGGGCGCATCTTCAGCCGTCACGTCGCGCCGGTGGTCTTGGTGCGCATGCTGCCGGCGGCGGTTTTCCAGATGCAGGCGATCGCGGCGGCGGAGTC
This sequence comes from Anaerolineales bacterium, assembly GCA_041736465.1. Classification (GTDB taxonomy): domain Bacteria; phylum Chloroflexota; class Anaerolineae; order Anaerolineales; family UBA4823; genus JAJUJL01. The sequence continues at coordinate 25,554 of JBGSTO010000244.1, read as the reverse complement.
GGCGTTGAGCTACCTGGGACTGGGGGTGCAGCGGGCTGGGGGTGCGCTCTTTGCGAGCAGCTGGGGGTCGATGCTGAATGATGGGCAGCAGGTGGTGATGGAGCAGCCGTTGGAGGTGATGATCCCGGCGGCGTGCCTGGCGCTGCTGCTGGTAGGGCTGACGGTGTTGGGCAACCGGCTTCAGCGGGCGCTGAAGGAGGATTGAACAACAGCTCCCTGCCGGCTGCATGCGCTAACTTTAGCGTACATTTGAGGTACAATATCGATGCTTCTCCAATCACAGGGTCATTTGTTGGTAATTAGGCCGGAGTGCTGATATGGAATTAAAATCCAAACGACTTACTTTTGATGAACTCAGCGAGCGATTGCGCGAGTACGAGCGTAAGTACGGATACTCGACGATTGAGTTTTACCGTCGTTTCCAAGGCGGGGAATTGGGAGATGACAACGATTTGATGATGTGGAGCGGTTTATATCATCTGTACTTGACATCTTTGCCAATCCGCCAATTCATGCAGAGCGAGGCCGCCTCAGCGTGAAGATCGACGATTATTTTTTGTATATCGAACGCAGCTTAAGTCAAAACCCTCAGATCAGTAAAGTCGAAGAACCCGTAGTCCTCTTAACCTCGGATGACTACAACGGGTTGATCCGCTGCCGCGTCACGTTCTGGGACGGATCTTTTCTGGACATCTATGAAGTGGTCAGTACAGAATTGGGTTATCCGGTACGGATTAACTACGCATATACCTATATCCGCAATGATCAGCGAGTCTTTCGCTATGATAATGCACCACACCACCCGGAAATTGCCACTCACCCCCACCACAAACATACCGGTTCGAAAGACCGGCTTGCTCCCGCCGACCAGCCCAATCTCAGCCAAATTTTTTCCGAGATTGGGGCCTTTTTAGGGCCATCAGTTTCGTAGGCCTGACCCGTGAGATCATCGCCGGCATCGAGCAGATTGCCACAATCCAGGCGACAGGGATGGGCATGATCATCTCGATAGCAAGGCAGTGAACGGCAACGTCCCCGATTCCTTTTTAATGTGCCATTCTAAGGGAGCCCTTCGCTGACCAACCCTACGGGTTGGCGCTCAGGATAAACTCTGCGACCGAAGAATCTAGATCCTTCGCTGTCCAATCCGCAGGATTGGCTCTCAGGATGATTTCCTTATGCGTGGCCCACTTCGTGCCACCAGCTTCCCTTGACAACGAGATCATTTTCAGCAATAATTATGCTGTCGTGGAACCATTTTGGAACCATTTTGGAACCATTATGGAGTAAGACATGCCTACTATAACGGTCAAGAATATTCCTGTTGAGGTTTACCAACGCCTCAAGCAGCGCGCTGAAACGAATCGCCGCAGTCTGAACAGCGAGATCATTGCCTGCATCGAGCTGGCTGTGATCAGCCAACCACTAGACCCCCAGGCTTTCATCCAGCGCGCGCGCAGCCTGCGCGAGAAGAACCAGGGGACTATTTTGACGGATGAGGCCTTCAGTCAGGCAAAACATGAGGGGCGGGCGTGATCGTTGTCGATACCAACCTCATTGGCTATCTGCTGCTTGCCAGCGAACGCTCTGGTCAGGCTGAACAGGCTCTATACCGCGACTCTGAATGGGCTGCGCCGCTGCTTTGGCGCAGTGAATTACGCAATGTGCTTGCGGTGCAGGTGCGTGCAGGAAGAATGAGCGTGCAGCATGCCCAGGCCGCGATAAGCCAGGCTGAAGAATTAATGCGTGGCCGTGAGTATACGGTTAATTCGAACGACGTGCTTGTTTTGAGTGCAGATGGTTACTGCACCGCCCATGATTGTGAATTTGTGGTGCTGGCCCTGGATCTAGGTGTTCCCCTGGTGACAGTGAATCGCCAGATATTGGCTGATTTTCCTGAAACGGCGATTTCGCTGGACAGCTTCACCAGCGTGTGAGCGACGGGGTCCCCCTTTATTTGAACCAAGTGGGGGGTTAATATGGTAATATACATGTACCGGTAGAACGAGGGATTTATGAGCGTGACAAGCGATCAAGAGCTGGTGGTGCAGTTACAACACGGCAGCCTGGATGCATTGGGGACGCTGTATGATCGCCACCAGCGCCTGGTTTTCCGCACGGCGCTGGCGATTACAGGCGATGGACAGGCGGCAGATGACTTGCTGCAGGATGTGTTCCTGCGGCTGCACCGTTTTGCTGCCAACATCGATCCGCTGCGCCCACTGGAACCCTGGTTGTACCGTATGACCGCCAACCTGTCCTATGATTGGGTAAAGCGGCGCAACCGCTGGCCCCAACCGATTGAGGACCTGGCGGATTGGTTTTCCGCTCCCGGTCGCAACGTGCCGGATGAGACCATTGAGCACCTGGATGAGTGGGCGCTGGTGCAGCGGGCGGTTTCTAGCCTGCCGTTGAGCCAGCGTGTGGTGGTGGTCTTGTATTACCTGAACGACCTGTCGCTGCAGGAGATTGCAGACATCCTGCTGGTGCCGGTCGGGACGGTGAAATCACGTTTGCACTACGGACGGATTGCGTTGAAACGAAAGCTTGGTTTTTACGAGGAAAGTGTGCCGGATTTGAATTATGACAAGCCATAAATTCGTGGAGCAAAGAGATTACTTCGACGAGTATATCGAATATGGGTTGAAAACAGGGATTGCGCACCAGCCGGCAAACGGGCTGAGGCGGGCGGCCCTGCTGCGGGCTGCCAGGCTGCCCATGCAACTGGCGGCGATCTCGGAGCGGCATTCTATGTGGGTGAGGTTTCACCAGTTCTTAGCTGCCAGACCGATCCAACCGGCGCCTGATCCATTAGAAGTATTTGGTTTTGCATGGGTATGGGCGCTGCACCTGACGGTGACGCCGCTGAGAAGTATGCGCTGAGACAACCGCCGCAGCGCAGTATGGTACAATGCGGGCGCGGGCGCCCCTCATCGAGCGCTGGCGCCTGTAATTTTTAAGATGATTTCCCACTACTTTTTTGACGTGTCATTCTGAGCGAAGCGAAGAATCTAGATTCTTCGCTTCGCTCAGAATGACATGCTTATGTATGGCCCACCTGGTGCGATTAGCTTATGACATCACTCTTACGTAATTCTTTCGCCAAGGCGCTTTTTGGCGGCGCGGTGATTTTGCTGCTGCTCGCCGGCTGCGGACCGCAGCCTTCGCCGGAGCCGGCGCCGCTACCGACGGATACCCTGGCGGCGCCAGCCGTTCCTACCCTCACGCCGACCCTGGAGCCTGAGCCAAAGCTGCTGACGGTTTGCCTGGGGCAGGAGCCGGCGCCGTTTTTGTACCTGGATGCCAGCAGCGCAGCCCGCGCTGTGCGCCAGGCGATCTACGACGGGCCGGTGGAGCGCATACAATACTTGCCCCGGGCGACCATCTTGAAGGAGACGCCCAGCCTGGCGAACGGCGCGGCGCGCCTGGATGCGGTTGCGGTGAGTGCGGGTGAGGTGATCGTGGATGCCAACGGAGAGCTGGCAGCGCTGGAGAATGGGGTGCGCTACCGGCCTGCGGGCTGCCGGGAAGACGCCTGCGCTCTGGTGTATGCGGGCGAAGAAGGCCTGCAGATGGAGCAGCTGGTGGTGCGATTCGAGCTGGCAGAGGGGTTAACCTGGTCCGACGGGCAGGCGCTGACCGCAGGCGACTCGGTGTATGCCTACCGCGTGGCGCAAGAGTTGTTCCCCGGGGTGCAGCCCGATCTGCTGCGCCGTACGCTTTCCTATGCCGCCCTGGATGAGCGCAGCGTGGAGTGGCGGGGTATTCCGGGTTATTTGGAACCGCAGTACAGTTCGATTTTTATTGCTCCACTGCCGCAGCACGCCCTAACGGGCATCCCGGCGGCTGAGCTGATCTCTGCCACCACCCTGGAGCAAGCCACCCTGGGGTGGGGGCCATACGTGGTGCAGGAATGGATTGCGGGCGACCATATTACCCTGAGCCGCAACCCGCGCTACTGGCGCGCCGCCGAGGGTTTGCCGCGCTTCGATCACCTGGTGTTCCGCTTCGCAGACAGCACGCAGTCGGCTTTAGAGGCGCTGCTGAGCGGCGAGTGCGATGTCGTGGACGAGTCGGTTGGGCTGGAGAACAACCTGGAAGAAGTGCTGCGCCTGCGCGACGGCGGGCAAATTCAAGCCGCGATCAGCTTGCGCGGCGGTTGGGAGCAAGTGCTGGTGGGCATTTTGCCGGCGGACCCGGCGCGACCGGCTTTGTTCGCTGCGAAAGAGATGCGCCAGGCGCTGGCGCTGTGTATGGATCGCCAGAGGGTGGTCTCTGAAGTGCTGCTTGGGCAGACGCCGGTGATGGACAGCTATGCTACGCCGGGGCACGGGTTGGAAAACCCGGATGCGAGCACGTACGGCTACGATCCCCAGGCAGCTTCTGCCCTGCTGGATGCCTCCGGATGGGTGGATGCAGACAATAACGCGGCAACGCCGCGGCAAAGCCGCTCGGTGGCAGGGCTTGCAGATGGCAGCGTGCTGCAGGCGAGCCTGCTGGTGGCTGAGGGCAGCCAGAGACAGCAGGCGGCAGCGATCCTGGCGGAGTCCCTGGCAGGCTGCGGGATCGGTGTGCAGGTGCAGGCGCTGACCGGCGCAGAGCTGCTGGCGCCCGGACCGCAGGGACCTGTCTTTGGGCGCAGCTTCGACCTGGCGCTGTTCGGCTGGGCGAACAGCGTGGAGCCGCCCTGCCAGCTATATCTCTCCGACCAGATTCCCAGCGCGGAACAAGGCGCATCTGCGGGGTGGGGCGGCGCCAATGCGGCGGGATACCAGAGCAGCAGTTTTGACAAGGCCTGCCGGCAGGCGCGGCTCAGCCTGGCGGATGACCCGGCTTACCTGCAGGCGCATTGGGAAGCTCAAGCCGTGTTTGCACAGGACCTGCCGGCTATCCCGCTGTACGCACGCCCGCGGGTGACAGCAGCGCGGGTGGAAGTGTGTGGACTGCAGGTCGACTCTGGGGCTGCCAGCGCACTGTGGAACCTGGAGGAATGGGATGTTGGAGAGGGGTGCGGTGCACAGTGAGCAACTTTGTGTTACAAATGTGCATGTCAATGTGCGATACGCGGTTGCCGCAATGCTTGACCTTTGCTAAAATTATGGTATAAATTCATCTGAACTGCATGACACACTCGATCGCAAGCTACTCACAGGTTTTCGTTTGAACCCAAAACCCTTTCCAGTCGTATCCTATAGTGGAATGCAGCGAGCTTGTATTATTGGATTGGGAAGTAGATCCCGCCCTGGCGTAGGTTGAAGGGCTGTTTTGTAGTTAATGGAGGGAGGTGGTTGAGAGCGCAAGAATAGACCGGTTTTATGTATAACGGCTTTCCAAAATGGAATGCCACTGTGTCTGACAATGTTTGAAAACTTTGCAAGGAGGAGAAATACCTATGAACGCTCGTTCCCGAATTATGCTCGTGCTCAGCCTGGTGCTGGTAGCGGCCTTTGTGCTGAGCGCCTGCCAGCCGGTCACGACCACAGTCACCGTCGTCGAAACTGTGGAAGTGCCGGTTGATAGAGAAGTTGAGGTCATCAAGACCCAGGAAGTAACCGTGGTAGAGACTCAGATCGTCGAGGTCGAGGTCGAACGCGAGGCCTTCACTACCCCGCACCCGATCCTGGGCGACCTGAGAGTACGCCAGGCAATCGCTTACTGCACCAACAAACTTGAACTGGTGCAGTCGGTATACCCGCTGATCTCGCCCGAGCAGCAGGCAGGCCTGGTCATGAACACCTTCATCCCTGGCAGCTCGTGGGCATACGCCGGCGATGAAAACGTGACCGTGTATGAGTTCGACCCCGCCAAGGGCCAGGCTCTGCTGGACGAAGCCGGTTGGACGCTGGACGAGGGCTCGGGCCTGCGCCTCAACGAGGCCGGCGAAGCACTGTCGCTGAAGTTCACCACCACCAGCGCAGCTTTCCGCCAGACCTGGGCGGCCGTGTTCGAGCAGCAGATGGCTGCCTGCGGCATCCAGATCGTGCGTCTGCACGCCCCCGCTTCCTGGTGGTTCGGCGACCAGACCGGCCTGGCTCGGCGCGACTTCGAGCTGGGCGCCTTCGCATGGGTTGGCCAGGCTGACCCCGGCGGCGAGACCCTGTGGGCCTGCGACCAGATCCCCTTCCCGTCCAACGGCTGGGCTGGCCAGAACTACATGGGCTGGTGCAATGAGAAAGCCAGCGTTGGCATCAAGAACGCCAACAACACCCTGATCAAGGATGAGCGCATTAAGTGGTTCCTCGACGTACAGCAGGCTTACACCGAAGACGTGCCGGCTGTGCCGCTGTTCAACCGCACCGAGACCTTCTCCACCCGCGCCGACCTGGTTGGCTTTGCCCCAACCCCCGGTGAGGAGTACTACCTGTACAACATCGGCGAGTGGGAAGTGCCCGGACAGGATACGATCGTGGTTGGCTTCACCCAGGAACCGGCATCTCTGTACAGCTTCGTAGAGAGCGCGTTTGTATCCGCTCTGCCGAACATGGCGATTGGCAACCAGCGCAGCTGGACCTCGCTGAACTATGACTTCCAGCCCGTATACGTAAAATCGCTTCCGACCATCGAAAACGGCGGCACAGTCAACAACGACGTTGAGGTGAAGGAAGGCGATATGGTTTACGATTCGGCTGGCAATGTGATCGCACTGGCAGCCGGCGTCAAGGTGAAGAATGCGGCGGGTGAAGAAGTTGAATTCACCGGCGGCACCCTCACCATGAAGCAGCTGGTCATGACCTTCGAATACCTGGACAACTTGGCGTGGCCCGACGGCTCGCCCGTGACCCAGGAAGATATCGAGCTGTGGGTGAACGTGCAATGTGACCGCGAGTCCGGCGCAACTTCCTTCATCCTGTGCGATAAGACCCAGGGATGGGAGTTCGATGGCTTGAAGGTCACCCGCACCATGCTGCCCGGCGTACAGGATCCGCTATACTTCACGTATGATCCCGGCTTTGCACCTGCCAACCGCGTGCTGTCCGACGGCCGCCTGCTGAAGGACGTGCCCGCCAAGGATTGGCCGACCCTGCCCGAGATCTCTGAAACTCCGTGGGGCGTAGGCCCGTACATGGTCACGGAATGGGTGAAGGGCGAGAAGCTGGTGCTCGCAGCCCATCCGTACTGGTTCGGCGGCACCCCCAAGACCCCGAACGTCGTGATTGCTTTCGTCACGGCTGAGAACGCCGAAGCTCAGCTGCTGAGCGGGCAGGTAGACATGCTGGGTTCTGAAACCCTGGCCGGTCTGACCGAGACCCTGGTCGGCGCTGAAGCTGCAGGCGACGTAAAGAACTACGTCATCGCAGGCGCTACCTGGGAGCACATTGACTTCCTGCTGTTCGCGAAGTAATTCGTGAGCGGCCTGTGAATGAACAGGGCAGGCGCGGGAAATCCGCGCCTGCCTTCTATCAAAGCAAATTCCAGAAACACAGCCACCAGGTATTGAAAACTGTTAGAGGTGAACCGTTATGACAGGATACCTCATTCGCCGGTTGATTCAAATGGTTGGGGTCGTTTTCATCTCCGCGGTTGCGACGTATGCGCTGCTGAACTTTGCACCCGGCGGTCCAATGGCTGGCTTGCGCCAGGTGCAGCAAAGCGCCACATTTCGCATCACCGAAGAAGATATCACCCGCATCAGGGCCTACTTCGAGCTGGACCTGTACCTGCCGGTGCGCTTCACACGCTGGTTGATCGGCCAGCCAAAGGGACGCCTGATCATCGGTGATTATGAGTATTTCTCGAACGTTGCGGTAGGCTGCAGCAAGCCGATCGAAGAGAATATCGAGCTGGATGACGGCACCTTCGAATCGCGCGTGACCGGCTGTGAGCAGTATGTCTATCCGGTCGACCTGGAAAGCCGGCGCACCAGCAAAGGGGTACTATTCGGTGACTTTGGAACCTCCTGGCGATTGAACCGAGACCGCCCGGTGTCGGACCTGATCGTCATCCGCCTGCCAAAGACGCTGCAGCTGATGGGTCTTTCGATCTTAATCTCACTGCTTCTGGGCGTACCGCTGGGCATCATTTCGGCGGTGAAGCAGTATTCGAAGTTCGATTATTTTGTGACCACCCTGGCATTTTTTGGCTCTTCGATGCCGACTTTCTTTTTTGGTTTGCTCTTGATCTTGCTGTTTTCGGTGATTCCGAAGGGCTTGGGCTGGTTTTATTTGCCGCCGGGCAGCTCGGAAGCCGTACGCGATTACCTGGTGCCCGGATTGGGGACGGTCGATGCCGGCTCGTCGCTGGATCGCTTTTTGCACCTGCTGCTGCCATCTGCGGTATTGGCAATGGCTTACGTGGCGGGTTGGAGCCGGTATGTGCGCGCCAGCATGCTGGACGTGCTGCGGCAGGATTATGTGCGCACGGCGCGCGCCAAGGGCCTGACCCAGCAGGTGGTGATCATCAAACACGCCCTGCGCAATGCTTTGATCCCCTTCGTAACGATTGCGGTGTTCGCCATTCCTACCCTGTTTGGCGGCGCAATCATCACCGAGTCGATCTTTTCCTGGCCCGGCATGGGCCGCCTGTACATCCTGGCGCTGGGGGATTACGATTACCCGGTGGCTATGGCGCTCTTGCTGATCACTGCCGTGCTGACCGTGTTTGCCACCCTGCTGCAGGATGTGCTTTACACGATTGTCGACCCGCGCATACGATTTAGTTAACGGTTGGAGTCTGATCTATGGCAACTACTACTGCACCCGTGGAACTGCTGGCTGGCGATGCCATTACCACGCCGGAGGAAAAGCCCTGGCAGGTAATTCTCCGCCGCTTTCGCAAGCACCGCCTGGCGGTGATCTCCAGCTTCGTCATGCTGTTGATCTTTGGGGTTTCGGTCTTTGCTCCCCAGATCGCACCGTTCGAGCCCCAGGAGCTGACGGTGGGAAACTATTTCTTGCCCGCCGGGAGCGTACAGGAGTCCACCGGACGTGTGCACTACCTGGGCACCGATAATATCGGACGCGATTATTTTTCCCGGCTGATCTATGCAGGGAGGATCTCATTGACTGTGGCGGTCACTTCGGTGATCATTTCGACGTTGATCGGTGTAGCGGTGGGGGCGTACTCGGGCTTCTACGGCGGCTGGGTTGACAATATTTTGATGCGTTTCGTCGAGTTTATGCTCACGATCCCGTTCCTACCGCTGTTGTTAATCCTGTCTTCGATGCTGCTGCGCAATGAAAATCTGATACCCATTCCAGAGCCGGTGCTGCAGATTGCAGGCCGGATCATGCTGCTCAGCACGCGAGACGCCCGGCAGGCGGTGGTGATCGTTATCGTGCTGGCAGGGCTTGGCTGGCTGACCGCTGCCCGCCTGATGCGCGGTATGGTGCTCTCGCTGCGCGGCCAAACCTTCACCGAAGCTGCCCAAGCCATGGGCGCTTCGAACGCACGCATCATTTTTACGCACATGATTCCAAATGCGATGGCGCCGATCATCGTCGAGGCCACGCTGGCGCTGGCGGGGTATATCATTGCCGAAGCGGCCCTGTCCTTCCTTGGCTTTGGTATTCAAGATCCAGTCCCCACCTGGGGAAACATGCTCGCGGCGTCGCAAGCCTTTATGTTCGATCGCCCATGGCTGCCGCTCATCCCGGGCTTCCCCATATTTTTGTGCTCGTTAGCCTTCAACTTCATTGGGGATGGTCTGCGGGATGCGTTGGACCCGCGCTTGAAATTATAAGGCTTTGGTCTGTAATGAAGGGTTGAATTAATTCCAGTTATCTGATGAGAGGTCATCCTTGGAAGAACTATTAACAAAAAACAAACCTTTGCTGGAAGTCAAAAACCTCAAGACCTATTTTTACACCGAAGATGGGGTGGTGAAAGCCGTCGATGGGGTGGACTTCACCGTTGCTCAAGGTGAGGTGCTGGGTCTGGTGGGGGAGTCGGGGTGCGGAAAAAGCGTCACATCGCTTTCTATCATGCGCCTGATCGGTGTTCCGGGCAAAATTGTGAGCGGCGAAATTCATTTTGAAGGCGCCAACCTATTAGATCTGCCGGAATCGGAGATGGTGCACATGCGCGGCAACCGCATGTCGATGATTTTTCAGCAGCCTCAATCCAGCCTGAACCCGGTTTTCAAGGTGGGTGACCAGGTGGCAGAGGTGCTGCAGATTCACCAGAAAATGCCAAAGTCGGAGGCCTGGGAGAAGGCAGTAGGCCTGCTGCGCCTGGTCGGCATCCCAGATGCCGAGAATAAAGCGCATGCATTTCCGCATGAGATGTCGGGCGGGCAGGCGCAGCGCGTGATGATTGCCATGGCGCTGGCGCTCAACCCGCAGCTCTTGATCGCCGACGAGCCGACGACTGCCCTGGATGTGACCATCCAGGCGCAGATCCTGGACCTGATGCGCGGCCTGCGCACCACGATGAACACAGCCGTGATCTTGATCACCCACGACCTGGGAGTAATTGCAGAGATGGCAGACCGGGTAGCGGTGATGTATGCCGGGCGGATTGTGGAGCAGTCGCCAGTGAAAACGCTGTTCCAGCATCCCCTGCACCCGTATACCCAGGGTCTGATTGCTTCGATCCCGATTTTGGGTGTTGTGAAAGAGGCGTTGGAGGTGATCCCAGGCTCGGTGCCTAACCTGATCAACCTGCCGCCCGGATGCCAGTTTGCGCCGCGCTGCCGCCCACGCATAGAGCACGGCCTGGAGATTTGCACCTCGATAGAACCAGAGCTAAAGCCGGTTACCCCCATTCACGAGGTGCGCTGCTGGCTGTACCACAGCTCCCCAGAACAGGGATACCAGGCGCCTCTCGCACAATCGACGCAGGAGTCGTGAGGAATATTATGAGTTATCAATATGCGACCAAGACGGAACGCGGCAGCGAGAGCAAAGAATGGGATCTGATCCAGGTGAAGAACCTGGTCAAATATTTCCCGGTGCGCGGCGGCGTGCTGCAAAAGGTAATTGCCAATGTGCAGGCGGTGGATGACGTCAGCTTCACGGTGCGTGAAGGCGAGACGGTGGGGCTGGTGGGCGAATCGGGCTGTGGGAAAACGACCGTCGGACGCACGATGCTGCGTTTGATCGAGGCGACTTCCGGGCAGGTTTTGTACAACGGCGTGGATGTGTTGAAACTGCGCGGGCGGGAACTGAAGCAGATGCGGCGCAATATGCAGATCATTTTCCAGGATCCTTATGCTTCGCTGGATCCGCGCGCACCGATTGGCGAGTCTGTGGCGGAAGGGCTGCACATTCACAACGTGGGCGTTCCTAAGGAGCGCTACGAGGTTGTGATCCAAATGCTGCGCAAGGTTGGGCTGGAAGAGTATCACGCCCGCCGCTACCCGCACGAATTCTCCGGCGGGCAGCGCCAGCGCATCGGCATTGCGCGCGCCCTGGCGCTGCGACCCAAGTTTATCGTCGCCGACGAGCCTGTGTCGGCGCTGGACGTCTCGATCCAATCGCAGGTGCTGAACATCTTGAAGGAATTGCAGAAAGAGTTCGGCCTGACGTACCTGTTCATCGCGCACAACCTGAGCGTGGTGGAGCACATCTCGGACCGGGTAGCGGTGATGTACCTGGGTAAGATCGTGGAATTCGCCGACCGGGATGAGCTGTTCCGCAACCCGCTGCACCCATACACGCAGGCGCTGATGTCGGCAATTCCGATCCCCGACCCGACCCTAAAGCGCGAGCGCATCATCTTGCAAGGCGATGTGCCCAGCCCATTGAACCCGCCCAGCGGCTGCCGCTTCCACCCGCGCTGCCCGGTGGCGTTCGACCACTGCGCGGTGCAGGAACCCCCATTTATCGAGGTCAGTCCAGATCACTTTGTGGCTTGCTGGCGCGTGCAGTAGAGGCGGCAGGCACTGATCGTGCTCTCATTGGGGGCGAACCAACAGGTTCGCCCCCAATACTTTTGTTAGGGGCACTTTTGTCAGGATTCCCCAAACTCAGGGCGTGATACAATCGCATTAAGATGAGCGTGCACAGCATTTTAATCGTCGATGACCACCGAGAAGTACGCCGCTTGCTGCGGCTGGCGCTGGAAGGGCGCCAAAACGGATATCGCGTCCTGGATGTGCCTTCCGGCGAGGAGGCGATCCTGGTGAGCACGCGCCAGCCGATCGATCTGCTGCTGGCAGACGTGCGCCTGGCGGGTATGTCTGGAATCGAGCTGGCGAGCAAAATGAAGGCGCGCCGCCCAGAGATGCGCGTGATCTTGATCAGCGGCATTCCCAGGGACGAAATCCAGGAACAAATCGACCGCTTGAATGCGGATGGGTTTTATCCCAAGCCGCTGGATTTGAGCAAGCTGGCAGAAGATATCGAGCGGCTGCTGGGGGAGAAGGCAGGAACGCGAGATGCGCCCAGGCTGGAAGCGCAGGCAGTTAAGCCAGAGTCGGCTGCACAGCCCGTTCCCAACCCCAGGGCAGCCGAACAACCTGAGCCGCAAAGAACGCTGGACGCTTTGCTGCAGCAGTTCGGCGCGGCCAGCCTGCTGTTGATGAGCAGCCAGGGGCAGTTCATTGCGCAGGCGGGGGGCCGGGGAAGCGCCAATTTGCCCGCGGCAGTACAGGCGCAGATGGACGGATTTACCCGCTTTGTTGGCCTGCTGGCTTCTGATACCGGCGATGATGTGGCGCGGTTGTGGGGCGAGACGTTTTCGCTGTGCCTGATTCGCCGGGCAGAGCTGGTGCTGATGGCATTCTTTTTCGACCCCGGCAGCGATGAGCAGCGCCTGGCAGTGTCGCGCCGCTTCGCGGAGGCAGCCCACGGCGTATGGCCCCGGCTGGTACAGGCCGCGGCGCTGGGTACAGCGGCGCTGAATACCGCGCAGGCAGAGAAGGAAGCGCCGGTGGAAACCTCCGGAAAGCCGGTTGAAATCCCCGGAAAGGCGGTGAAAACCCCCGGAAAGCTAGCGGAACTGAACGGGTCACACGAACAGGATGTGCTCCGGAGCAGCGATGCTGCGAATTGGCCGGCGAAGGTTCCGGATTCCCCGGTCGCTTCACTGCCTCAGCATGACGGTTCAAAAAATGACGAAGCGGGTGACCGCGCGGCTGCAGCGGATGCCGGTGAAGGCGCTCAGGAAGCGGCGCAGGAAGCGGCTCAGGAAGCGGCGCAGGATGCGGCGGAAGAACTGGCGGCTTTGTTTAGCAATGGCAAGGATATCGATCTGGATACCGGTGAGCTGAACAATTTCTGGGAAACAGCCGCTGAAGACATCGGCGACGTGTCCACGAATGCCTCGGCGATCAGCTATGACCAGGCATTGAACCTGGGATTGACACCTGAGGAAGGCGATCTCTGATCTGTTGGGGAAGTATTGCCAGCCCTACGGCGCATATGTTACAATACACCCCGCCTGTTCGACCAGGCGTCCGGGCTGCCCGGGCTTTGTTTTGGGGCGTGGTGCAACGGTAGCACAGCGGACTTTGGATCCGTTTATCCTGGTTCGAATCCGGGCGCCCCAGCCTGAAAGTTTACGCCAGGTAGTAGTTCGTGGAAGAAGACGATCCGGTAGATCATAAGTGCATAGTTTCCCCACAAAACGGGCCTCGCCGTCTCTACGTGAAACGGGCGGGCGCTCGTTCTTTTTGCGCGGGTATGATCCTTAACACTGCCTGGAAAATCCTGAACCTAACCCGAGGTCGAGAATGAAGACGACTGCTGTGATTTTGGCTGCCGGTCAGGGCACGCGCATGCGCTCGAAGCTCCCCAAGGTGCTGCATCCGCTGGCGGGCAGGCCGATGCTGCGCTACGTGATGGAGGTGGTGACGGCAGTCACCGGCAGCAAACCGGTGCTTGTCGTGGGTCACGGGGCTGAGCAGGTGCGCAAGGCGATCGGCGACGATGCTCAGTACGTGGTGCAGGAGCCGCAGCTAGGCACCGGTCACGCGGTGATGCAGGCTGAAGCGGCGCTGCAGGACGGCAGCGAGCTGGTATTGGTGGCGACGGCGGACATGCCATTGTTGAGCGAGCAGAGCCTGCGCCAACTGGTGGATGCGCAGAGCAGCCATATTGGACCGATCTCGATGCTGACCGTGATTGCCCAGGATCCGCGCGGCTTTGGGCGCATCGTGCGCGATGCGCACGGCAGCATCCAGGCGATCGTGGAAGAGAGCCAGGCAACGCCTGAACAGCTGCAAATCCACGAGCTGAACAGCGGGGTGTACTGCTTTCGAGCCGATTGGCTGTGGGAGTCGCTGCGCCATGTGCGGCTTTCTCCCAAGGGGGAGTATTTCCTGACCGACCTGGTGGCGATGGCGGCAGCGGAGGGGCAGCCGGTGCGCTCTTTTATCATCTCGGACCCAGTCGAGGGCATCGGCGTGAACAACCGGGTGCACCTGGCAGAGGTAGAAGCCATCCTGCGCCGGCGGATCAACCAGCACTGGATGCTTGCGGGCGTGACAATCATAGATCCGTCTTCGACGTACATCGACGCAGAGGTTCAAATCGGCATCGATACGGTGATCTGGCCGAACACGTATTTGCACGGCAAAACGGTGATCGGCGAGGACTGCCAGATCGGACCGAATGCGATTTTGCGGGATACCCAGGTCGGCAATGGGTGTAAATTGCAGGCAGTGGTTGCCGACCGGGCGAGAGTGGAAGACCGGGCGGAAGCCGGCCCCTTTGCGCGCCTGCGCAAGGGCGCACACCTGGGGGAGGGCGTGCACATGGGCAATTTTGGTGAGGTGAAGAACTCGTATTTAGGCCCGGGCACGAAGATGGGACATTTCTCGTACATCGGAGATGCCCAGATTGGGGCGGAGGTAAATATCGGCGCGGGAACGATCACCTGCAACTTCGATGGCGAGCACAAATATCCGACCGAGATCGGCGCGAATGCATTCATCGGCAGCGATACGATGCTGGTGGCGCCGGTGAAGATCGGGGAAGGCGCACGCACCGGAGCAGGGGCAGTGGTGACCAGGGACGTGCCCGACGAGACGCTGGCGGTGGGCATGCCGGCGCGTGCGATCAAGAAGCTGGGTAAGCGTGACTGAAACCCAGGCGTCTACGCTGGCTATTGCCGCACTGACGGCACTGGACCTGCTCACTGTGATGATGCGGGTCGGGCTGTTGAATGCCAGCCTGCCGCGTCTGCTGGCGCAGCGCGAGCAAAGAGCGGTAAAGGTGGACCGGACGATCCGCCTGCTGCAATCCCTGCCAAGAACGCAAGCCAGCCTGAACCTGGCGCGCCTGCTGCTGCGATTTCTGATTGCGGGTCTGCTGGTGAGATATGTGCTGATCCAGTCCGGCGGTGAAATCTGGTGGCAGACTTTGCTGGTGATCCTGCTGGCGGCATTCTTGCTTTTCTGGGCAGAGTGGACGCTGAGCATGATCGTGCTGCGATCGCCGGAAGCGTGGGCCATGCGGATGACACCCATGGCGGGGATCATCATCCTGGTGATGAGCCCGTTGACCGCCATCCCGCTGTTGTTTTCCGGAGATCTCACGCGCACGTCCGAGTCGTCCAGCCAACCGTACGTTACCGAAGACGACCTGAAAACCATGGTGGATACCGGGCAGGAAGAAGGCTTGCTGGAGCTGGGTGAACGGCGCATGATCCACCGCATCTTCGACCTGGGGGAGACGCTGGCGCGCGAGATCATGGTGCCGCGCATCGATGTGATGGCTCTGGATGTGCGGACACCGCTGGGAGAAGCGCTGGATGCACTGCTGCGCTCCGGCTATTCGCGGGTGCCGGTTTTCGATGAGACGGTGGATAACGTTCTGGGGCTGCTGTACGCCAAAGACCTGCTGCGTGTGTGGCGAGAAGGCACTTCCCTGCAGGACCTGAAGGGCCTGCTGCGCCCGGCGTATTTCGTTCCGGAGGCCAAAAAAGTGGATGAGCTGCTGGCTGAGATGCAGAGCCAGCGCATTCATATGGCGGTGGTGGTGGATGAGTACGGCGGCGTCGCAGGGCTGGTGACCCTGGAAGATATCGTCGAAGAAATCGTGGGTGAGATTGTGGATGAGTTCGACCAGGCGGAGGAGTCGCCTTACGAGACTCTGGACGAGGGTGAATTCATATTCCTGGGCAGGATCGACCTGGATGATTTCAACGAGATCGTCGCCAGCAGCCTGCCGAAGGACGAGGCCGATTCGTTGGGCGGTTATATTTACAGCCGCCTGGGGCATGTACCCTCGCCGGGGGAAACGGTTGAAGTCGAAAATTTACGCCTGACAGTCGAGCAGGTCAGCGGGCGACGCATTCGTAAGGTGCGCGTGCAATGGCTGCCGGCTGCAGCGCATCATCAGGAAAACGGCCAACATGCTGACGACGAGTGAGAAAAGTAAGCTGATTGCGGCAGCCGCCCAGGCAAGACAGCTGGCGTATGCGCCGTATTCGAAATACCCGGTGGGGGCAGCTTTGCTGACCGCCTCGGGCAAGGTATATACGGGCGTGAACATCGAGAATGCGGCTTACCCGGCGACGATTTGCGCCGAGCGGGTGGCAGTGTTCAAGGCTGTGTCTGAAGGCGAGAAGCAGTTTAGCGCCATCGCGGTGGTGACTGAGAACGGCGGCACGCCGTGCGGTTCGTGCCGGCAGGTGATCGCCGAGTTTGGGCTGAAGACGCTGATCCTGGTTGCTGACGCCCAGGGGGAAATCTTGATGGAAGGCACGATCGCGGATTTTCTGCCCGGGGCATTCCGCCCAGAAGACCTGCCCCCGGGTTAGGAGTGCGAGCCGGCTTTACCAGTCCGGCGCGGGCGTGGCGGTAGCCAGCAGGCGCTGCACGATCCAGCCATTAGCGCCATCCGGACCGATCACGCGCACCCAGGTAACCCCATCTAAATTGATAATGCCCGGCAGCACCTGCAGGAGCGTGCCGTCGAAGTAGCTGCGGATGACGATGCCGCCCGGCTCGTCGCGCAGCACGGCCCCTTTGCCATCCGTGGTGGAGATGATGGCATATACCGGGGTCGGGCTGGGGGTGGGGGTTTCGGTGGGGGGAACCGGAGTAGGCGTGATGGTGGGCGTGAGGGATGGGGTGGGCGTCTCGGTAGGCGGCACCGGCGTCAGCGTTGCGGTTGGGGTCAGCGTGACGGTGGGGGTGGCAGAGGGGATGGGGGTGGGCAGCGCCATCTGCCCGCCGACGACTGCACCCGCTCCGCCGAGACCGATGAGCAGGATGACACCCAGCAGGGTGACCGCCCCGCCAAAGGTATAGCCGAGCAGGGTCATGGGACGCAATCCCAGGAATGCCAGGGTGAGGGCGCCCAGCAGCGCGCTCCACGCCAGGTGCAGGGCAAAGATCACCAGACCATCGGGGAATAAGTGCTCGAAACCGCTGCCCAGCCCAAAGCCGGCAATGACCAGCGGCAGGAAGAGCTGGTATGCCAACGCCACGCTGGGTACGGCGGGGCTGTGGTGGCTGCGCGTCATGGCGGCAGCGGTGAAGATGGCTCCCACTGCCAGAACCAGGAAGTTCGACCAGGAAATTTGGGCATTCAGATAAGCCAGTTCCAGACTTGCCGGCTGCCAGTAGGCGGTGAGCAGACCACCGGCATAGCCAACCCCGAAGACCAGACCGCCGCCGATGAGCAGCCCCACCAGGCTGCGCAGGAAGTAGCGCCCGGAGCCGAGCACGGTGCCGAGCGCCAGGCCGACGACCGGCGCCATCATGGGCGCAATGACTGCCGCTAAAACCAGCAGGGCGGGCTGGTTGAGCAAAATGCCAGCATAGAATACGGCGCCGGAGAGGAGCGAAAAGAGGAAGAAATCGAAGGAAGGCGAGGCGCGATGGGCAACTTGCGACAGGAAGCCGGCCCTTTCATCGGCATCCAGCGGCGCCAATAAGCGGCGCGCCCGGCGTTTGCGCGCCGGCGGCATGCGTTCTGGGTCGTCAGGAAATTGTTCGGCTTGAGGAAGGCTCATTTTCGTAACGTGGCGACGATGCGCAGGGGTTTTTCGAGCAGTTCCAGGGCAGCGAATATGTCGGGGACGAGGATATCGGCTGCCAGCAAGGCCTCCACGGCTGTGCCCTCTTTGGAAAGGATGCAAATACCCAGGGCGGCGGCTTGCAGCATGCCGGCGTCATTGGCGCCCTGCCCGATGGCGATCACCTGCCTGGCGCCCAGGTTGGATATGTAGGCTGCTTTTTGGACGCTCTCCTGACCCGGGGAGATGCGCACGGCGGTCAGACCAAGCTGCTGGTCGATAACTGCCTGGCGCCCATGTGTGTCGGCGGTGAGCAGGTGCACGGTCAGGCGATCTTTCAGCACGCGCAGCATCCGGGCGACACCTTCGGTGAGCTGCCCATCGACTGCCAGTGTGCCATTTACGTCACAAACCAGGTGTTCCAACTGGAGGCTGCCGCGCCCAGGGATGTTTAACTCGATCATGGGCTAATTATAATAGTAAAATAGGGTAGTTATGACCAAGCCTTCATTGCAGATAACGTTGATGTGGGGGATCATCATGATATTCGGCAGCCTGATCCTGACAGCCTGCCAACCGGCGGAGCAAACCCCCGCCGCAAGCCCCAGCCCGACAACGGCAATCTCTGCCGCCACGGATACGCCGGCGCCACAGCCATCGCCAACCCCGACAGCAGCACCCCCACTGGCGATTTTTCTGGCTCCAGCGGGAGCAGACGCCGCCCTGGTGGAAGCTGTGCTGCCCGTGGTGGAAGAGCAGGCGCGCCAATCGGGGCTGCGCTTCGAGCAGCGCCAGGAGCTTTCTCTCACAGATGTGCAGGCGGATGTGCGCGTGGTGGTGGGCCTGCCGCCGGCGGGCAACCTGGCTGAGCTGGCAGCGGCTGCGCCGCAGACAGCCTTCATCGCGCTCGGCTCCGGGGATTTGACGCCCGGTAAAAATCTGAGTGTGGTGCAGCTGCCCGGCAGCGTTTCTGACAGCCTGGCATTCATTGCCGGCTACCTGGGGGGCGCATTAGCGCAAGATTGGCATACCGGTGTGCTGGCAGTGCAGGGAGCGCCGGAAAGCGCGGCGGCTGCGGCGGCTTACGCCAACGGGCTGGCTTATCTGTGCGGCCTGTGCCTGCCGGTTTACCCGCCTTTCCCGATCAACGGCTACCCGATCAGCTTAGAACTGGCGGAGCCTGCCGACCCGACCGGCTGGGCAAGCGCAATCGCAGAGCTGCAAAACTGGCAGGTGCAGGTGGTGTACGTGACCCCACAGGCCGCCAGCGCGGGACTTTACCAGGCCCTGGCGCAGGCGGGATTCCAGATCATTGGCATTGGCGCTCCGCCGGAAGGGACGCAGACGCAGTGGATTGTGTCACTGGGCATGCAGGAGCTGGCACCCATTGTGCTGCAAGCCTGGGAGTCAATGTTATCTGGCAGCGAGGGCCAGGCTTATGCCGCGGAGCTGGCGCTTTCGCAGGTAAACCCGGAGCTGCTCAGCCCGGGGAAAGAGAAATGGGTGCAGGCAGTGATTGCAGACCTGGCGGATGGGTTCATCGAAACCGGAAACGCGCCGTAATCAGACGCTGCGCCCAAAAATATGGAAACGATTACGAAACCAAGAGTATAATCTCATTGTGCAAGCAAATGCTTCATGCTACACTATACTTGTAGCTAATATTCCAAAGCCCAAGGCCGGAACTGCTGGGATTGGGTGCTAACCCTGCCTGATGCCGCACCCGCAGGGCGCTCGAAGGAGGTAGGAACCAGGCATACGATTTTCACGGACACGCTAACTTTTCAATTCAACCTTTTGAATCGCAAACACTTTCTCTGTAGGAGGAGAAACCCTATGACAAAAAAAATCTATACGTTGGTAGCCATTTTGATGGTGGCTGCAATGCTGCTCTCGGCCTGCGCGCCGGCAGCCGCCCCTGAGAAGAAGTTCCTGGCTTGCCAGGTGACCGACACCGGCGGCATCGACGACAAATCGTTCAATGCGACCGCCTGGAAGGGCACTCAGGATGCTATGACCCAGCTTGGTATCGACGGCAAGTACCTTGAGTCGCAGCAGCAGACCGATTACCAGAAGAACATCAACCTGTTCATCGATGAAGGCTGCGATATCATCGTCACCGTGGGCTTCCTGCTGGGCGATGATACCAAGGCGATGGCTGAAGCCAACCCGGATCAGAAGTTCTCGATCGTGGACTACGCCTATGACCCAACCATCCCGAACGTGTTGGGGCAGGTGTTCAACACTCAGGAAGCAGCATTCCTGGCGGGCTACGTGGCGGCGTCTGTTTCCAAGACCGGCAAGGTCGGCACCTTCGGCGGCATTCAGATCCCGACCGTGACGGTTTTCATGGACGGCTTCTATCTGGGCGTGCAGCACTACAACAGCGTGAAGGGCACCAACGTGGAAGTGCTGGGCTGGGATCCGGCGGCGCAAACCGGCCTGTTCACCGGCAACTTCGAGAGCACCGATGACGGTCGCAGCATGGGCGAGTCGTTGATGGACGAAGGCGCCGACATCATCATGCCGGTTGCCGGCCCGGTTGGCCTGGGCACTGCTGCAGCGGCAAAAGAGCGCGGCGGCGTGTACATCGTGGGCGTGGATAACGACTGGTTCCTGACGGCGCCAGAATATGCCGACATCATCCTGACCTCCGTGTTGAAGAACATGGACATCACCACCCTGGACGCGATCAAGTCTGCCATGGAAGGCACCTTCGCGGGCGGCCTGACGGTGGGCACGCTGGAAAATGGCGGCGTGGGCCTATCGGAATTCCACAGCCTGGACTCGATGGTTCCGGCGGAAATCAAGACAGAGCTCGAGGGCGTAAAGAAGGCACTCATTGCCGGCGAGCTGAAGGCTACACCCTAAGCTGCTGCTGGAACGCAACGTATTTGAAGGATAAGATAAAATGGAGCTGGAGATTTTCCAGCTCCATTTTAAAAAACGAGCGAGATGGCATGAAGGAGCGTTGGGATTGACATGACACCAATACTCGAACTGCGCGGTATTACCAAACGTTTCCCCGGGGTGCTGGCGAATGACCATATCGACCTGACCCTGGAGGCCGGTGAAATTCATGCGCTGCTGGGGGAAAACGGCGCCGGCAAGACCACCTTGATGAACATTTTATACGGGCTGTACCAGCCGGATGAGGGCGAGATTGTAGTGCGAGGCAAGCGCATCGTGACGCGCTCGCCGAATGACGCCATTGCTGCCGGGATCGGTATGGTGCACCAACACTTCATGCTGATACCGGTCTTCACGGTCACCGAAAACGTGATGTTGGGGCAGGAGTCGATGCGCGGCGGGGTGTTCCTGGATCGCGAGTCGGCAGCCCGGCGGGTGAGTGAGATTTCGGAGCTGTACAAGCTGGAAGTCGACCCGCACGCCTACGTCAAGGACCTGCCGGTGGGTGTGCAGCAGCGCGTGGAGATTATCAAGCTGCTGTACCGCCAGGCGGATATATTGATCCTGGATGAGCCGACAGCGGTGCTGACCCCCCAGGAAGCCGACGAGCTGTTCAAGATCCTGCACTCGTTGGTGGAGCAGGGAAAATCGATCATTTTTATTACGCATAAGCTGCGCGAGGTGCTGGATATCGCCGAGCGCATCACGGTTATCCGGCGCGGCAAGGTGATTGGCGCGACAACGGTGGCGGAAGCCGACCAGAACATGCTGGCGGAGATGATGGTGGGACGCGAGGTGCAGCTTACCTTGGAGAAGGAACCCGCCAAACCCGGCGATGTGGTGCTTGAAGTGGAAGACCTGATAGTGCTGGACGAGCGCAAGCAGGTGGCGGTGGATGGGGTCAGCTTCCAAGTGCGGGCGGGCGAGGTAGTGGGCGTTGCCGGCGTGCAGGGCAACGGTCAAACCGAGCTGGTAGAGGCCCTGACCGGGATGAGGAGACCGCAGAGCGGCTCGGTGAGGCTGTCTGGGCAGGAAATCGGGCATGCCACACCGCGCGAGATTACCGAACTGGGGGCGGCGCACGTTCCGGAAGACCGGCAGCGAGATGGGCTTGTGCTGGCTTTCCCGATCACGGATAACCTGGTTTTGAATACGTATTACCAGAGCCCGTATGCCAAAGGGGTGGTTTTGCAGGAAAAACCAATCCTGGAAAA
This sequence comes from Anaerolineales bacterium, assembly GCA_041736465.1. GTDB lineage: Bacteria > Chloroflexota > Anaerolineae > Anaerolineales > UBA4823 > JAJUJL01. The sequence goes on along the minus strand of JBGSTO010000244.1, from coordinate 3,583 downwards.
TGCCCAGCACTTGATCGAGCAGTTCGATATCCGCACCCCGAACGCGGTTACCTCGGCAGGCTCACTTTCCGGCGGCAACCAGCAGAAGGTGATTGTGGCGCGTGAATTTTCTCGCCCGATCAAATTCCTGGTCGCATCCCAGCCAACGCGTGGCCTGGATGTCGGCTCGGTGGAGTACATTCACCGCCGCATCCTGGAGAAACGCGACAGCGGCTGTGCGGTGGTGCTGGTTTCATCTGAGCTGGATGAGATCATGGAACTATCGGACCGGATTGTGGTGATGTACCGCGGGAAGATCGTGGGTGAGGTGCCTGCCAGTAAGGCAACCAAAGAAGGCCTGGGCTTGCTCATGGCGGGCATGGCGGCTAAGCAAGCCGGCGGCTCAGCCGGTGGCTAAGCCAGCCTGAGAGCGGGTGGACAGACCTATGGAAATGCTAAAGGGATGGCGTTATGACGGACGATAACAAACCTAAGCAACCCGGAGGGGCAGGGCAGAAGGCCGGAGAGGTTTTCCTGGAAGAGCTGGCAGGGAAGCCAAAACAGACCGGCAGCTTCTGGCGGAGGACGGCGCAGGGGCTGGCGGTGCCGGTGCTGGCGATTGTGAGCGGCCTGATCTTGGGCGGCATCATCATTATTTTGACCACCGAAGCGGTGTATGCCGGTTTTGGCGAGTCGCTGGGGGCAGGCCTGGCCGCATCCTGGAAAGCAATCAGCGAGGCGTATGCCGCCCTGTTCACCGGCTCTTTTGGCGACCCGGCGCGCATCATCGCGGCGCTGCAGAGCGGGGATGCGGTGGCTATCCGGCGGGCATTCAACCCGTTCTTCGAGAGCCTGGTGGCTTCCACGCCGTATATTTTTGCGGGCCTGGCGGTGGCCCTGGGCTTCCGCGCCGGGTTGTTCAATATCGGCGCTGAAGGCCAGATTTTTATGGGGGCGATCTTTGCGGCCTTCGTGGGCTACTCGATCACCGGGCTGCCGGCGATCATCCACATCCCGCTGGCGCTGCTGGCGGGCGCGTTGGGCGGCGGGCTGTGGGGGTTCATCCCGGGCTGGCTGAAAGCCAAAGTGGGCGGGCACGAGGTGATCAATACGATCATGATGAACTACATCGCCTTTCGCCTGAGTGACTGGCTGTTGAGCGGCCCGATGAAGCGCCCGGACTCGTTCAACCCGATCAGCCCCAACATCCAGGAATCGGCGATGCTGCCGCAGTTCTTCGGCAACCCGATCCGTTTTCACCTGGGGTTCTTCATCGCCCTGGGGGTGGCCTGGCTGGTGTACTGGTTTTTGTTCAAGACGCGCTGGGGATTCGACCTGCGCACAGTGGGCGCCAATCCAAACGCGGCCAAGTACGCCGGCATGAACATCACCGTGAGCACCGTGGTGGCGATGTCTCTTTCCGGCGCGCTGGCAGGGCTGGCGGGTACCAACGAGGTGCTGGGGCTCAACCACAACCTGGCGATGGCGTTTTCATCGGGATACGGATTCGACAGCATCGCCCTGGCGCTGCTAGGGAAAAGCCACCCGCTGGGGGTGGTGCTGGCCGCATTGCTGTTTGGCACACTGCGCAACGGCGCCGGGCGGATGCAGGTTGTGACGGGCATTCCAATCGATATCATTTCGGTGCTGCAGGCAATGATCCTGGCTTTCATCGCTGCCCCGGCAATTATTCGCACGATCTATCGTTTGCGCCAACCGGAAGAGCACGAAGAAGGCGTTTCTATACGCAGCTGGGGAGGCAACTAAATTATGGCAACGACCAGCTTACGACGAGGCGTAGAGATCGTTTCTCCGACGCGCCAGCGTGTGATGGGCGTCGTCTTCCTGGTAATCGGCGCGGCTATCTGGCTGTTATTCAGCCGCTCGGTGCAGCCTGGCATGACAACGACTTTTGTGCTCACCCCGGGCGGCTCGCAGATGAATGTGCCGGATTGGAGACTGCCCAGCCTGGCGACGTTGAATGTGCTGGCTTTTGCCTGCGCGTTCCTGGGCGCCTACCAACTGGCACGGGCGCGCGGTTTTGGCAAGCGCACCAACCTGGTGCTGGGAGTTGTGGCCGGCTTCTTCATCTTCGGCTTTTTGACCTGGGCTGCTGCAGGTAACTCGCTCAACCTGGCGGGCCTGCTCAACAGCTCCCTGCAAAAAGCTGTTCCGCTGACCCTGGGCGCCATGTCCGGCATCTTATGCGAACGGGCCGGGGTGGTCAACATCGCGATCGAAGGCATGATGCTGGCGGGGGCGATGGTGGGCGCACTGGTGGGCAGTATCAGCGGAAGCTTGCTGGTGGGGTTGCTGTCTGCCGTCTTGATGGGCGCTTTGCTGGGTCTGGTGCATGCCGTGCTCTCGATCAAATATAAGACGGACCAGATCATCTCGGGCACAGTGATCAACATTTTCTCAATTGGCATCACCTCGTACATTTCGGCCAAGTTCCTGCAGGAGTACCAGGAGCTGAACAACCCGGGCATCTACTCCAACTTTGATATCCCGCTTCTCTCTCGCATCCCCCTGGTTGGACCGATTTTGTTCTCGAATAATATGTTCGTTTACGCCATGTTCGTGTTCATGATCGGGCTGCACATTGCCCTGTTCTACACGCGCTGGGGTCTGCGCCTGCGGGCGGTGGGCGAGCATCCCAAGGCAGCGGATACGCTGGGCATCAACGTGTACCGTACGCGCTACATGGCGGTGATCCTGGGTGGGATGATGGCGGGGTTCGGCGGGGCGTATTTCACCTTAGGCTCGGTGGGGCGCTTCGACGAGGTGATGACCGCCGGGCGCGGTTTCATCAGCCTGGCGGCGATGATCTTCGGCAACTGGACACCGTTCGGCTCGTTTGGCGCCGGGCTGCTGTTCGGCTTTGCCGACTCGCTGGCGTCCAAGCTGGCGATCCTGGGCGTGAATATTCCGTCGCAGTTTCTGCTGATGGCGCCGTATGTCGCCACCATGATCGTGCTGGCGGGGGTGGTGGGACGCAGCCGGCCGCCGGCGGCGGACGGCGTGGCATATGAGAAAGAATGAGACGATCGAAGTAGCGGTGCGGGGTATGGACTGCGCCGAGTGCACGATGCACGTGCAGCATGCCATTGCGGCTCTACCCGGCGTGGGCAAGGTGGATGTGTTCCTGGCGAGCGAGAAGGCGGTGGTGCAGCTCGACCCACAGCAGGTGGATCTTCAGGCTATCCGCCAGGCAGTGGAGGGGGCGGGGTATGCGGTCGCCGAAGTGGGGGTTGAGGAGAATGCCAGTGTCCGGCAGGCAGCTCAGGCGTATACGCGCAAGATACTGACCTTCCTGGCGATGGTTTTCGGCGCAGTGCTGTTCGTGATCGTGGTGGGGGAATGGCTGGGGCTGTTCGAGGCGATTTCCAGGCGCATTCCCTGGCCGGTTGGGCTGGCACTGGTGCTGCTGGGCGGCTACCCGGTGTTCATCAACGTGATGCGTGCCAGCCTGCGCGGCCAGGTGATCTCACATACGTTGATGACGCTGGGCGTGATTGCAGCCCTGGCGGTGGGCGAGTGGGCGACGGCGGCGGTGGTGGTGTTTTTCATGCGCGTGGGCGATTATGCCGAGCGCTTCACGGCG
>JBGSTO010000190.1:0-6955 GCA_041736465.1 Anaerolineales bacterium | reverse complement strand
CCCAAGCGCCCAAATCCGGCGGCGATGCCGTAGCCCAAAGCCGACAGCCAGATGATGGTAATACCAGGGAAGATGGGGATCAACAACCCCACCAGCCCCACCGCCATAAAAAGCTGCACCACGGCAACAAGCGTAAAGTTTAACCAGTCAGGCATGTGAAGTATCCTTTTTTATGTCATTCTGAGGGAGCGCGGCTACAGAATGCGAGCAGTTTGTGGGGCAGCTTTTATCAGGCTGCCCCACAAACAACAGATGTTATCCAGCCTTGATCACGTCGATGCCGCCCATCCACGGGCGCAGCACTTCCGGCACTACTACACTGCCATCGGCTTGCTGATAGTTCTCCAGCACGGCGATCAGCGTGCGCGGCATGCCCAATCCCGAACCGTTGAGCGTATGCACAAAGCGGGCGCGCCCGCCGTCCGCCGGGCGGTACTTAATATTCGCCCGCCGGGCCTGGAAATCGGTCACGTTTGATACAGAGGAAACCTCCAGCCACTCACCGCAGCCCGGCGCCCACACCTCGTAATCATAGGTGATCGCCGCGCCAAAGCCGATGTCGGCGGTGCAAAGCTGCTTAACGCGGTAGGTCAGGCCCAACGCGGCGCAGGTCTCTTCGGCATCCGCCGCCATCTTTTGAAAAGCCGCCGGCGAATCCTCCGGGCGGGTGAACATGTACATTTCCACTTTGTCGAACTGGTGACCGCGCTTAATGCCGCGCACGTCTCGCCCGGCGCTCATCTTCTCACGGCGGAAGCAGGGCGTGTACGCCGCATAGTACAGCGGCAGCTGCGCCTCTTCCAGGATCTCATCCATGTGCAAACCGGTCAGCGGCACCTCGGCGGTCGGCACCATCCACAAGTCCTCTTCGTGATCGCGGTACAGATTATCCTGGAACTTGGGAAGCTGTCCGGCGCCGAACAGCGTCTGCCCCTTCACCATGAAGGGCGTATACTTCTCGGTATACCCCTGGCGGATGTGCAGATCCAGCATCCAGGAGATCAGGGCGCGCTGCAGGCGTGCACCCGCCCCGCTCAAAACGTAGAAGCGCGAGCCGGTGATCTTGACGCCGCGTTCAAAGTCGATAATCCCCAGCGCAGGGCCCAGGTCCCAATGCGGCTTAGGCTCGAAATCGAACTCCGGGATCGCCCCCGCCTGGCGCAAGACCACGTTCTCATCCTCACTCTTGCCAGGCGGCGTGCTCGGATCGGGAATATTGGGTACGGTCGCCAGCTCGCCGTTCAGCGCCTCTTCCACCTGGCGCAGAATCTCGTCCAGAGCGGCGATGCGATCTCCGACCGTGCGCATGGCATCAATCTTGGCCTGGCGCTCGGCAGGATCCTTCATGCGCCCGATTTCCTTAGACACGGCGTTGCGCTCGGCTTTGAGCGCTTCCACCTCCTGGATGATCGCCCGGCGGCGCTCATCCAGCGCCAGCACCTGGTCAACCGGCGCCGGATCCATCTGGCGCGCCAGCATGGCATTGCGCACCAGCTCGGGCTTCTCACGTATCAAGTTGATGTCGATCACAGCAGCACCTCCTGCAGTATTAGGCTCGCAGCCGGTGCACCCGCACCGGTCGGGGAGCCAGAATAGAATACGCCCCTCCGACCTGCAGGACGAGAGGGGCGCTCGTGGTGCCACCTGCGTTCGCCGCCCCACGACAGGGCAGCCTCCAGCACGCGATAACGGGCGAACCCGATCCCCCTTACGAAACCTGTTCCAGGCTTCCCTGCGGGGGCGACTGGCCCTCATGGGCCGGCGGAGGGGATTTCAGCGCACCATCCTGCTGCCTCGCACCCACCGGCAGCTCTCTGTACAGGCGCACGCTTACTGGTCTCCGCGCTGGTCTTGCAATATGGGCAGGATTATACCTGAGGCGGGGAGGTTGTCAAGCAAACCCCAAGGGTTTTTAGTCCTCCCGCTCTCTCAGGTGCGGAAACAGAATCACCTCGCGAATATTGGCGCTGTCGGTGAACAGCATCACAAGGCGGTCGATACCCATGCCAAAGCCACCATTGGGCGGCATGCCGTAACGCATGGCGCGCAGGTAGTCCTCATCCATCGGGTGGCGCTCTTCATCGTCGACGGCGTAGGCGCGTCCCAACTCGATGAAGCGCGCTTCCTGGTCGAGCGGGTCGTTCAGCTCGGTGAAGGCGTTGCACAGCTCGAAACCCGCCATAAACGCCTCAAAGCGCTCGACCAGGTGCGGTTTGCCCGGTAGGCTCTTCGCCAGCGGGGTGAGCTCGCGCGGGTACTCGTAAACGAAGGTTGGCTGCAGCAGAGCCGGCTCGAGGAAATCGCTTAAGAGTACGTCGATCAGCTTGCCGAACGGCGCCTTCGGATCGGGCTGCATGCCCTGCGCGCGCATTGCCTGCGCCAGGCTCTCTGCAGTCGCATGGGCGTCGATATCGATGCCGGTCTTCTCCAGCAGCCCATCACGCATGCGGATGCGCCGCCAGGGCGGGTTGAGGTCGATTTCCTGTCCCTGGTAGGTGAACGTGCGGCTGCCCAACACCCGGTCGGCGACGAACACTACCATCTGCTCGGTCAGCTCCAGCACCTGCTCATAATCGGCATACGCCCAGTAGAATTCCAGCATAGTGAATTCCGGGTTATGCGTGCGATCCACGCCCTCGTTGCGGAAGTCGCGCCCGATCTCGTACACCCTTTCCAGACCGCCCACCAGCAAGCGTTTCAGATACAGCTCGAACGAGATGCGCAGGTACAAATCCTGCTTGAGCTGGTTGTGGTGGGTGATGAACGGCCGCGCCGCTGCGCCGCCATACAGCGGCTGCAAAACCGGCGTCTCAACTTCCAGAAAATCACGGCTGTCCAGGAACTCGCGCAGGGCGCGCGTCACCGCCGCGCGAATCTTGAAGATCTCGCGCACCTCCGGGTTGACTGCCAGATCGGCGTAGCGCTGGCGGTAGCGCGCTTCGGGGTCGGTCAGCACCGCATGACGGATTACCTCCCCATCCACAAGCTCATCTTTTGCCGCCGGCAGAGGTGTGACCGCCTTGGAGAGCAGGCTGAGCGACTCAACCCGCAGGGTCACTTCGCCGCTGCGGGTGCGGAACATCTCGCCGGAGGCCTGCACGAAGTCACCCAGGTCGTACTCGCGGTTGAAATGCTCGAACTGCTCTTCGCCCAGGTCGTTTTGCCGTAAGAAGAGCTGCACGCGCCCGTAGCCGTCTTCGATGTGCGCGAAGGTGATCTTGCCCATCGGTCGCATGGAGCGCAGCCGCCCCACCAGGGTTGCTTTGACCGCATCTGCGCTGCCCGCCGCCTCACTGCCTTCGAAGGCGCGGATGGCTTCCAGGCTGGTGTGCGTGCGTTGGGCGCGGGTCGGGTAGGGATCGATGCCCTGCTGGCGCAAACGTTCCAGCTTCTCCAGGCGGATTTTTTCCAGATTGGTGTATTCAGTCATCGTGCTGATCCTTCATCACAACAGGCGTGGTTAAGAAAAAGCCCCGCGCAGGGCATGCTTGCGCGGGGCGTGTCTGGCAGCCCCGAATTACTCCACCTTCAACACTTTCACATGAAAGGAACCACCGGGCGCATCCACTTTGACCGTATCGCCAGCGCGATGATCCAACAGAGCGCGGCCCAACGGCGATTCATTGGAAATCCGACCATGGCGCGGGCTGGCCTCTGCCGGCCCGACGATGGTATACACTTCGGGTTCGTTCTCCGCTTCCTGAATGGTGACCGTCGCACCGACCTGGGCGATTTCCATGTTCCCGGTTTCCACGATCACGCGCGCGTTGGCAAGTAAAATCTCAAGCTCTTGAATACGACCCTCGACAAAAGCCTGCTCGTTCTTGGCAGCCTCGTACTCCGCGTCCTCGATCAGCTCGCCGCCTTCCATGGCCTCGTGCAGGCGCGCGGCAACTTCCTGGCGTTTCACCGTGCGCAGATACTCGAGCTCGTCTTGCAGCTTTTGGTACCCTTGTTGGGTTAAGAAAGAAGGAGGCATAAACGATATCCTATCCAGGTAAACGGCCCAATTACCCCATCCAGCGATTGATAAGAGGTCGGCATCTGCTGACACCGGCCTCACTGAAAACATTGCGCGGCGTTTATGGAAAGCTGCTGCTTTCGGTTCGCCGCGCTGGAATTTTAGCACAAATTAAGTGAGCGTGCAAGATTTGCACGAACTATCAACTCTGCCGCCTCCGCCACAACTGCACCCCCTGCTGCCTCTTCCAGTAAGCCTCTACGGCGCGGCGCATCTCATCCAGGCTCCCCCAAAAAGTGCTGATCTGCGACTCGTGCGCCGCGACTGCCTCTCCCCAGGCCATCAAACCCTCCTGACTCACCGGAAAGGCCTGCGCCTGCCATAAATGCTGCTCTTGGGATGGTATCTGCTCTGCCTGGCGCAGCACGTAAGGATAATCGGGGTAGTACCACAGCGCACGCCCCAACATTTCGGCGGCCTGGCGCGTCAGTTTGTGATCGACGTGCCCGCCCAGCGCCAAAGGGCAGACCAGGGCTGCGCCCGCAGGCAGGGCTGCCGCCAGTTCGACGCTGAGCGCCTGCACGTTGCGCAGATCCTCAGTGTGCAGCGGGGCGAAAATTCCCTGCTCGGAGGCGTACAGGTGCTCTCCATCCTTCCCCTGCCGGTAGATGCAGTCCGGCAAAGCGAAGTGCCGCCAGCCGGCGCCCATGCGCTCGCACGAGGCAATGTCTTCTCCACTGCGGAGGACTACCGCTTCCGGCCCGCTGCCCCAGCGCCGGTGCAGCGACTTTGCAAACTCAGACAGTTCGCTGTCTCTTCCCGGATCGCCAGCGCATACCGTCCACACCTGCACGCTGCGCCCGGCGCGAGCCTGCTCCCACAGCACACCGCCGCAGGATAGGGCGACATCATCGAAGTGGGGTGAAAGATAGATCCACTGCACAGTATAGTTTTATCACAAATCGCTATCCTCGAAATACTTTACTTGCCACCACGGAAGGCTGATGATATCATCAGTACCGTTGAGGTCTTTCCATGTCCTATAACCCATCCGCGCGCCGGCGCCTCCGCATGGCTCTGTTTTTCACCATATTGGCAACCATTCCCTGCTACTGCGTGGGGTTGTTTGCGGTCAGCTTTGCGCCCGACAGCGGACCGGCGCCGACGAGCACCCTCCAACCCACCCGCACCCTGACACCCAGCATCACACCTACGCTAACTTTCACTGCCTCCATCACGCCGACCTCCTCCGGCACGCCGCAGCCCAGCGCCACCCCCACCATTACACCCACGCCCACCGCAACGGCAACCTTGACGCCCTTCATGACGCCCACCCGCACCTCCACCCCGACATTGGAGGCCTCTCCCACCTTTACTCAAACCCCCACGGCAACCCTGGCGCCGCCTACCTCCACCAGCCCGCCCGGTTCTGGTACCGCGACACCCACCTCGCCGCCCGATGAAAACTAAAGCCCGCCAGCGCCGCCTCTGGCATTTCCCCCGGCTCCAGCTGCGGGCATATCCCACCCTGCTATGACACCCCTCACGATGGATGACAAAATACATTCCCTGCTAAAATCTCTGATATCTGCCCCCGGACTATCCGGGCACGAAAAACCTGTCCGCAAGCTGCTGGAAGATGCCTGGCAGCCTCTGGTGGATGAGCTGAGCGTCAGCCGCCTGGGAAGCCTGCACGGTTTGAAGCGCGGCCGGGTTGGCGACCGCAGCCTGCTGCTTGCCGCCCACATGGATGCCATTGGTTTGATGGTCACCGGCGTTCAAGGCGAGTTCCTGCGCCTAGCGGAGATTGGCGGCGTGGACGCGCGCGTGCTGCCGGGGCAGCTGGTCACCGTACACGGGCGGGAGGATTTACCCGGGGTCGTCGTCCAGCCGCCGGGGCACCTGCTGCCCGCCGGGAGCCAGGATAGCGCTCCAGAGCTGCGCTACCTGCTGGTGGATACCGGTCATACCAGCCGCGAGCTGGGCCGGCTGGCGCGCGCCGGCGACCTGGTCTCGTTTGCCCAGGCGCCCATCGAGATGAACAATGAGCTACTGGTCGGGCACAGCCTGGATAACCGCGCCTCAATAGCAGCCGTAACCTGCTGCCTGGAGCAGCTCCATTCACGCTTGCACGACTGGAATGTGTGGGCTGTGGCTACGGTTCAAGAAGAAGAAACATTAGGCGGAGCTGCCACTTCCGCTTTCGAGCTGAAGCCAACACTGGCAGTCGCCATCGATGTCACTTTTGGCAGCAGCTCAGGCAGCCCGAGCCACAAAACCTTCCCGCTGGGCAAAGGCCCCACGCTGGGTTGGGGGCCAAACATCCACCCGGCGATCTTCGAGGCTTTTCGCGACCTGGCAGACCGTCTGGAAATCCCCTATGCCGTTGAGGTGATGCCGCGCCATTCGGGCACCGATGCCATTGCCATGCAGGTCGTCGAGCAAGGCATCCCTAATATGGTGTTGAGCATCCCGCTGCGCTATATGCAAACGCCGGTGGAGATGGTTTCAATGAAGGATATCCTGCGCGCCGGGCGGCTGCTGGCAGAGTTTGCCGCCAGCCTGGATGCCGGTTTCCTTGAAAAGATCACCTGGAAAGATTGAGCGCAGGGGCAAGCCGTGCCCCTTACTCAAATTGGAGAATAATGCATGGCGAGCCCATCCACACACGCCAAATATAAGCCGCCGCAAGTTGGCAGCCGCCAGCTTAAACTGCTCGAAGACCTGACCCTGGCTTGCGCGGTAAGCGGCGATGAAGGGGAAGTGCGTAAAATCGTGCTGGAGCAGGTTAAGGCGCTGGCAGACGATGTGAGCGTTGACCACCTGGGCAATGTGCTGGCAACCTGCCGCGGCAGCGGACCTGACCGGCTGAAGGTGATGCTGGCAGCCCACATGGACGAAGTCGGCTTCATGCTCACCCAGGTCGAAGACCGCGAAGAGGGCGCCTTCCGCTTCGAAGCCGTCGGCGGCATCGACGCCGGCGTGCTGCTCGGC
>JBGSTO010000154.1:0-5753 GCA_041736465.1 Anaerolineales bacterium | reverse complement strand
CACGGGCGAAGAGCAGCAGCCCGCCGCCGAGATGGTTACCATTCGCTGGCGCACCCGCCCTGACAACCAGGCCGAACAAGACGTTTACCAGCAAATCAGCGACGAGCTGAGCGCCCAGCTTGCATCCCAGGGCATCAAACTGCAGTACGATCCAGCCCCTGTAACCGGTTACATGGACAAACTCACCACCGAGTTCTCGGCTGGCAATGCTCCTGACATCGTCTGGATCCCTGGTGCCAGCACCGCAGATTATGCCAGCAAGAATCTGCTCCTGGACCTGAAACCGCTCGCGGATGCTGATCAAAATTTCAAGATCACCGATTACTACGATGCTCCGATGGCAGAGCTGCAGAATGCAGGTCACCTGTGGGGCCTGCCGCGTGACATCTCGACGATGGTGATTTACTACAACAAGGATCTGTTCAAGAAATACGGCGCCGATGACCCGGCCGAGCTGGCAGCCAAGGGCGAATGGAACTGGGAAAACTTCCGCCGTGTGGCCATGCAAATCACCCACGCCGATGAAAAAATCTACGGCTTCAGCTTCAGCAACTGGTGGGGGCTGTGGGGCTGGTTTGTCTATTCGGGCGGCGGCAGCTTGTTCTCAGCCGATCGCACCGCCTGCGGTATGACCGATCCCGGCTCGCAGGCAGGCATACAATTCATGGCTGACCTGTTCCTGACCGACAAGGTCGCCCCGGCTCCGGGTGTAGAAGGCGGCGTCGGTGAAACTGAATTCCTGGCAGGCACGATCGGCATGTTCCCCAACGGGCGTTGGATGACCCCTGGCATGCGCCAGAACGCCAAGTTTGACTGGGGTGTGGTAGAGATGCCCGAAGGCCCAGGCGGCAAGAAGACCTGGCTGTTCTGGGGACCTTACGTGATCAGTGCCAAGACCCAAAACCCCGATCAGGCCTGGGTCGTGTTGAAGGCCCTGACCAGCCCCGAGGTGCAGGCGAAGGTTGCTGCTTTGGGCACCAACATCCCCTCCAACAAGGCGCAGTCTGCCGTAGACGCCTTCTTGAATTCCAAGCCACCGGCTGACAATCAGCCCTTTGTAACAGGCGCTGATTACGCTGTGGCAGAGATTCCGCTGTTCACCGGCAACTGGGGCGACATTGTTGACGCTCAGTACCAGCCGAACATTGACAAGATTTTCGCTGCTCAGATGACCGTCGCCGAGGCCACCCAGGCCATGTGCGACGCAACCAACCCACTGTTCAAGCAACCCTGATCCTTAACCCCTCTCAAGATTACTGCCCGCCCTTCCTCTGAAGGGCGGGCAGCGAACAGCCTGTCTGCTTGTTTTTGCGGCCTGTGCCGCAGGATGGGAGTGCTGCTATGTCAAAAGCTAGAACACGCGAAGCAATCGAGGGCTATCTTTTTCTTTTGCCCAACTTCCTGGGTTTCCTGATCTTTATGGCTGTGCCACTGGTCCTTTCTTTTTACTATTCTTTCACAGATTACGACCTGTTCAACACTCCCAATATTATCGGCCTGGAGAATTACACCAAGGCGCTTGGAATTTCGCTCGACCCCCAGGCTTACAGCACAGCCATCAATGATGGCAAGTCCTGGTTGGCATCGGTAGGCAAACTCTTAAAGCCAAATGATCCCATTCTCTACCAGGCTCTTTGGAATACCCTTGTTTATGCAGTTGGGGTATTGATCTTTTCCATCATCCCGGCCTTTTTTCTGGCCTGGATGCTCAACTCTCGAATGAAAGGCATGACGATTTTCCGGGCGATGTTCTACGTCCCAGTTGTCGCCTCCATCGTCGGCAGCGCCCTGGTTTGGAAATGGATGTACCAGCAGAACTCGGGGAACATCAATGTAGCCATCGGCGGGGTAGTGAATTTTCTCAACCGGATCATTTTTGATCCGCTTGGTTTCCCGCTGGCAGATCCCTTGATCGGCTGGCTGGTTACCCCGCAATGGGCGCTCTTCTCATTGATTATATTGACCTCGTGGGCAACCATCGGCTATGACATGGTCATTTTCCTCGCCGCCTTACAGGGTATTCCCACTCACCTCTTTGAAGCCGCCACTGTCGATGGGGCCAGCCGCTGGGATACCCTGGTCAAGATCGTTATTCCCTTACTCTCACCCACCATCTTTTTTGTCCTGGTCACCAACACCATCAATGTGCTGCAAGTTTTCCCAGAACCATATATCATGACGCTGGGCGGGCCGGCAAATTCCACTCTGACGATCGTATATTATCTGTACCAAAAGGGCTTCCAACGCTTTCAAATGGGTTATGGGGCTGCTTTGGCCTGGCTGGTCTTTGCGCTGATTTTTATCGTCACACAGATTCAATTCCGCGTCTCCAACCGCCTTGTATTTGAGGAGTAGCCGCCATGTATAGCCGCGTTGATCGTATTTCACCGTTTCAAAGAATTGGTTTTTACCTCTTTCTCGGGGTGCTGGCGCTTGCTTTTGTTTACCCGTTCATTTTCATGGTAGCCACCTCCCTGAAAGACAGCCCTGAAGTATTCGAAAATATCCTCAGTCTGTTTGGTGCCAGGCTGCGCTTCGACAACTATGTTACCGTTCTGGGAACTGTAAACGTCGGGCGTTACTTGCTCAATACTGCGTTTGTCACCATCTGTGTTTGCATCGGGCAGATAATCTCGTCGCTTCTTGGCGGGTACGCCTTCGCCCGAATCAATTTCCCGGGGCGCGAGCTGATCTTCCGTATGTACCTGGGAACAATGATGATCCCTTTCACGGTGATCATGATCCCGATGTATAAGATGATGGTGCTTTTCAATTGGGTAAACAAGTTCGAGTCCTTGATTATCCCGTGGATTTTCACCGCTTACGGGACTTTTTTAATGCGCCAGTTCTTCAAGACCATTCCCAGAGAGCTTGAAGAAGCGGCATTTATCGACGGCGCCAACCGGTTCACTATCCTGTGGAAAATATTTGTCCCCCTGGCTGGCCCGGCGATTGCTACCCAATTCACCATCTCTTTCCTGTATGCCTGGAACTCTTTCATCTGGCCGTTAGTCGCTATCCAGGGCAAGGAAAATTATGTCATCACCCAGGGATTGGCCGATATTCAGGGCGGTTACCATGCCTCACCGCCCATCGTACTGGCAGGTGCAACTCTGGCAATTTTGCCCACTGTGATTGTCTTCTTGCTCGCCCAACGTTACTTTGTGGAAGGCATCGCCACAACCGGTATGAAGAACTGACAGCCATAGAAGTACAGGTTGTTACAATGAGGCTCAGATCTTATATGCGCAGCCAATCATGATAAGTCATACCGCCAGCCGATTCCATCCGGCTGGCGGTTTCGAGAGACCAATGCTCGAATTCATACCCGACCTCGACCAAACCATGCAGCGCATGCAGGCCTTCTGGGAATGCTCGGTGCTGGATCGTCCGGTGATCCAAATGGCGGTGGAAAAGCCCACCGGCGAACGGATCTCCCTGCCGGAATCGAGGCATGCTACCGCCGCCGAGCGATGGCTGGATGTTGAGTATCAGTCCCAACTGGCGAATAACCAGCTTTTCAACCGGTATTTTCTGGGGGACAGCCTGCCGGTCGTCTTTCCCAACCTCGGGCCTGAGATCCTGGCTTCATTTTACGGCTGCCCGCTGCATTTTGGCGATTACGACACAAGCTGGAGCGAACCCATTCTGAAGGACTGGGACGAGGCCGGTAAAATTGCGCTTGATTGGGGTAATTTCTATTTGTTGAGGCTGGTCGAGCTAACCGACGCCATGTTGGAGCTTGCACGGGGCAGGTATATCGTCGGCATGCCCGACTGGCATCCAGGCGGAGACCTGGTGGCTGCGCTGCGCAACCCGCAGGATCTCTCCATCGATCTGATCGAGAAACCCGAGCAGGTAAAAGCACTGCTCGAACGCCTGCAGCCGGATTACTTCAAAGTCTACGATTTGTGGTACGAAAAACTCTCGCAGTCTGGACAGCCTATCACCAGCTGGCTCGAGCTGGCAAGCTGCTCGAAATATTACATTCCCTCCAACGACTTTTCGGCGCTGATCAGCGTTAAAATGTATCGCGAATTTTTCCTGCCGGGAATTATCGATGAATGCCGCTTCCTGGACCGCTCGATTTATCATCTTGACGGACCCGGCGCCCTCCGCCATCTGGACGCGATCCTTGAAATCCCCGAGTTGGACGCTGTCCAGTGGGTCCCAGGCGCTGGGCGAGAAGGCTTTGCCAATTGGGTCCACATTTATCGCAAAATCCAGGCTGCGGGTAAAGGTATAATCGTCTACTGCGAGCTGTCAGACCTGGATCTGGTGATGCAAACACTTTCGCCGCGCGGCCTGTCGTTGTCGATCGACGGCGTCACCTGCCCCGAAACCGGACGGCGCGTTCTGGCAGAGATGGAAAAATGGGTCCGGACATATCCGGCCTGAGCTGGTATCGGAGGAATCATCTATGCAGTTCTATCTTCTCAAGGAGAAATCCGCATGAATAAAGTCAATGGTCGCTATGTAGTGTACGGCAACTCCATCACCGAGAGCCAGACCCGCGCCGCCGACCGGTGGCAGGCCATGCTGGCGAAAAAGTTCAGCTACGATCCCGATGAAAAGTACACCCTGAGCGTCCGGGATCATCCCTACGGCGGGGAGATCCTTGGCTTGAAAGACATCGTTCGTGAAGAGAACGGCGCACCTCTCCAGAAAGAGCAAGGCGTGATCATCAGTACGATCCGCATGGGCTTCGGTCACTACCGCATCGCCATGGCTGGTGTTTCCGCAGCCAGAGCGATGGGTTTTACCCCTTACTGGCTGGATCTGCTCGCCATTCCCGGCATCACAACCGATGTCATCAACTGGTGCAACACCAACTACAGCAAATACTCACGCGTTTCCCAGCGCTACCCCTGGTTCGATAAATACGTATGGGAATCATTGACGACCGGCGAACCATCTCTGCCCGGGCTGAATACCCTGTTCAACAATTGGATCGTTACCTGGCCCTGGCGCTTCTTGAAAACCGAAGTCAAAGATTATAAGATGAGCGAGTTATTCAAGAATCTGTACGCCGCCCTGCCGGCAGACATGCCCATACTGACCTCACACATGTGGAACTGTATGGGCGCCGTGGCTGGCGGCATGACCAACGTGGTCGATATGATGTTCGACAATTGGCCCATGGCATTCCAATTGACCGAAGGCGCCAAGCACGGCGTACAGTCGCCCTCCGGTTATTACGGCTTCCGTATCATGCGCGGCTTCGACGAGAGCGGCAAGCGCATGCACCCGGTGCCGGAAGATGCACTGTTCTATACCGGTCACCATGTCGACCATGAGCTGGTGGAAAATATCGAGGTCGATTGTGCGGCGCGTTTGCAGCGCATGCGCAACAACGAGCCGCGCCGCCTGTTATTGACCATGGGCGGGGCAGGGGCGCAGCGCGAATTGTTCAAGGCGATTATCGATCACTGCCTGCCCCTGATCCAGCAAGATAAGGTTGCGCTGTTCGTAAACTTAGGCGATCACAAAAACAACTGGGATTGGCTGCAGGCAGAACTGGCAAACCAAAAGGGTATGATCCATACCCACTTCACCTGGGATGACACCCGCGTGTTCACCGACCAGATCCGCAGCTCCCCCGCCCACGGGTTGCACGTCTTTCTGCACGACAACACCTTCCACGCCGTGTATGCCACCAACTACCTGATGCGGGTGATCGACGTGATGATTACCAAACCCAGCGAGCTGGCTTTCTATCCGGTGCCGAAGATATTCAACGAGCGGGTAGGCGG
>JBGSTO010000581.1:0-8888 GCA_041736465.1 Anaerolineales bacterium | reverse complement strand
CCGCCCCGGCGACCAGCAGCAGCGCCGCAGCCGCTAATACGGCGGCAACACGAAGTAGTGTAGATAGTCTTCTAATGCTCATAGGTTCTCCATTTCCTTTCTAACTGGATCCTGTGGTGAGAAGTATATTCTCGGCTATTCGGATACATTTTATCATGCTTACATTCTGGGTTCGAGTAAATTCGCTCCATGATTACAACGTCATCGGATCCATTTTTGTTCCCTCTCCAGCCCTCCGATATGAGCACAACTGGTCCGCTACGGCGGTCGCACCTGGCTGATCTTAAGTGGTAAACTTAATTCCCAATCGGAATTAAGCCTGCGATTCCCGGGAGGTTTCCATGTCCGCAAACGACAGCCTGCATTTCGAGCGCTTCATCCCCGCGCCTGCCGAACAGGTCTTTCGCGCTTTCACCCACGCCACTGCACTGCGCGATTGGCTGTGCGCCGCATCCAGTGTGGATGCGCGCAAAGCCGGGCATATCTTCCTGAAGTGGGAAGACGGCTATCACGCCGCCGGCGCGTTCACATTAGTTGATCCGCCCCACAATCTGGCTTTCACCTGGGATGGCTTTCAAGAGCCGGGCTTGATGGCGGTTCAAATTACGCTGACCGATCAGGAAGGCGGCGTACAGCTTTCACTGGATCATCTGGGGTTGGGTGATGGTGCGCATTGGATGGACACCCGCCGCGCCCTGGAAGCGCTGTGGCCGGATGCCCTGGAAAACCTGCACTCCTTCCTGCTGGATGGCATAGACCTGCGCCAGGCGCGCCGCCCGCGCCTGGGCATTTATATGAACGAGTTCACCCCGCAGATTGCAGAGGAAAAAGGCCTGCCGGTGAGCGCAGGGGTGCTGCTGGCAGGCGTGGCGCAGGGCAGTGGGGCGCAGGCAGCCGGTTTGCAGGACGGCGATGTTCTGGTCAGCATGAACGGTGTGCCGCTGGAGTCACCGCACTCCTTCAGCACCGCTCTAAAAGGCCTGAAAGCCGGCGATCGCCCGCCGGTGGAGTTCTACCGGGGCGGCGAGAAGCACAGCATACCCCTGGAGCTGAGCTCCTTCCCGATCCCGTCATTGCCGGAGAGCTCGGCGGCGCTGGCTGAAACCGTCCGCCAGCTCAACGCGCGCGTGCACCAGGAGATCAGCGCCGTCACTGCCGGCCTGGATGAATCACTTGCCGGCCGCCAGCCCAAACCGGGAGAATGGTCGGTCAATGAGCTGATCGGGCACTTCATACTTACCGAGCGCGATTATCAGTCCTGGGCAGCCGATATGCTGCACGACAACGAGATCAGCGACTATCTGCAGTATCGCCCCAACATGCACGAGCGCATCGCCGCGCTGGTGAGGCGCTCCGGCAGCCGGCAGGCGCTGCTGGATGAGCTGGCGCTGGCTCAGGAGGAGACGGCTGCGCTGCTGGCTGCGCTGCCCGAAACATTCACCACCTGGCGCAAGCATTTCTACCGCCGCCTGGCGCAGTGGGCGCTGGAGGTCACTCCCGGCCATCTGGAAGACGAGCACCTGGAACAGTTCAAGGTCGCCATCGCCGCGGTCAGCGCCTGAATCTACATACATTCTCCCAAATCGCAGCGCCCGTTCTGGTTGCTGTCGGTATAGCGCCGGCACTGACCGGGATATGAGCAGCGTTTATCGCAGCGCACTGTGCATGCGCTTGATGAGGCGCTGCTGCTCGTCGTTCTCTGGGACGAGGGCTGCGCAACACTCTCACTGCCCGCCTGCACGGAGTCTCCCGCCAGCGCCTGCACCGCCCCCGGCAGCGCCTGGCTGACCGCGATCAGCGTGGCAACGCCGGTCACCCCCACCAGCTTTAAGAATGCGCGCCGGTCGCTGCTGACCGGTTGGTTTCTCGTGGCTGGGCCGGCGCCAGCCCGCAGTGGGGCGAAGCTGCGCTGCAGCGCCTGGGTGATCCAACCGCTGTGCAGGGCGATCTTCCAGACCACCAGCGCGGCGGTCGAGATCGAGCTCCACACGTGAATCTCTCGCAAAATATCGAAATCATCCAGCGGCAGGCCCAGCCAGCTCGAGATCAGCAAACCGCTAAGTGAGATGAGCGTGAAACCCGCCATCAGCAGGGCATCCAGCAGATAGAAGCGCCGCGCCTGGCTGGAGGTGCGCCCGAAGAATCGCTCGGAGACCGCCGCCACCCATTTTTGGTGCAGCAGAAGGTGGTAAACTGCCATTGCCGCCAGCGCGACGCCCAGCCACTGGTGCAGCGATAGCCCGGTCAGATCCAGCCAAAAGGCCAGCAGGAAACCGGCAAACAGCCCGATATCGATCCATAAGTGTTTGTTGCGTAAATTGATCTTCATTGCTACCTCCGTAAACCGCATCACCGGTCAGATTGTGAATTTATGCTCAAATCATACCGGGAGCCTGTTCAGAAGTTGTTAGCATTCGGTGTGGAGTTTGTTAGTATTTGGGAAGAATATCCCACCGCAGGGACGCCGCTCGCGAGGTATCAGATATAATCGGTGTGATTTACACAGACGGCAGTCGCCGCCATATGGAGAGGTTTACAGGATGAAAAAGTACATTACTGGTATTCTGCCCAAGGCTTTCATTACCTTAATTTTGGTTGTTGCTGCAGTGGGCTGCTCAAGCCCTGCAGCAACCCAACCCGCGGTAACGCAGACCGCGCCAACGCAGACCGCGCCCGCGCAACCCACACAGGCTTCAGCCACACTGCCGGACAGCACCCCGGCGGTGGTTGAATCACCGGCTGCCGGTGCGCCCGCATCCAGCCCGACCCCCGCCGCAATCCAGGTCACCTACCTGACCCCTGCCCAGGCTGAAGGTCCCTATTACCCGCTCCAGAAACCGGACGAACGGGATAATGACCTGACTACACTGTCCGGCGCCGCCGGCAAGCCCGCTGGAGAACGTCTGCTGCTGCAGGGACGCGTCTACGACCGCAATGGGCAGCCCATGCAAGGAGTGCTGGTAGAAATCTGGCAGACCGACTACAACGGTATTTATCTGCATCCCGGCGACGCCAACACCGGCCGGCGCGACCTCAACTTCCAGTTCTACGGCGAAGCGCTGACCGCCGCCGATGGCAGCTACAGCTTCCTGACCATTATCCCGGGAGAATACGAGCCGCGCCCGCGCCACATCCACGTCAAGCTCAAGCGCGATGGCAGCGAGCTGCTCACCACCCAGTTCTATTTCCCCGATGACTTAGCCGCCAGCGCCGACGGCATCTTTGCCTCCGCCGGGGAGGCAGCTAACGCGCTGCTGGTTGCACTGCAGCCGGGCAGCGACGAGCAGGGCGCGCTGCTGCTGGGCGAGCGGGATGTGATTCTGGACCTGGACTCCTGAACAGATATTGATTTGCTGTAACATATTCTGTATAATCGAAGCATAAACACACAGCCAGGGTCGCCATGAAGAATGGGCTGCTGTGGCTGTGTTCGAACGCCGGTGGGGGCGATTCGCGTCTGGCTCTACCAGGACTGGCCGGTCCTGGTATTTGATCCATTCGCTGCGGCTGTATGTGATCGCACAGGAGGAACAAATGAATACGGTACTTCGCACCCGCTTTGGCGCGCTGGCGCTGTTGGTGATCTGTGCCGCGCTGCTGCTGGCGCCCCATGCCACGCAAGCCGGCAGCCGCGAGACACCCTGGTGGATCGTGACGCCCGAGCCGGAGGTGCCCTCCCGGCAGTATGATTCGATCCTGTATGCTGAGATCGCCCCGCGCTTATACGAGATTCTGAACACCAGCAACCGCGTCAAGGTGGATGTCATCGGGCAGTCTGCCGGGGGACGCAATATGTTCCTGGTGACCGTTGCCGATCCGCAGGCGCTGGGCAGGTTGGGGCAGTACATGGCGATCCGCCAGACCATGCTCAAAGACCCGGAAAAAGCGCAGGAGCTGATCGATAAACTGGGCGATTTCAAGGTACCGGTCTTCATCAATGCCAGCATTCACGGCGATGAGTATCCCGGCGTGGATGCCGCCCTACGCCTGATCGAGACCCCGGCATTCGAGGACACACCCGAGGTGCAAGCCATCCTGGAGAAGGTCATCCTGCTGGTCAACGTGGTCGCCAACCCGGACGGGCGCGTGCTGGGCACGCGCAGCAATGCCAACAGCTTCGACCTGAATCGCGATTTCATCACCCAGTCGCAGCCCGAGACGCATGCCATGGTCAAGATCATGACCGAGTGGAATCCGATGGTCGTTTTGGACCTGCACGGCTTCTACTACCCGATGCTGATCGAACCCTGCACGCCGCCGCACAATCCCAACTACGAATACGATCTGTACATCAAATGGGCTTATTATGAAGCCCTGGCGATGGAAGCAGAGCTGCTGGCGCAAACCGGTTTCCTGGCGCAGATTCCCTTCCGCGACGACGACCTGGGCTGGGACGACTGGCCTCCCACCTACACCCCCATGTACGGTATGTTCCACGGCGGCTACGGGCACACCCTGGAAACGGCTTACCAGGACGAGCGCGGTGTGGATGCGCATTTCGCCGCTGTGTGGGGAGCGCTGAAATTCGTTGTCGTGAACCAGGAAGCCATGATCCACGACCAGATCGAAATCTTCCGTAGAGGTTTCCTGGATCTGCCCCAACTTCTCATCCCGGACGAGCTGCTGACCGAGACGCAGTTTGACCAGTACAACGAGCTGACGGTGAAAGATTTCCCCGCCGCCTATATTCTGCCCGCGGATACACAGTACAGCCAGCACCAGGTCGCCCGGCTGGTGGATTTCTTGCTGTTCAACGACGTTCAGGTGGAGCAGGCCGTTCAGGGCTTCATATTGGACGGGGTGAGCTACCCCGCCGGCAGCTACATCATCTGGATGAACCAGCCCAAGCGAGGTCTGGCAAATACCATCCTGGAAGCCGGTCTGGATCTCTCAGATATCTCCGGTCTCACCTTCTATTCGCCGCCGGCGGTGTGGAGCAACTTGCTGCTGTGGGGTGTACACGGCGTGGTGGTGGAGGAGTTCTTTGAGGCGTCCAGCGTGGCGGTGAAAGCCGCCGAGCCGCCCTCAGGCTCATTGCCACCGGGGGAGGCTGCGGCATACGCCTTCGAACCGGTCAATCTGCAGGCTTTCCAGGCAGTCAACGCGCTGCTGGCGAACGGCGATGTCGTTTACCGGGCTGCGGCGCCGTTCGAGGATGGCGGCAGGTCGTTTGGTGAGGGGACGTTGATCATCTCTAACGATCCTGTGCTGGCAAGCCGGCTGACAAACGAGTTTGCCCTGCAGGTGATTGCCCTGCAGGAAAATCCGGCGGATTTGCTGCCGCTGCACCTGCCTGCTATCGCCATCAGCGGCGATGAAGGCCTGGCGCATGCTCTGGAGGTGATGGGCTTCGACTACGATTCCCTGGGGATCATCGAGCTGAACGCCGGTGCGATCAGCGGCTATGACATCCTGGTGAACAGCGACCTGGGTTGGAGCGGTTTAGCCACCCCGGCAAGAAAATCGCTTAGCAGCTTCTTCGCCAGCGGCGGCGATTACCTGGGTCTGGGCGCAGCAGGCATCAGTTTTGCGCAAGGCGCAGGCTTGACCAGCGCGGTGGCTTCGCGCGGCAGCGGCAACGCCATCGTACACCTGGAGATGGCTCAGCACGAACCGCTGGCAGTCGGGTTCAAAGCCCAGGAGTATGCTTTCGTCAACTCACCCGTCTGGTTCACCGCCCTGGGCGAGAACGAAAACGTGGCTGTCTCCTACGCCACCGGTGATTTCTTGCTGAGCGGGTATTGGCCCGGCTGGCAGAGCAGCGGCGCCGCCGGAATGCCGGCGGTCATCCATTCGCACCTGGAGGCGCGGGATGTCGCCCTGATTGGCCTGGACGTCACCTTCCGCGGCCATCCGGAAAACATGTTCCGGCTGTTGGGCAACGCCATTTTTGCTGCGCAGGAGTAACCCCTCCCTGCCCTCCCCAAAAATCGGGAGTTTTGGGGAGGGAAATGGGAGCTATCTTGGCTACGGTTCTAACCCGGCATCCATCAACTTCTGGTGGGCCTGGTTGAACAAATCCACCTGCTCCTGAGTCAGCACACTCTCGGCGAGCAGAGCCTCGAAGATGGCTGCCTGGCGGGCATCCATCGTTTCACCGGGCGCCGCAGTCGTCAGAGCCATGCGCTCCTCAAGCAGCGTGTGCACCAGGATGAAGTTGTCAGCTTCCTCCTGGCTGATGATGCTTTGTGCCACGGCTTTTGCTAATGTTTCAGCTTGCTGCTGGGCCTCGAGGCCAGGCTGCAGCGCCTCGCCGCCGGTCGATGCTTGCGGCGTCACTTGCCCGCTGCCCAGGGCGCGCAGGTAAGCGAGCACCTCCCAAATCTGCTGCTCGGTGAGCGTCTCTTTCCAGGCGGGCATGGCGCTGGAGAAAACTGCGCCGCCCTCAGTCACCCGCCAGAACAGATAGCCGTCGGTCATGCGTGTGCTGGTATGGGCGACCGGCGCCGCGACCGGATCTAAAACCTGCCCGGCGGGACCATCCCCCATGCCGCCGTCGCCGTGGCAGGAAGCGCAGTGCTGCGTATAGGTTTCGCTGCCACGTTCCAGCGCACCCTCTGCAATCTGTGGGGCTGACATGCTCAGATATGGCTCGGGTACGGGAGCGTGGTGGCGGGCCGACTGGCTGCTGCCCGATCCCACCCCGCTGCCCGCGGCCATGTCCGCTGCCTGGGTGGGGGAAACGGCTGTCACTTCGCCTGAGGGAATCAAACTGCAGCCTGCCAGCAGGGCTGCCAACAGGAGGCATATCACACTTAATTTTTTCATCGCCATCACTTCATGTTTTCAGGTAAAGCAGGTATTTTCAACACCGATCCCGGGCGCACCCGGTTGGGGTTGTCGCCGATCAGGTCTTTGTTGGCTTCGTAGATCAGCTTCCAGTAGGGCGGCGTGGCGTGCCCGTAGTATTTCAGCGCCAGGTGGCTGAGCGTTTCATCCGCTGCCAGTGTGTGCTCGGCAATGAACCTGGGAAGGGGCGCCACCGTTGGTCGCACCGTTTCTCCAGTACCAACCGGTCGCACCTTTCCTCCGGAGCCAACCGGTCGCACCGGGCCGCCGGAGGCGGGGCGAGTGCGTTTGAGGGTGTCTTCAGCCGAAAGCTCCTCTGGTTCTCCATCTTGTGGTCGAGGTTTGTCTGCCATTTTTTCCTCCTGGGGTGAACTTATTAAAGTGTATACTTCTTCGATGTTCCTGTCAATCAGATGAAAAAGGATTAAAATCAAGCCAGCCATGCTCTTACGCCGGAATCGGGTCGCATGAAATCTTTCCACGCGGGGCATCTGCTGCGCGCCTGGCTGCAGCGCGACCCGGAATCGCGCGAGCTGCTGCGCTCGACCGCTCGCAGCCTGCAGTTGACCATTACCGGATTGTATATCGGCTGGCATATGCTGGCGACTCTGGCCTGGCCGCATATCTTCAGCCCGAGCCTGTGGGCAGTTACCCTGCTGATGCTGGCGGTTTCTGCCCTGACGCTGTACTGGGTAGAGCGGCGCTACATGGTTTCGCAGGTGATTTGGATCACAGGCCTGGCAGCCTGCATCTGGCTGGCCTATGCCCTGTACGGGCGTCCGGAGATCTCGCTGCTGCTGGCAGCCCTGCCGCTGATTGCCATCGTCACTATGGGTTCGGCGGGCGCGGCGGGAGCCTTGCTGCTGGCGCTGCTGCTCAGCACTGCCCGCATGTTCGGCGGTTGGATGCCCTTCATCCCCGCTCTGCCGGCATCCTACGCCCTGGCAGCCTCATTCAGCAGTGTTTTCAGCGCCGCCTTTGGTTGGGGGCTGGCGAACAACCTGCTCTCGGCGATATCTTCTTCTTCATATCACTACCGCACGGCGCGCAGCCTGCTGGAAGAAACTCGCCAGCACCGCGCCGAGATCACCCGCATGCTCAAAGAACAAAACCAGGCTAATTACACGCTGGAGCGTCTCAACCAGGCCATCGAGCAGGCTCGCCGGCGAGCCGAAGACGCCCGCCAGGATCGTGACCAGTTCATCCTGGCGGTTTCCCACGAGCTGCGCTCGCCGCTCAATTTCATCCTGGGATTCTCAGACTTGATGGTCAATGCGCCGGAGACATACGCCTCGCGTTCCGCCTGGCCTCCCGGGCTGTACGAAGACGCTGAGGAAATCTACCGCTCCAGCACGCACCTTTTGGGTCTGATCAACGATATCCTGGCGATGGGTCAAGTGGATGCCCACCAGATGAGCATCTTTCGCCAGCGCATCGACTTGCGGGCAGTGGTCGACGAGGTGTGCGCCTTGATCGAGCCGGCGTTCACCCGCAAGGGATTGTACCTGCGGGTGCAGGCAGCCCCAGACCTGCCGGAAGCGTTTGCCGACGTGACCCGCCTGCGCCAGGTGCTGCTCAACCTGGTGAACAACAGCCTGCGTTTTACCGATCAGGGCGGGGTGGTGATCCGTTTGCAGGGGGCTGGCGGCGAGGTGCAGGTGGCGGTGGAGGATACCGGCGAGGGCATCGCACCGGAAGACCAGCCGAAAGTGTTCGATGAATTCCGCCAGGTGGGCCTGGAAACCTGGCGCCGCCGAGAAGGCTCAGGGCTGGGTCTTTCGATCAGCCGGCGCTTCGTCGAGCTGCACGGCGGGCGCATGTGGCTGGAAAGCGTATTAGGACAGGGAACGACGATCTATTTCACCATTCCTCCCCAGGCGGCAGCCGACGAAAACCTGATGGCTGTGCCGGCGCTCACCGGGGAGACGCCTGCTTCCGCCCGGCGGGATCGCCGTACGGCCTCCGCCGGGCAATCTCTGGCGATACTGGTAAGCGACCGGCCCCAGGCGCTCAGCCTGGTGCAGCGCTGCCTGGACGATTGGCGCATCATTGCCTGCCGCAGCGCCCGCGAGCTGCCTGAGCTTGTCGCCAGCCAGGTT